>JAKPFT010000018.1 GCA_029551285.1 bacterium | reverse complement strand
TCTGAGCTCGCCTCTGGGCGAGCGAGTTCGCCGAGCAACCGATTTCGGCGTAGTCCTTGTCTGTGCCGGAGCAGCTTGAGTGAGCCAGTTCGTTCCCTTTCTTTTCATTCCTCTTTCATTCATTTTTTGACACTACCTCTCCGCCTTGTTACCCGCCTAACTCCCTGAGCCGTTGTTGAATCTCTCCAGCAGGCACTTCCTTCGGGTTAAGACCTTTTTTTACTGCCAGAGCCGCGGCAACTCCAGCGGCCTGGCCTAACTGCATGCAGTTGACCATCACCAGGAGAGCACTGATACCCTGTCTGGCCGCAGCCACCGCGGCACAGATTCCGGTGCAGCCGCCGAAAACCACGACCTCTGCTTCCTCATTCACAGGAATTTTCCTGGCTGGTTCCTGAACGAATCTTCTCATCCTCTTCTGAAAATCATTTTTGGGCACCGGACTTTTTCTGAGGCCTCAAAGAAGTCTGAATCAGGCTGGCCAGGCTGGCCCGTTTGGCTTCCAGCAGGCTGACATCTTTAGTCCAGTGGTAAATATCCCTGACGATTTCCGGTTCAATTTTCAGGGCCTTTTTCGCCGCCGACTGCCACTGTTTGGTGCCGGCTCCAGACTTCAACCTGTTTCTCAAAATCGCAAAGTATTCGTAGTCTTCTAATCCGTCACGCAGATGGGCCAGCCTCATTCCGGGTATCACCTGGTACTCAGGCCCGGGATAGACCAGGGTGCCGCAGCCCCGGTAAGCCCCATCTGACCACTCGGTTTTCGGCCAGCGTTCTTCCGGATTTTTCTTCACGTTATCATCAGGTACACTGCTTAAGGCAAAGATAAAGAACCCGTCGGTCTCATACTTCCAGGCAATCCAGGGATGGATGCGGACTGTCAGGTATGGCCGGTAATAGGTGATAAAGGGAGCGTACTCGCCTTCCTTGTTTACTCTTTCTCCGCAGGTATAAAACCAGTACTTCTCACCGTACTTCTGCCTTCTTTCCTTCATCGCCGCCAGAATCTCCGGCTCGTCAAGACCGTCAATGTGCGGCGCCCAGCAATCAATCAGACCCAGGGCGTTCTGGCCAGCCTTCACCTGGGTTGGCTCCACCCCAAAATTGAAAAGTTTCAGTTCCGGTACAAACTGCCGCAACCACCGGTGGTGCCGCAACATGTCCAGCCAGCGGCTGTTGTCGTTGGGTTCGTCATAAATCTCCCAGTATGCTGTCTCAAGAAGGCCCAGTTCTTTCAGATGAGCCACATATGCCTGGAGGTAATCCCGGTACATCGGATTCTCGTCCCAGTAGGTCTTTCCTTCCCTGAACTTGTCCAGCCAGTCCTTCATCACCCTGTCCAGAGTAGTTTCCTTACCGGTTTTCCGGTCAATCACTTTTGTCCAGGGGCGAGAAAAGGGTGTGAGCGAGCCTAAGTTGCAGCCAAGGGAAGCCCAGTAGGTATTGGAACCAGCCTCCAGTCCGATCTTGATAAATTTGTCCAGTTCGCTGAAATCAAAGGTGAAACGACCGTCTTCTTCGTAGTAGACCCTGATTTTGTCCCACATAATAATCCAGTCAGAAGGAAGACAACTGATGCGGTACCGGGACAGTACTGCCGCATGTTTAGCGTAAAGCTCCGGCGTATAATCAAGGGTGCCGTAGAAGTTTTTCCAGCGGTAAAGACTGAACCAGAACTGGTTCTCAATACTGCTTTTCCGCGGCAGGTTGAAGCCGTAACTGGTAACTTCCACCGGCCAGCTCCGGCTTTCTTTCCCCGTGGTGAACGTCACCCGTCCCCGATAGGTGCCAGCCGGAGTATTCGGCGGCAGATAGAAATCAATCCACACCGGCTGCAACTTCCCGGGCTGCAAGGAAAACTTCTCAGCCGGGAAAAGGATGTCCGGTTCGTACTCCCGGAGATGAGTGTCTTCCGGGTCAACATTTTTTAACCTGACGTACTCCACCCGGAATGAAGAGAAATTTTTTCTGGAAATCTTTTTCGGACCGGAAAGGTCAGAAAAAGAAACCTGGATGTCCGGCACCTCTTTCCAGAAAGGAACCAGCACCATCTGAAAGGACTCGTATTCGTTGCCAGCCAGAGCCAGTTTCACCGGCCCGGCGGGCCTGGTCAGAATGCTGTCAGGATAAATTTTGGCTGTAGCCGGCACTGGAACAAGACCGAAGGAAGCAGTCTTCTTCTCCGGATAAAGGCCCACCAGACCCAGGTCAAAATCAAGTTTTTTCCAGTCTGAGCCAGCCGCCAGCACCACGGAAGTGAGTTTCTGCCAGTCCTGCCGGGACAGGGAAGATGGTTGCTGAACCTGTTGAATGGCTTGGGCCAGGTTTTCTTCCAGCCGGTTGAGTTGCTTTTCCAGCAAGGGCCGGTAAGCGTGCTGAAATGTCTTCAACTTCATCCTGGCCTGGTCCATCTTTTTCCTGATTTCCAGCAGATTTTCGGCCACCGGCGGCAACTGGCAAAAGGTGGCGCCAGAATAAACCTTATTCTTGCCTTCGTAGAAAGAAACCGCCAGCCGCCAGGTGCCAGGTCGGCTGATCTGGTAAGGTAACTGAAGTTGACCGGGCGCAACTTTCTCACCGGTTCTTCGTACTACTGACTGGCCGTCCTGACTCAAGAAAAAGTCACATCCCAGGTATGGCCGGGTGCTCTTCACCTGGAAAGAGAGAGTCCCCGGTCCGTAGAAAAGCGGCTCAAACTCCACCGCGGTTATAGTCGGAAGTTTCTCCCCTTCTTTCCGGCCGCAGAAGACAGCTGTCCCGAAGTTTTTCACTTCGTGGAAACTCATCATGGAAACTTCCCACTGGCTCCACTCGTGCAAGGAACCCTGGTCCCGACAGAAGTTAATCCCCCAGACGTCGCCGACCGCCGGCGTGCCGAAAAACTCGTTCTGGTGAGCCAGTTCTGTGAAAGGAATAGCCATCTCTAAGGCCCAGCCCCACTCACAGATAGCCCCTTTCACCTTCCAGTCAGGGTTGAAATTGGTTGATTTCCTGGAAGAAAGGTCAAACCTGGCCGCAGAAGGCGAGGCGGCAAACTGATAGTAATGTTCCTTCGTCTGGCCAGGATCAAGAAAAAGTTCCGCCACATCCTTCCAGGTGATAAAGTCCCGCACATCTTCCGGGTTACCGAAGACAATTTTTTCCGGGTTCTTATCGTACAGTTTCCAGAACAAATAGAGACAGTCAGCGTCATAGCACACAGCCACCTCGGTGGGCTGAGTTGGCTGGCCAGCCTTTTTGAAAAGAGTAAAGTTTTTGGCCCGGTCAGCCGTCTTCCAGCAGACGTCATTATCCCTGGCGTCTATCACCGGCGGCGTGTCTGTCCAGTAAACATTGATTCTGTTTTCTGCCAGAAGGACACCGGTCACACAGAAAATACTTAGACACAGGGCTATTTTTCTCCTCATAGGCTCTCCTCTGTTACCAGTCAGTTCAGCCAGATTATAGTTACCCGCCAATATTTCTGGAGACTACTTTTCTTCCTCATAGACAGGCGCTTCCAGGTCAAGGAACTTTTTGATTCCCGGACTCCAGTTAAGGTAAATCATCACTGCGACTGGCAGCACCCAGGCGGCTACCGTGGTGAATGGATGTCTGACCAGAATAAGATAAACCGGTGCCGCTGACGCCTTCTGGAAGTAACTACTCCTGAGCCACCAGAACTGAACAAATGTTGCCAGAGATGTGGTTATGACCACCGCCGGCAATCTCAACTTCAACCCTGAGGTAATCATCAGGGCTGGCACCGGCAACAAGGACAGACCCAGAGCCAGGCCCCAGCAGGGAATTGTCTTACCAAAAGCAGTCCGCTCCGCCGCGGAGAGAGTGCACCAGAGCAGGAAGGAAGACAGGTAGTAGCCAGCGACGCAGATAACAAGGTGCAACTGAGCCGGCCAGCCAGTTCGTTCTACTTTGCCCACGACGACCCGCTGTCTGGTGAAACCACCTTCTTCCACCAGAACCGGCTGTGGCTTCTCCTCCGGCAAGAATTGCCCGCTCACCACTTTTAGGAAGTACGATTCTTCGCTGTCAGAAGGCCGGTCAAGAAAAGACAGTGTACGCCGGGCCAGAGTCTGCCGGGAGCGCACCCGGAAACCAGTGAGGACACAGGTCAGCACAGCAATAACAATTCCTGTCTGGAGAAACCCTTCCAGCCAGTGGCCGGTCGTTATCTGACCGGGCAGGGTCGCCACAAGAAGCGGGATGAGGACTATGAAGAAAAGAGCGGTCACGATAATCGCCTGATAGTCTGGTTGAAAGTAACCACGCAACGCCAGAGGTTTCAGACCTTCCCCCTGGAGGAATTGCCAGCCTGTCTCCCTATCTGGCGAGCGCAACAGCCCCGTCTTTATCCTGCCTTTTTCTGTCCTGGCCCGATAGCAGTAAACAGGCAAACACTCCTCCTTGCAAAATCCACCCGCAAGGCCGTGTCCATAATCCAGGGTATTTTACCACAGATGAAAGGGTTCGCTGACCAGCCAGGGCCGCCTCATGCTGCTTACCAGGAGCGATTTTCCCTTAAAACCCTGGCCTGGTTTCCAGACAACCCAGGATGACCGGACGGCGGCCAGCCGCTACCGTAGAAGCAACCAGCGCTGTCTCAGGCTGCCAGGAGACCGCCGCAGAGTCGGCGGGTTTTCCAAGGCATCGCCTCAGGCCAGGCACCCAGTAAAGGAGGTCCTGCCGGCCGTCAGGCCAGCCCAGTCTCAGACAATGTCTGTAAGAAGTCTCACTTTCAATCTTAACCTTCAAAACCGGCCGTTTCCTTCCCCGGTAAGGCAGGATAATCGTCACGCACTCAGCGGTGGGCGAGGGGAAAAACCAGGAAACCAGAGGCGCTTTCACCAGCTGCTCAAAACCAACTCCCAGAAACCCCAGTTCGGCCTTCCTGTCTCCGCAGTAAAGTTTCACGGACGGCTGGCCGGTTTTTCCCAGAGGAACCACCTTCATCCAGACATTCACTTCCGGATGCTTTGTCCAGGCTTCTGACTGGCTGGCCTTAACCTGACATGGACCCGGCTGTAGCGGGTAGTTAAGATAAATCGTGTGCCCAGGCTCGGTGCTGACCGTATCAATCACCAGCAAACAGCGCTCTTTGAACCAGACTAAGACCCTGTCATGAAATCCCCACAGGCCCTGGCCACGACCCCGGGGGAAAATCCACTCATACCGGCCGGTCCAGTATCCTCCGCTATAGCGTCCGTGGACCAAAGCAATGTGCCGGCTGGCGTAAACGGCCAGCAACTGTGCGGCCACATCGGCCTGGTTCAGCAGGTCCACGCAGGCCGTAGCGTGGGCAACCGTCTTCCTCCCAGCCGCGCCCTTCCAGGAAGACATCTCATAGGAGAAGATTCCCGGGTCAGGAATGAGGGTGCGGCCCCGGTAGTGAAATTCAAAGGAAAGCCGGGAAAGGTGGCCGTGGGGACCGGGAAAATCAGTGCTGGCGTCAAAAGCCAGCCAGGCTGCGTCAGCTCCCCAGCCGGTGCGGAAAAATGCCAGGCCTGCTTCCGGAAAAACAGCATCCAGCGCAACCGGTTTCCTTATGCCCAACCATTGCCTCAACCTGCGGTGGGCCACCAGCCGGGAAGTCAAAACTTCCGGATGGCTTTCCTCCAAACTGCTGGAACTGTCATTGAACCGGCAGGGTTGGCCATCCGGCCTGGTGTGAGCCAGAGCAAACAGGTCCATCGCCACCACCCTTTTTTTCTCCAGGCTCACTTTTGGAGAGAGCCGCTCACCAATTTTTTGCAGAAGAAGGAAAGAGTGACTCATCCATTGGTGGTAGCCAGCGCTCCGTTCCAGGTGGACGCCATCAGGTAAAATCTGAGAATAAAATTCGGTTACCAGGTCAGCGGCTGCCGGTGGTCCAAAGTGCGAAAACCGTGAGGGAATGACTAAGGCCGCTGACAGCAGACACCACAGTCCAGCAATCCGCCAGTTACCGGTGCCAGAAAGGTGCCACCTCAGCCAGTTTAATTGCCATTCTGCCCCGGCCAGAACCGATTCCACGAAATCATGGTTGAAAGCCGGGGAAGGAGCAAAAACTTCCAGAACTTTCAGCCAGCCTGGCCAGTGTCCCGTTGTTCCCAGCCGGATTGCCATGTTCAGTGAAGAGTCCCCCGGAAGACAGCCTCCATCAGCAGGGTAAGGATCGTGAGAAGTCAACCAGTCCTGGATGTAGTTGCGGGCTGCCCGGGCATATTTTTCTTTCCCGGTGCTGGCGTACTGGCAGGCCAGCGGCCAAAGGTAGTCAAACCTGTTCAGATAGGCCGGCCACTCCTGATGTTTTACCTGTCCCCCGGACCAGTCAATACCTGAGGTGCCGACATAGACAGACGTTTTCCGGTACCTTTTCCCGTAGAAGTACAGTCTTCCCAGAACAGCAGCCTCGGCTTCACTGCCCAGCGGCAGACCTCTTTCTTCAAACCTGATTTCCCAGAGTTCCGGGAAAAACTTGCGCTGCTTTTGTATCTCCTGGATGACCGGGTGCATGTTCCTGTATATTTTAGCACGGCTTTGCCTGTTCCAGCCCGTCCGGATATATCACATTTGACAGACAGGTAGTTGCCATAATAAATTTAGGCCATCTTACAAAATGTTTAAGCCAAAACAGGTGTGGTTGGTAGTTCTTCTCGGGACGAATCTTTTTGCTGGAGAAACCTGGTGGCAGCCTGCCTGGAACCGGCGCTGCCGGCTGGTCGTCGCCGGAGCTGGCCGGAAGGTAAACAGCCTCCCAATCACCATCACCGGAAAACAACTTAAGGCTCTGGCTGGCAGCGAAAACCTGTTTCTTGGTTCTCTGCGGGTGGTGGCTGCTGGCCGGGAAGTTCCCTGCCAGGTGGACGAGTTTGACGGCGGCCAGCATCCAGCAGCGGCTAACCACATGCTTGACGACAACGACGAACTGGTTTTTCAGGCAGACATTCCGGCCGGCGGGACTGAACTCTGGCTCTACTGGTCAACCCAACCACTGCCACCACCTGTCTATCCTTCCACATCTTTCCTGGCCGAAGCGATGGACCCTGACATTTTCCAGCATGACCTTCAGTTGTGGAACGATAATGTTTTCCTGGGTTTGAAAGGTCCGGCTCGCGGAACTGACCCTGCCAGAAATAGTCTGGAAAACTGGGGTGCCGGGTGTCTGGTCATGATGGACTTTTTCCGCAAGCCAGTCCTTCACATACGCGGTGCCTGGAGTTCCATCTTTCCGCTGGGAGCCATCGCCGGTCAGCCTGGACCGGATGCCAACCGCTGGCAGCGACCAACTCCGCTGGTATCCGGTCCGGTTAGAATTTCTGCCCTTACCAGTCTTTCCGGCGCCGCAGTGAAGACGGCATCCGAAGAAATCAAAATGGACCTGGTGCACAGGGTCTGGCTCTACCAGCAGGGAGCCCTGGTCTGCTTTGAAGAATTTCTTTCACCCGCGCAGGAGGTTAAAAACTTCCGGCAGGAGTTCTCCTTTGGCTTCCAGTTCAGCCGACCGGAAGCAGAGACTATCTGGTACGGCCAGGCCGGCAGCTGTCGCTCTTTCACGCCGGATGCGCAAGGTCTTCAAGCCGCCGCGGAAAACAAAATTATCGCCAGCGCGTCTGGTCTGGAAGACTGGTTTGCCTGGTACTGCCCCGGGGAGAAAAGCGGCTACGGCTACTTCCTGGACAAAGCCTGGCCCGGCGAAAAGAGGGAAAACAATTTTTACACCAGAAATTATGGTGCGTTTCGCTCCAGCCGGTTGTTCCCTGTCCTGACGGAGAAAAGCGTCGTTGTTCATCGTTTCTGGGCTTCAGGCCTGAAAGACGTGGAAACTGCTGATGTTCAGGCTTTTTCCCGGCTCCTCACCCAAGCCCAGATTACCTTCAGCCCGGTGGAAAAGAAATGAGGCGCTGCTTTATTCTGCTCGGCTGGCTATGGGCCAGCAGGCTCCTGGCCGTAGAATGGATGATTTATCCTTACCAGGTTAACCGTTTGAGCCAGGAACAGTTTGAACGGTTCTGCCAGTCAGAGGCCAGGTATCTCGGGCTGCAGATGATGGTCAGACCAGGGGTGCCAGACCAGCTAACCGTAAAGAGAATAGCCCGGGCGGCCGCCTGCGGGAAAAAAGTTATTCTGCAAATCTGGTTTGGACCAGGGGAACCTTTTTCCTGGGAGAGGTACAACTTTCCCAACATGGCGCTGGATGAAAAAATCGCTGCAGAATTTTTCTCCCGGGCGATTGACCCCCTGCTGAAAAGTCTTGGACCGGAAAATCTTCACGCGGTTCACCTTCTGGAAGAAACGGGAATGCAGTTTGGCTGGGATGTGGACATGCCTGGCCGACCGGAAAGAGATGACGATGGGTACGAAAACGGAAATGCATATGACAATCCAGCCAACTTTCTGTGGACGCGCTCCCTCAGCGGACCTGATGTCCTGACCATCAGGCGGTACAACGAACTTTTCCGGAAGGAGACCGGGCTGGACATGCGCTACTATCCGGTCTGGTCAGAGCAGGAAATGGCTGTTTACCGAAAATGGGTTCAGCAAAGGATGGAAGCCGGTGCCCATCTTTCTTTTGCCCGGTATATTCATCGGAAGTACCCTGGTCTTCGGGTTTACGCCTTCAACGGCGGCCAGGCCTTAATAACTCAGAGTCAGGGTCTGGACGGACACTTTCTTGACCCCTACGCCAACACGCTCTGGGTCTATACGGCCCTGCGTGACTGCCGGATGGTGATGCGACCAGAAGAAGAACTGGTCGCCATGGTCTGGGGCAACCGGGAAAAACCAGCCCACCTCCGTCTGGCGCAAATGGCTGCGGCTTACCTGGCCGGCGCTGATATCCTTTCCACCTTCGGAGACAGAGAACTGGAAGAAGAAAAATGGCTGGAAACAGTGCACACTTCGGTCAAACCTTTTCTGAAACTGCCCCGTTTTCAGCACCAGCCACCCTTTTTAGTGCTTCACGGAAAGAGTTTCGGGGCGACTTTGCAGCACGCCTACTTCTGGATAACCGGATTAGCCTGGTTTGACACCTGCCCGGACTGGGCTGAGGAAACCGTTTCCTTAAAGCCGTACCAGGCCATCCTTTCCTGGGGACTGTGGCATAAAGATTTGCTGGACTGGGTGAAAAGTGGCGGGACATTACTCTTGGTTGTGCCTGCAGCCCGGCAGCTATCAACCGCTGGCTTTTCTTCTGTCTCTGCCCGGCGAGAAAGAAAAACTTTTCTCTACCGGCCGGATGGCTGGATGAGAGAAAACCTCAGACTTCAGGAAAACTACCCGCTGGACGTGGACATCTTTGCTAAGTTTCAGGTGCCTGATGGCCGCCAGGATGAATTTATCTACCTCAAACAATATGGCCAGGGTTTAATCGTGGTGCTCACCGCCTTGTGCCATGTCCAGCCACCCTGGCAGTATGAAGAATCCTGGGAAAACTACCGGAAACTTCTGACTGACCTCTGCCGCGGTGCCTTAGTTTACCACGGCAAAGAAAATGTGGCTCGCACCTGCCTGGTGGACCCTTCTCAGGGAGATGATTACCTGAGGATGACCTCGGCTGATGGTAAACTTACCGTCTATGTGCTCCAGGCTGACCAGCACGGAAACAAAGGAAGTTCAACTTCTTTTCGTATTTCGGGCCGGGACCTGGTTAGCGGCCAGCAGGATGTCCTCCTTGATAACCAGCACCCGGTGGTGATTGTAGAAAACAGAAGGAACTAACCGCCATGAAGAAAATGCTTGCAACCCTGCTGGTAGTCCTGATGGTTTCCTTGCAGGGAGCGTCAGCCGCTGACTGGTTAGAACCTGCCTGCAGCCGTCGTCTCGCTCTTCAACTGCCACCAGCGGAAAAATCCACTCCAGCGGCCCTGATTGTTACCGGAAGAGAGTTCTGGAACTGGACTGGTTTTCCCAGACCGCGAACAGATACTTTCCGGCTTTATCAGGGAACAAAGGTACTGGCCTATCAGGTGGAAGAAAGACAGGCCAGCGGGTTACCGGCCAGCCCGGATGGGTTTTTTGATGACCCTGACCTGTTACTGTTTGTGGCTACACTGGGTCCGGAGAAGAAATCTGTCTGCCTTTATTATGACGGTCCGGCCAGTCAGCCACTACCGGCTGAACTCCAGCCACAGGTGACGGAGAAAAAAGGAGACCTTATTCCTTTGTGGCTCAGTGCCGGCCAGCTAAAGGTGGGTTTGCGGGGAGGTGGCACTGAAGACCACCGTCATGACATCCAGAACTTCGGCCGGGGCAGTTTCGTTTTTCTTTCCTGGAAAGGTCAGATCCTGATTGATTTCCGTTCTTCCTGGGGAAACTATCTCCCCCGCGGCTTAGCCAGTGACCGGGAGGGCCCGGTCTGGTCTGAACCGGAAATCATTCAGCACGGCCCGGTCCGCACCCTGGTGGCTGTGCGCTGCTCCAACTATGTCGCCAGAAAAGATAACCGGGAGATACTCACAGCCAGCATCGTCCGGTTGCTTTCTCTCTGGCACAGTTGCCCGGTGCTGGATGGGGAAGAGTATGTGGACTACCATAGCCAGGCCTTTGACTGGTCCTGGCCTTATTCCTTCTCCCTGCCGGTGGGGAAAAGTCTGGACCAGAATGATGTCCTGATTGTTCCGCTGGCCGGAAGAGCCTACACCCGACGCCTCAACAGAACCAGACAGGAGATTGAAGCCTCGCCCTGGGAGAACCTTTACGCCACGGACAATCCGGAAGAAGGCTGGTTCGCCTGGCAGGATACCGTGGAAAAAACAGGGCTGGCTGTTTTTTACGAAAAAATGGCCACCCTCGCCCAACGGGCAGCCTGGGTAAGTTATCGGCCACCGCTCCATCCCCGGATACAACTGCGGACCACACCTTATCCTTCAGTGGAGAACAACCTTTCCTTTGTTGACCGGGCACTGGCCTGCCGCAGCCACTATAGCCGGCAGTGGCGCTACCTCTTGCTGGAAGATGAAGCACCTGAAACTATCCACACTCTTTACCATCTCTGGGCCGGTCAACCAGGCAGTCTGCTAACGGCCTCTTCTCCGGAAAAAAAAGGAAATGAACCATGAAACCTGGTATCTGGACCAGTTACCTGATTGAACTTTCCCCGCGGGAAATGGTCAAAACTTTTGCGGCGCACGGATGGGCCTATCTGGAACTCAGTGATGAGCATGGGCACGACCTGCTCAAGGAAGGCGACCCGCTAACCATCGGAGCAGCCTTCCGGCGTTACGCTGCTGACTACGGGCTTACTTTTCCTCAGGGTCACCTCTGCCTGTGTACTAAAGGGTGCCGGCCAGAAGATTTGCCCGGCCGGGAAGTAATGGACATTGCTCCGCCTGAAACCAGGGATTTTCAGGCCGCGATGGAGATGATGAAACGGTGGGTGGACCTTTTCCAGGGATTAGGAATTAAGGCCGGAGTTATTCACGCTGGCGGCGATAAAGCCAGCAAGGCCGGTTGGTCACCGGAAAGAATTTTTGAGCAGCGGGTAAAAGCCATCCGACAGGTGGCGGAATACAGCCGCGGCGGTCCTACGGTTCTCTGTCTGGAGAATATGAACTCTCCTGGTCTGCGCACAGCGGGCGAACTTCTGGCTCTTAAACAGGCCACCGGTATGGACAACATTGCGCTCTGCCTGGATACCAGCCATGCCATTCTTTCTGGTGTTGACCCGGCCATTTTTATCCGGGAAGCTGGCGCGGCGCTGCAGGCCTTACACCTCTCTGACAATCTGGGCAGCCACGATGACCATATGCTGCCCTACGGCCGTGGCCTTGTAGCCTGGGCTGAAGCGATGACAGCCTTAAGGCAGGTGCGCTATGCCGGACTTTTCAACCTGGAAATCCCCGGGGAAAACCGCTGTCCCCTGCCGGTCCGGCTGGCTAAACTGGATTATGCGCGGAACCTGCTTCACTGGATGATTGAGTTTGAGGCAAGATAATATCTTCCGGGAAAAAGGAGTAACCCCGGATCCAGGCTTTAGCGGCTTCGTCCACCAGATAGTTGACCGCGTAAATTTCACCGTCAGGAAATTGAACCCAGCCAGAGTAACCTGTGTCACAGGCTGGTGAACGGTCATAATCCAGCGGGAAAATTCTCACCCGGACACTGTTTCTATCCGGGGCCAGAGCAGATTCTTTATCCGTTAGCGCCGCAAAAAAATTATGGGCCCAGGCCCGACCACCTGGTAGAAAGCGGTAAGTGATTAAAAGCTGGCCGTCCCGGAGAACCCCGGCCACCGGCCGATGGCAGCCTGGCAGAGGGAAAGGAATAACCTGGCCCCAGTTTTCCCCGTTATCCCGGGAAATGGTTTTGAAACAATCCCAGCCCTGCCGGGAATTTTCCCGGTGAAATGCGACCAGGATACCGGGTTCCACTTCTACAAGGCTAACTTCACAGAGATGCAAACCATCTTTTTTCGCCACAATCACCGGGCCCTGCCAACTTTTCCCGGCATCATCGGAAAACCACAGCCGCTGGACTAAAAAACCGAAAGCCCTGTCACGATAATGACAGGATAGAAGCCAGCGGCCACTGGTTAACTCCACAATCCTGTCCGGCACAATGCCCAGCGCTGGCGTCACCACCGGACCCTGCCAGGTAACCCCTTCGTCCTGGCTGAAGAAAAGGTAGTTGCGGCAGTCTTCAGGACTGGCACTACCTTCTGGCGAGAAGAGTTTGTCCACCACGACCACCAGACGGTTATCCTTAAGCCGGCTGACCCGCGGACAGTTCCAGAAAGGTAACCCTTTAGTTCCTTCAGTCAGAGGCTGCTTCTGGCTCCAGGTGCGACCCCGGTCGGTAGAACTGGTAACCATAATCCGGGTGTAGGACCGGTCAAGATGGTGGATACATTCAGCGAAAACGCACACTAATTTTCCTGAAGCGGCCAGGGCCACATCGGGAAAAGCCTGGTAAATATTCCCATCGCGGCTGACAGTAAATTTTTCAACCATGTCTTCTCCCGGTTCTCCAGGCGCGCTCCCTGCTTAAGGCCCGCGCCTGACAGTAGTAGTCAGAACTGATGGGAATGAATCTCCTGGTAAGCCAGTCTTCCATCATCTTCTCCGTCAGCATCTGACCGAGGATGAAGTAACGTGACCGGCGGAGAGTCTCTGAAACTGTCAGTTCTTCTGCCACAACCTGCCGGAGGCCTTTCTGGCCAGAAGCATGGATAAAGACAGGCTGGTGGCGGCCATCGTAAAAGATGAAGCCCGTGTGTTTGTCCAGGCCAACGATGTAAAGGTTGCGGCCACGCCTGGTGATTTCGCGCTGTATCTGCTTCAGGGAGCGACCGGAGAGCCGCCAGAGATTCTCCTGACCGGTAAGATTGGTGATGATGTAACGGGAAGGTTGAATACCCAATCTGACCCTGTCCAGGGCAAAACCGGCGTGGTTGAGCACGGTAGCCACAAAAATACCGCAGGCAATGGCTCCCTGACCCGGCCGGTCAGTCTGACCGCTGAAGGCCCAGGCTGTGCCGTACCAGGCCGGAAAAATTTGTCTGGAGATTGTCTCCAGCAGGAATTCGCGAGCCTCTTTTACCAGACGCTGCCTTTCTCTCTCCTTCCAGGAGTGTCTATAGCGGCTGACCATCTTTGCCTGCTGTTTTTCCACCTGCTGGAGAACTGCTTCATAACCGCCGATTGAGTGCCGGGTCAACTTTCCGGCCGGCCTCCTGAGTTGAATCTCCGGAAAAGAAAAACGAAGGGAGGATGTGATGTCTGAAATCCGCAACGGCTTCAGGCAAGGTTTTAACTGCCAGACAACCACAAATACCTGAAGCATAACAAAGATACTCAGCAGAGAAATTTGAACCCGCTCACTCATACCCTCTTATTCTAACCTGAAGCCGTTTCCTTTTCCAGAAACCATTTTCTTGTTTGACTGTTCGGCGCCCCCGTGCCATAATTCTGGCTTAGAAAATCCACACAGAGAAAGGAGTTGCCATGAAAAAAGTGAGAGTGTCAAATGGTGACAGTTCCTGGTTTTCCCATGACCGGTTCGGGCTCTTCATTCACTGGGGGCTTTATGCTCTGGCGGCCAGACACGAGTGGGTGAAACAGCGGGAAGAGATTCCGGACGAAGTCTACGATATCTACTTCCGCCATTTCAACCCTGACCTTTACGACCCGGACCTCTGGGCGAAAACAGCCGCGGCAGCCGGGATGAAATACTTCGTCGTCACCACCAAACATCATGAAGGTTTCTGTCTGTGGGATTCTCAGTATACCGACTACAAAGCGACCCGGACACCGGCAGGTCGTGACCTGCTCAAACCGATGGTGGAAGCCTTCCGGCGGCAGGGCCTGAGAGTTGGGTTCTACCACTCTCTGATTGACTGGCACCATCCGGATTTCGTGATTGATGACCTGCATCCTTTACGCAATCACCCTGACCGCGCCAGGCTCAATAAGACGCGGCGGCAGGAAAAATATGCCGAGTATCTCCACCACCAGGTGAGAGAACTGCTCACCAACTTCGGGCCGGTGGACATCATGTGGTTTGACTTCAGTTATCCACCCGGCAAGCATGGTCGGCCTTCTTCCTGGGTGGGCAAAGGAAGGCAGGACTGGGAGAGTGAGAAGTTGGTCAAATTAGTCAGAAGTTTGCAGCCAAAAATTCTCCTGAACGATCGCCTGGACTGGCCGGAAGACTGGGACATCATGACGCCGGAACAGTACATGCCGCGGGATTGGCCAACCGTTGACGGAGTACCGGTGGTCTGGGAAGCCTGCCATACCTTTTCCGGTTCCTGGGGGTATCACCGGGATGAGGCCTCCTGGAAAAGTGTGGAACAACTGCTGACGCTGTTGATAGAAGCGGTCAGTAAAGGTGGCAACTTTCTGCTTAATGTCGGCCCGACTGCCCGCGGAGAGTTTGACGAAAGAGCGCTGGCCCGCCTGGAAGGAATAGGCCAGTGGATGCGCCGGCACAGCCGGGCAATTTACGGATGCACCCAGGCGCCAGATGAGTTTAAACCGCCGCCTGACTGCCGCCTTACCTACAATCCGGAAACTAACTGCCTTTACGTTCACATCCTGGCCTGGCCTTTCCGCCACCTTCATCTTGACGGCTACGGCAAGAAAGTTGCCTACGCCCAGCTGCTTCACGATGCCTCTGAGGTGAAAATCATTAGAGACCAGAAAAAACCGGATGATATCACGCTGGAACTTCCGGTCCTGCGGCCCAATGTCGCGGTAGCCGTGGTGGAACTTTTTCTGAGGTAACGGGCAGGGTACTTGACAGGGAAAGGCAGCAGGGCTATTCTACCATCAGCCGACAGCCGGGGCCTGTGGATTACAGGGAGGTAATCCCTTGAGTACAGAAAGGCCGCTGGCGCCTAAAGACAAACTGGTGAAGGCTATCAGCGCCCTCCAGGCTGAAGTAAATTCTCTCCAGGAACAGTTGCGCTCCAGTCAGAATACCATTCAACGACTCCAGCAGGAATGTAACCAGTGGCAGAACTGTCTTGACCTTCTTGACCTGATGCTGGTGGTGGTGAAACCAGATGGAACTTTATCCCTGATTAACAAGAAAGGACGCCGGGTATTGGGACTTCGGCTGCCTGAAGAATATCATGGCCGGTTATGGCACCAACTGTGTTTTGAACCCGCGGTGGGCGAAGCGGTCTGGTTTCTCCAGAAAAAACTCTTAGAAGGCGAAATTGAGATGGTCAAGCATTATGAAACGCCGGTGCTGACCAGGTTTGGCTGGTCAAAAACAATTGCCTGGCGCAGCCTTGTTCTCAGGGACGAAGAAAACAAACCCTGTGGTCTTCTCCACTGCGGCCGCGAGTTCACCGAAAGGGCCGGGGAAAAAGCCGCAGAACCGCCAAAACAGGTTAGATACCGCCTTCTCCTGGAAGTTATTCCGGTGCCGATTCATGTCATTGACCGCAGTTATTCTCTTCTTCTTTTCAACCCGGCCTTTCAGGAGTGGAACAGGAAAATAGGTTTGCCCCTGCCAGCAGTCGGCCAGAACCTTTTCTCAGTTTTTCCTTTTCTGCCACCGCGGGTGCGTCAGGAATATGAACAGGTCTTCCAATCCGGCCAGGAGCTCATTACCCGGGAAAAGACAGAGGTGTCCGGTCGGGTGTACTTCACAGAAACGAGAAAAATCCCGCTGAAAGAGGAAGACCGGGTAGTGCAGATTATGACCATGGTTCAGGAAGTCCCCTCCACTGAGTGACCTTATCAGGAAACCCTAAAATTCCGACATAAGAAACACGGTGTCAACGAGGGGAGATTTCAAGCCACGGTAGCCGAGGGCGCAGCTACAAGACAAGCAGCCAAAGCGGCAGCGGTCGGTAAGCGGACCGGGCAAGTCCAACCGGGACGCAATACCTTACTGGGCGGTGTCTGAATTCGCCACCTGGCGAATGAGTTCGCACCAGTAACCGATTGGCTGCGTAGTCTTGTCTGCGACAAGGCGTGTGCACAGAAATCTTCCCGAAGTTAGACATACTCCTGGACAACCTCCGTCTGGTCGGAATTTTAGGGAAACCAGCAGACTTTCCCGTCAAAGACGAAATCTGTTAATATACTGTTTTACCAGGTTTTGCCATGGAAACAGGTACCCTTGTTTTCCTTGTTATGGTGGCCTCTCTTTCCGGGCTGGTGCAATCGTTTTCCGGATTTGGTGGCGGCCTTCTGGCGATTCCACTTTACACTCTGGTGCTGTCTCCGCGCACGGCTGTGCCGGTGAACTTTCTGCTGATGCTTTCACTTTATCCTGTCCTCCTGTGGGAGAGCAGACACCACCTTCGCTGGAAAGCAAGTCTCTCTTTCCTCCTGCCGGCCATGGTAAGTTTTCCTCTGGGAGCAATCTGCCTGGCTTATCTGCCCGTGAAACTTTTGCGATCAGGCATCAGTCTGGCGACACTGCTGTTTGCTGCGCTCTTTCTCTTTGAGGTGAAACTGCCGGTTCGCGACAGACCGGGATTGCGGATTGGCGTCGGATTGCTGAGTGGTTTTCTGGGAGGGAGTATTTCCCAATCCGGGCCGCCGATGGTCATCTGGGGGTTATCCGCTGGCTGGGGTAAGGACCAGTTTCGTTCCACGCTGCTGCTTTACTTCTTCCTTCTGTCGCTCACCGGTTCTTTTACCTTCTTCTCGCTGGGCCTTTTCTCTCCGGAGGCCTTTCACCTGGTTTCTCTGGCTATTCTGCCGACTATCGGTTGCTGTTTCCTCGGCCTTTATCTGAAAAGACTGGCCAGGGAAAGTACCTTCCGGCGGGTAATTTTAGTGGTCATCATTGGTGTCAGTCTGCTGAACCTGGCCGCGCTGCTTTCCTCGGGAAATCGTACTGGTACCGCCTGGTTGAATACGCTGTGGAAAAACCGATAAAAAAAATTTCTGGCAGTGGCCCGGGTCGCGTCCTCATCGTGGAGGACGACCCTGAAGGCCGGGCTATTCTGAAGGCTCTACTTCAGGAGAAAAATTTCACCGTCCTGGAAGCCGCCACCGGAAAGGAAGGCCTCCGGCTGTTTCAGCAGGAAAAGCCTGATTTAGTAATTTTAGATATCGGCCTGCCTGACCTGGACGGGCTGGAAGTTTGCCGGCGGCTGCGCAAAATCAGGCACACCTGGCTTACACCGATTATCTTTCTCACTGGGAGAGATACTCTAACTGACAAACTGGCCGGTCTGCGCGAAGGGGTTGTGGACTATATTACCAAGCCGTACCAGCCGCAGGAACTTCTCCAGAAGGTGGAGAATACGGTCAGGATGACCGCTGAATATCGAAAAGTTTCCACCACAGACGGGCTCACCGGTGTTAACAACTACAACTCTTTCCAGGAGCAGTTACACCACCACTTTCAGTTAGCCCGTCGCTACGGAACCAAATTCTCGCTCCTGCTGGCCGACATTGACGGGATGAAGGAAATCAACGACGCTCACGGCCATCTCTGCGGCGACCTGGCCATCAGAGAAACAGCCAGACGCCTGAAAAAATTTTCCCGCAGGACAGATTTGGTTTTCCGTTACGGAGGTGACGAGTTCGCCCTGATTTTGCCCCTGACTGATGAAGCGGCCGCGGAAAAACTATTGAAACGACTGCGAGAAAAAACAGATGAATTTAAAATCTCCTGCAAAAGGAAAGTGCTGGTGAAGTTGAGTTTTGGCCTGGCCACCTTTACCCCGGAACTCAGAGATGAGAAGGTTCTTTTTGCCCGCGCGGACCGGAAACTTTATCGGGAGAAACGGCTTAAGAAGCATCTGGCCGGACACGGCCACTGACCGGTTCAGCAAAACCTTTGCCAGCTCTACAAAATTCCACTTGACAAATTCTTCAGGCCGTGTGAAAATCTAACTCAAATGGCTTTTTTATAATGAAAACCCTTGCCTGACAAGGGAAAAAGGAGGTGAGAAAAAATGAATAAGGCAGACCTGGTTCAAGCGGTAGCCGGTGTTGTTTGTGGAAAGAAGGAGGCCGAAGCCGCTGTCAATACGGTGCTGGACTCCATTAAGAAAGCACTGAAGAAGGGGGAGGACGTTACGCTGGTAGGCTTCGGCACCTTTAAGGTGGCCAAGCGGAAAGCCAGAACCGGCCGCAACCCAAAGACTGGTTCAACGATTAAAATTCCGGCTAAGAAAGTTCCGGTGTTTAAAGCCGGTGCGGCCCTGAAGGCGGCTGTGAAGTGAATCAGAGGAAACACAACCTGAAGGAGAAGGGAGGGGCAACCCTCCCTTTTCTTATGGGCTGGTTGTCGTCTGACCGGGGAGACGATAAAGATTTCGGGGATTTTCCGAAAACCAGGCTTTCAGAATGTACCGGGCCTCGTCCTGATTCAAAAGCCCATCTTTTATCCGCTGCGCCAGAACAGAAGCCACATTTTCTCTGGCGATGGCCAGGTGTCCATAGGTTAAGACTACGGTTTCATTACTATAGTCGCCGCCAAAACCCAGAATCTTATTAATGGGGACGGTGTCCAGCCAGGTGGAGATACATCTTCTGGCCATTTCCGGACTGATGAGATGCGCCCAGGTAAGGTTGTGCCAGACATTGGGAAAAGTCTTGGCTAAAAGACTGGCCTGGTCAGGGTAAGGCAGACCCGCATGGTAAAGGTCAAACCTTGTTTCTCGAAAGGAAAGGAAAAGGGGAATTAATCCGGTTGGTTCCCACTGGCGGTAGTCCAGCCAGTTAGTCCACGGCGCACCGGTGTGTAAAGCCACCGGGATATCTACTTCAGCGGCTACAGCGGCCATCCGGGCCAGGTAAAGCCGCAGGAAAGGATGCCCGGGCAGAAGCGCAGACTGGCTCCGGTGAGCCCAGGCTTCTCTCAATTCCTCCTCGTCCGGCGCTGACCAGGCCATGGCCACTCCTTTAAAACCTGTGGCGCCCTGCTGCCGGGCTTTTTTCAGAATGGCATCCATGGCGGCCGGCAAATCGCTGGCCGAACGCAGCAGAATACCCGCTTTCGCGCAGTCCTGTTCAAACAGGCCGCCGGGAGAAAAATCAGCCCTGTCCAGTGGCCGAAAAACCCAGTAAAAACGTGGTCTCCGTCCGGTAAAGGGCGCCGGACTTTGCGTCAGCACAGTATCTATCCGGCAGCGTTGAACAAAAAGGCGTTCAAAGAGCCCTGGTTGCCTGAAATCTTCAGAAAGGCGGCTGGAAACAGTCTCAATTTCAGTCAGGCTTTTAAATCCTGAAGCGCCATAGAGGTCTCCAGCAGTCACCAGAATTGCCCGGGCGTAGGAACCATGCTGAACCTGCTTCCAGAAAGGCAGCAGTTGCAGCCATCTTTTGGCTAAAGGCAGGTCCGGGTCGCGCCACCGCTCCAGATTTTCTGGCGGAAGACCGGCTGAGACCAGGTCGGTACTGACATAACTATCCATGAGGATTAAACGGACCAGATCAGTGGTTAAGGGCGTTTCCGGAGAAAGGTGCTGGTGGCTATCCACGGTCAGAACGGTCTTTGCCCTCTCCAGAATCTCGGCCATAATGGCGTGAGTGGGTGGCAGTTTCATGTTAAGAGTTCTCCCTTACCTGGCCATGCCTGACAGAAAATCAGGGTCAGCCGTCACTCTCAAAATTTCCCCATAATAAACCCGGTGAAAATCTCCTCTGGCGTAGCAGGCTGACTTAACCTCCGGCGCCAGACCTTCCGGAAGAAGGTCCACCGTGGCAATGACCTGGCACTCGTAGGTTAGCCGGCACTCTTCAATTACGGGTACGGCCACGGTTTCAGCCGCCTCAGGAGTCAACCTGGTTTCCCTGAATTTATCATGCTCCCGGCCGGAGACACTGCCACAGTAGGCTACCACTTCTGATAGTTCCGGAGAAGGAAGATTAACCGTGAACTGGCCGCGTTCCTTCAGCAGGGTGAAACTGTATCGGGAGGGCCTCACCAGAACAACAAAGACCGGTTTTCCCCAGACGATGCCTACCGAGCCCCAGCCGATGGCCATCACATTGGGAACTTCCCTTTTTCCCATGGTAACCAGAAGGGCACCGGGACGGGCCAGAATCTGGATGGTTTCCTTCAAGCAGGTAAATGGGTCCACTGTTTTTCTGAGCATGGTTTCTCCTGGTTACCGACAATTTTATGACAACCGGGGTCAATTGACAAGGCTTGATTTGCCTGGAGAGCGAACGCGTGGTAAAATGAGCCAAGACTATGAGAAAAAAGAGAAGCCTTCCCGAAAATGTCCTTTCCCCTGAGCAGGGGGAACTCCTTATCAAACAGGGCTGGCAGGCGGCTGACCTCCATGTCCACACCAACCGTTCCGAAGGAGTGCTGCCTTCAAAACTTCTGGACCCGGTTTATCTTTACCATAAGGCAGAAAGGGCCGGTCTGGACTATATCACCTTCACAGACCACGATACCATGGAGGCTTACGATGTGGTTGGCTGGAGCAGGGAGAAACTTGTGCCCGGGGTGGAAATTAAAATCAAGGATGTGTGCCGGGTGGGTCATTCTCTCCACATCAATGTTTACTACCTGAACCAGAACCAGTTCCATGAATTGCTGAGCATTGCCAGAAAGAAAAAAAATCTGGAAACATTTCTGGAATATCTGCGCACGGAAGATCTGCCCTACGTTTACAATCATCCCTTCTGGTATGAGCACGGAGAAAAGCCCAGTTATAAAGTTATCAATGACCTTATCCCGCTTTTTCCGGTGGTGGAATATAACATGCACCGTGTCTGGCAGAAGAATGCCGTCACCTTGGCCCTGGCTGAAAAACATGGCCGCGGAGTGTTAGCCGCCACTGACACCCACATTGGAGAAATCGGCCGGGCCTATACTCTGGCCAGAGGGAAAAATTTCCGGGAATTCTTCCGTTCCATTGAACAGCGCCGGGCTTATCTGGTGCCCCAGGATTTAACCCTGGAACTGTTGAAGGATGAAATTCTTGTCTGGATTGACCTCATCAGCAACCTGGACGCCGTGCGTCTGGAGAAGGTTTCTTATCTTCACATCAAGCCGGTGGATTCGCTAATCAACTTCTATGTCAAAGGGGCACTGATTGATTACCCGGCGCTGCGCAAGGCTTCCGTGGCTTTCTTCTCTGCTATTGCGAAATCCGGGGCACCGGCCCTCTGCTACCTTGAACTCCAGCATTTCTTGGTTTATCGGATGAACCGCCAGCTACGGCTGGCAGATCTCCTGTAAGCGTCGCCATGGGCCAGATTCTGGTCAGTCCTTTTTCCTGGGGGTTGGGACATGCCACGCGAACATTGCCCATCATCCGGGAACTTCTCCAGCGCGGCCATCAGGTGACGATTGCTACCAGCGGTGCAGCAGAAACGCTCCTCAGGGATGAATTTCCTCAGTGCCGTTTTATCCACTTCCGGGACTACCCTTCTCCAGATACCAGGACCCGTTACCATTACCTTAAGTTTGCCGCCTATGTTCCGGTAATGCGTTATGCTATTTTCCGGGAAAAGCAACTCACGGACCGCCTTCTTCAGGAAAATCGCTTTGACCTGATTATCAGCGACAGCCGTTTCGGGGTTTACTCGGAAAAAGTTCCTTCCTTTTTTATTTCCCACCAGTTCCGCTTTGAAGTCCCTTTTTATATCGGCATCGGCCGCTACCTTTCAGAAAAATTCAATGCTTCTTTTCACGCTAAGTTTACCCGGGTAATCGTACCGGATAACTCCCCGGGAACAGTCTGTTTGAGCGGCCAATTAGCCTGGCCAAGATATAAAATCTCCCGGCAAAAGGCTTACTACGCTGGTATTTTGAGCAGTGTCCAAAAACTGGACCTTCCCGCTGACATTGATTTCCTCATCAGCGTCTCCGGTCCTGGCCCCCAGAGGTTACTGCTGGAAACTATTGTCCTGAAACAGGCGCCGGCGTTGCCCGGGAAAAAAGTCATTTTGCTGGGCCGGCCTGGAGAGAAGTTTCAGCGGCAACTGAATGAGCACACCGTAGTTTACTCCCACGCCAGCCGCGCCGAGATGAGCCGGCTGATGAACCGGGCTAAGTTTATCATCAGCCGTTCCGGTTACACCACCATGATGGAAATGGCCGAACTGGAAAAGAAGAAGGCGCTTCTCATTCCTACGCCGGGTCAGGTGGAACAGGAATATCTCTCCAGATACTACAAAAAGATGGGCTGGTTTCTCTCTCGCAGCCAGAGCCTGGTTAATCTGCCCGAAGATGTGGTGGCGGCTTCCCGTTACTCAGGTTTTCCACCGATGCCCCGCACAGAAGAAAATGTCCGGCGTCTCTATGAAGAACTTTTTGCCCCGTATCTGGAGCATTAGTGGCTAACAACTCCGGGGCTGACGGCCAGCAGTCTGATGTTATCGTAGTAAACCGGACCATCAGAGCCGCCGTAGAAGTAAAGCTGGAGCCACCCTTCAGTTTCCGTGATAAACTCTCCCCCAACCTCACTCCAGGTTCCCGGCTTGCCGGCCGGGTTCTCCTGAAAGCGGGCCAGAACCTGCCGCCGCCTGGGGTCATAAAGGGCCGCAGTAGCTTTTCCAGAACCGGTATTTATCGGCCAACCTTTCCAGTTTTATCACCCTGCCGCAGCCATCAATCAGAAATCCGTACAGAGGGGAGGAAGGGGGTTGCCATAAATTCTCCTGCGGGGTACTATAAACCCGGGAAGGTCAACCGTTAATCCCAACAGGCAAGATGGTCCCATGATGCGAGCGCAGGACTGGCTGGAGCAGGCAAAGTTAGACTTGAGACACGCCCGTAATGCCCGGGATGACCAGGACTATAACTGGTCGTGTTTTGCCGCGCAGCAGGCCGCGGAAAAAGCCCTCAAGGCGCTTTATCTTTCCCGACATCTGGAAGGGTGGGGTCACTCCGTTAAACATTTGCTGGAAGAGATGAAAGAGGAACTTGAGATTTCAGAGGAATTGCTTGCTGCCGGGAAAAAGCTTGACCAATACTATATCCTCACCCGGTATCCGAATGGATTTGCCGCGGGCAAGCCGGCTGATTATTACACCGACCAGGATGCCTGTGAGGCAATTGGCCATGCCGAGAAGATTATTGAATTCTGTGAAGGTGAAATCCGTTCCGCCTGAGGAAGTCGTAGCCGCCCTTAAGAAGTGGAAAGAAAAACTTTCCCGGGAACATCCTGAAGTGAAAAGGGTGGGCTACTTCGGTTCTTATGCCACGGGGAGCTACACCCCCTCCAGCGACCTTGATGTTATTCTTGTTCTTCGTGATTGCCCCAGACCATTTCCCGCCAGACTGGCTGATTACTCTGCTGAAGGGATACCGGTGGCCTGTGAAGTCTTCCCTTATACCGAAAAAGAAATTGAACAACTCGGTAAAGAAGACAGCCCCTGGATCAAGCAAATTTTAAAAGAGACGGTCTGGCTGGAATGATGGCTTGAAAAAAATCAAAGTTAAGCCCACGCGTCGGGACACCCGGGAATCTTAAGTTTTTTCACCCAGATCAGTCTTTCTCAGTGGAGAAAACCAGGCTGCCAGAATCTCTTTCCACTTCGTTATTGAATAAAGCCGGTTATCATGGACGCCTTCAGAAAGGCTTGCCACCCTCACCGGTCGTAAAGAAAGTAACGGCCGAGAGCTCCGGGAAAAATCCCGCTCAAGAGAAAAACCCCTTAAGCGAAAGACTATCCTTTCTCCCAGTTATCCTGATTGAAGTTACCCTCATCTGAGAAATCTTTTATGCTACTACCAGAGTGTCCATCGGTTGAATTTCCCGCCACAAGCGGCTGTATTTTCCCGGAAGACCAAAAAGGAGTAAACTACAGCGTTTTGCCAAAGAGAAGGACTGGCTATGACAGAAAAAGTTGAGAGCCGTCTCCGCAACAAAGCGGGACTCACCGCAGTGAAAGAAGGCGAGTTAGGCCGGACGGTGTTAAGTCTTTCTCTCCCGCTGATCACCGCCAACGTCTTTGTGAGTACGCTGGAGCTGGTGGATGCCATCTATGTTGGCCGCCTTGGCTCGGAAATGCTGGCGGCTGTGGCGATGGCAGGCGTGATTATGTTTCTGCTCTTAACATTGGGAGGCGGCCTGGGTGTGGGCACGGTAGCCCTGGTCTCCCGGGCCTTCGGCGAGAAAGACTACCAGAGGGCTGATGAAGTGGTCATCCAGTCCTTTCTCCTGGCAGCCATCTTTGCTGCGGGTCTGGGAAGTTTGGGCCTGGTGGTCTCCCCTTACCTGCTGAAGGCGCTGGGTGCCAGGGGACAGGTGCTCACCGCCGGAGTGGGCTATTTAAGAATTCTCTTTGGAGGGCTGGTAACCATGCTTTTTTCTTTTATGGGTTTTTCCGCCTTCCAGGGAGCCGGCGATACCGTCACACCGATGAAGATTGCCCTGTTAAGTACCGGTCTAAATATCGTCCTTGACCCCATCATGATTTTCGGCTGGCTGGGGTTGCCTAAGATGGGCGTAGCTGGTGCGGCCTGGGCAACGGTGCTCTCGCGAGCGGTGGGCGACGGTTTCCTTTTCCACTGGCTTTACCGTGGTCGTGACGCCATCCAGCTAAGAGGTAAACCGGTCCGGGTAAATCCCGGGCTGATGGCCAGGATTGTAACCATTGGTCTTCCCAGTTCCCTGCAGATGCTGCTGCGCAGTTTCTCCGCCGTGGTTCTGGTCAAGATTGTTTCCCTCTTCGGTCCGACAGTTGTGGCGGCTTACGGTGTGGGTGGTAGAATCTTCGGATTTTTTCTGCTGCCGGGTTTTGGTTTCGGTGGTGCGGCCGCCACTTTAGTTGGTCAGAACCTTGGCGCTGGCCAGCCGGAACTGGCGGAGAAAAGTGTCAGGGTGGCGATGCGTTACTACTTTTTTTGCCTGCTGGCCGGCAGTTGCCTGGTGGCGGTTTTCTCCCATCAGATCGCCGCGGTCTTCAACCGGGAGTCACAGTTTATTCCCTGCGCAGCCAGTTATCTGAGGTATCTTGCGCTGGGAGTACTTTTCCTTCCAGCTGGTGTGGTGGGTTCCCGGGCGCTTCAGGGAGCCGGAGAGGTAGTCCCGCCGATGATAATGACCGGTGTGGCTCTTTATCTGGTTCAGATTCCAGCAGCCTGGTTTCTCTCCCGATATACGGGGCTGAAGGAGACAGGTATCTGGCTGGCCGGTATTGTGGGCAACATCGCTCATGCTATACTGATGTGGATGGTCTTTAGTCGGGGACACTGGAAAATGAAAAAAGTGTAGCCAGTAATAATCTCCTGAGGATGATCCGGCGTCCAACTTAAAAAAAGGAGGTTGGCATGGTCAGAAAGTCAGCCGTTGCTGTGGCGTTTCTCTGTCTGGTCGGATTGTTGCTCAGCGGTTGCGTCTCCAGCACCGGCGGGTCAACCTACTCGCGAGACCAGACCAGGACAGAAATCAGCGTACGGGAAGGAGTTGTGACCGCGGTCAACGAGGTGAAGATTGAAGGCACCTCTGGTGTGGTTGGTGCGGTCACCGGTGGGGTTACCGGTGGCCTGCTGGGAAGGACCATCGGCAAAGGCACGGGAAAAGATGTCGCCACAGCCGCCGGCGCGGTGGGTGGTGCCCTGGCTGGAGCCGCAGTGGAAAAAGGTGTCACGAAACGGAACGGCTGGGAAATCACCGTCAAACTTGATAATGGACAGACCATCGCCGTCGTCCAGGAAAAAGAACCGGCCGAGACATTTACCGTGGGTGACCGGGTACGTGTCCTCAAAGATGCCAATGGTGTCACCAGGGTAAGAAAGTAGCTGGAGAAGAAGAAACCGGGTGAGAGAGGGAAATTAGCAAGGAGTCATCATGGCTGAAACCACAAGAGTCGTGGCTGGCTGGCCATCTTTCCCGATAGAAAACGATGAGATTGAAGCCTGGGTAACTGAGGAAGGCGGCCATCTGGCGCCGGTTTTTTTTGACCGCGGCCAACGAAGATTCCAGCCTTTTTACATCGCCCCCTGGGCTGAAGAGAAATGGCCGGACCAACCCAAACTCCTCCAGGTGCTCCGGGGAGATTTCTTCTGTCTGCCTTTCGGAGGAAACGACGCTGCCTACCGGGGAGAGAAACACCCGGTCCATGGAGAAACGGCCAATGAGCGCTGGACTCCGGTGGGCAGGATTGAGACTGACCAGGAAAAGCGGCTGGAACTGGAGTTGAAGACCACGGTCCGGCCAGGCACTGTCCGCAAGGTCATTCGTCTTGTAACCGGCCACCAGGTAGTCTATTGCCGGCACCTTCTCACCGGGTATCAGGGGCGGATGTGTCTGGGTCATCATGCCATTTTGAGATTTCCGGACCAGCCAGGCAGCGGTCTTTTTTCCTGCAGCCGGTTCCTTTTCGGCCAGGTTGCGCCCGGGCCGGTGGAAGACCCGGCGGCTGGTGGCTATTCCATCCTGAAACCAGGCGCCAGGTTTTCCCGGCTCACCAGAGTTCCACTGGTTACCGGAGAGATGACAGACCTGTCGCGTTATCCAGCCAGAGCCGGTTACGAGGACATCGTCTCTCTGGTCAGTAATCCTTCTTTGCCCTTTGCCTGGTCAGCCGTCTCTTTCCCTGAGGAAGGCTATCTCTGGTTTGGCCTCAAAAATCCACGGCAGCTGGCCTGTACGCTGCTGTGGATGTCTAACGGCGGCCGGCATTATCCTCCCTGGAACGGCCGCAACAGAAACACCATGGGAGTAGAGGAAGTCACCAGTTACTTCCATTACGGGTTGAAAGAATCCGCCAGCCCCAATCCTTTTTCCCGGGAAGGAATTAAGACTTACCTTTCGCTTTCTCCCCGGAGCAGCACCATTATCTCTTACCTTATGGGCTGTGTGGCTATGCCGCCGAAGTTTGGAGCGGTCAAAGAGATCAGACCGGACCGTGAGGGCAAAACCGCATTAATCATCGGAGAGGGCGCCAGGGTGGAAACACCCCTTGACTGGAACTGGATTTTATCTGCCTGATTGCCGGTAGCGCACATATTTTTCCAGCAACTGTGTGGAACAACCGGCGTCGGCGGGTAGTTTTTCCGGGATGATGCCCTGCATCAAGCAACCTGCCAGGTCCTTTTCTACCAGGCCGCAGTTTTCCGCTGCGCCCTTTTTTTCTGCTTCCTTAAACCAGTCCTTCAGGGTCATTTTCTTCCAGGGATAGGTACTGGACCACTCCATCATCACTCCCTCCCCGACCCGGACATTCTTCATCTTCAACGCCGTCAACGGCTCTTCCAGCCGGCAGTGAAATACAGCCTGGCTTTCTGTGAGTAAACTGTCATTGAGCGTCAGCCGACTATCAGGTGCTACGAAGAAAAGACTGGAGTTACCCGCCGTGGTCATTCTCACAAAAGAAGATTCTCCACTGCACCGGACCGCACTACTATTCCTAACAGGAGAATCAGCGGTGTTAACTATCAGAAGGTCCTCCCCTCTGGTGTTCACTGCGACAATCTGGGTGGGATTGTTGATTAAAATGGCGCCGGTCAGTTCATGCCTGGCCTGCCCCTGAATGAGAAAACCAACGCAACGTGAATTACTCAGGATCACATTTCTGGTGATGGAGAAACCCTGCTGGTTAACATTGGCAATCCCGTTATCGCAGTATTCGTAGATTGCCCCATCCAGAAGAGTTTCGCAGGCGTCATGCGCGCTGAACCCTTCATCCCCGCACTGAAAGGCGTGGCAGTTATAAAATTCAGCCCGGGTCACATGGCCGTGGATGTTGTAGCCGTCGTTGTAGACATGCCGGACATTCAGGTTACGCACCACCACGTGGGCTGTTTCGCCGGCCATCTGCACTCCATTTTGCCGGACAATGGCGGCTATTTTCAAGGTTGACAATGACTGACCGGCAGGTGGTCGGTAGTACATAGTGTTGCCCTCACTGCACCACTGTCCCGGCGAAAGCCGTTCTTTCGCCCTGACCAGGGAAACGGATACTCCATCAACCTTGACCCAGGCTGGCTCCTGTAGTCCTTCGTAGCGCATCAGAGCCGGATTGGAAGAAGAAGCCCGTTTCCAGCCTTTCCCGTCAAGTTTCACACTCCGGCCGTCAGACCACCCTGCTTCCACAACACAGTCTTCGGCTTTCTTCCCCGGCGGTGGCCAGAAGTGTAAACGGTTTAACTCTTCCGGGGAAAAACAGACCTCGCCCGGTTTCAGACAATCCACATTTCTGGTGGCAAAAACCATCCGGTCGTTCACCAGAAGAAAAACATGCGAAATCAGGTCATCTCTCATCACAACATCATCCCGCCACTGTTTCCACCCCTCCGGAGAACACTCTTCCGCACCCGTTAAGGTGGCTCCATGCCCGTCAAGAACCAGAGGTTTTCCTGGCTGACCGCCCTTCACTCCATAAAAATCCGCTGTTTGCCGGTAGGGCTGGCCGGTCGGTACCAGGTGAACCGTATCCCCTGGTCCCGCCAATCTTAAAGCCTTATCTATGCTCGCCAGGGGTCCGGCGCCGCCAGGAGCAACTTCCTGGCTGAAGCCATTGTAAGCATCCTTCCCGTTAATATTGTCCACATAAATGTCTTTTGCCAGAAGAGGCGGCCAAAGCCCAGGGCTACCCGTTAGCATCAACCAGAGCGTTAACCAGACCTTCATTCTTCTCCCCTGTCTCTGAGACGGCCAAACCTGCTACACGGCTTCCTATTAAGGATAGCATAGAAATAAGATGGCAGAACAGCCTCTGAAAAAACGCACGGAAATAGACCCGGGAAACGGAAAGCCAGCAGAGGTTTGACACACTACGGGAAGGCACAAAAGCCAGCCAGCATAAGGAACTATCTCTTCCTGCCGTTTTCTCCCGGGGAGAAGGCACCTAACTTCTCCCCTGAAAATTATCCTTCGGAATAGTCTACCGCCAGCCTGGGGAAACCCGGAGTGATGGCTGATTCTTCTGCGGTCAGACAGACGCAGTGGCTGCGCCAGGCATCTTCAATGCTCTGGTGGTGCGGCCTGCCTTCGGCGCAGGCCTGAAGAAAAAGCAGCCGGTTACGGGTGATGTCGTGGTGGGAATTCTTCCCCTTGAAATCTTCCACCCTCTTAAACATCACTCTTTGCCCGGTGGTACCGGCCGGATACTCTTCCCGTCCGGTCACCAGCAGCTTCTCCTGGATACAGTCAAACCGCAATGAGCCCCGGGTACCAGTAATGACAAAAAACATGTCGTGGCCTTTTTCCGGATATTCTTCTGGCCTGGCGTCCTGACAGCTCAGGGTGTGGGTAGCGGTGATGGTGGCCAGCAAGCCACTTTCAAAGAAAAGAACAGAGAAGACATTATCCGGGAAATCTGGCGGGTACTGGGGCAGGGTGTTAGGCATCTTGAAACTCTGAACCTGGACTACCTCGCCCATCAGGTAGCGCAGGTAGTCCACCTCGTGGCAGACTTCCATGAGAAAAAGACCCCCGCTTTTTTTCTTGTTCAGCCGCCAGATACCATTGTCCTCCAGAAGCCAGCTTCCCCGGTGGTGAACAAACTCAATCCCTTGAAGGTGGCCAATTTCACCAGAGTCAACAATTTCCTTGATACGCACCATCCCGGCTGAGACCCGCAGTTCAAAATCAATCGCTAATCTGCACCCGCTCCTGCGCTGAATCGCCAGCAACCGGTTAATCTCTTCCCGGTTGACACCCATGGGCTTTTCCAGAAAGACATCCTTGCCCCTTTTCAGAAAAAGACTGGCCATCTCACAGTGATACTCGTTTGGCGTGGAAATAACTACCACCTCTACTTCAGGATCTTCCGCCAGGGCTTTCCAGTCAGTAAAGGCCTTAACCTCTGGATGTCTTTCCCGGTACTCCTTGAGTTTTACCTCGTTGATATCGCAAACCGCATAAGGCTGAGCATAGTCTGTCCGGTCATAGAAGAGCCAGCCGATGTAGCCAACTTTTACCTTTTTCATTTTTCGCTCCGGTTGAGCATAGATAATAACACTACTCTTTCCTTCAGCCAAGAAACCAACGCAATTCAGGCTTGTCAGGAAAACGTAATTATCGTAGAATGGCTCCTATCTCACCAGGAGGAACTATGCCGATCAAACGCGTGCAGGTAGAAGTAGTTCAGGGAGAAGGGTTCAAAACAGAGTGCCGGGCCGGAAAACACACGCTCTTGATTGACCAGCCAGCGGTCATGGGCGGAACTGACGCTGGACCGACTCCGCTGGACTACCAGTTAATGGCGCTGGGCGGCTGCCTGGCAGCCATTGCCAGAATTATGGCCAGACAGAGAAATCTCACCCTGCGGGCAGTAAAGGTGAGCCTGGAAGCCGACTTAAACACTGACCGGCTTCTGGGTAAACCAGCGGCTGACAGGGTGGGGTTTTCTGCGATTAAAGCCAGTGTCAGTCTGGACGCTGACCTATCCTTAGAAGAGAAAAAAGCTTTTTTGAAGGAAGTGGAAGAACGGTGCCCGGTTTCCGACAATCTGATTAATCCCACACCGGTGACCGTAGTGTTAGCCGGGTGAAGGTTTTTATAATTTCCGGAAGTAGGTCACCTGCTCGTGTTTGATGTTGAAGCCGGCTCTCTCGTAAGCCCGCCGCGCCCGCTGGTGCGCCGGGTCCAGCCCGGTGTGGACCCGGGCGTACTTCATCCCTTCCTTCCGGAAAAAGGATAAGGCTGCCTGGTACATCTGCTGGCCGATACCTTTAATTCCGCAGTCAGGGTCAGCCGCGTTGTTGCCGACCTCAGCCACCAGATGCTTTCTGTCCAGCCAGAAGGTCATAAAACCAACCACCCGGCCTTCTTCTTCGCACACCAGGCACCACTGCGGCTTTTTCAGGCAGAAAGCGGCGACTTCTTCCCCCTTGTCTGTCTCCGGATGGGGCCGCAGCAGCGAAAAAAGTTCCTCGCCGTAGGTCTGGCGGAACATCTCCATAATCAGGACGCCAGGCCCGGTTGGCAATATCCTTTACGGCCGGTAAGTCTTCAAATCGGAAAGCCCGAACCAACTTCGCCTCTCTCGTTTCCTGAATTCTACCACAACCCCGAAGCCGCAGAAAAATTTCCCCTGGCAAACACACATCACAAAATTGCTGCTGCATGACGAAACCTTTACTTTGGCCAGCAGACCATCTATAATTCCTGGCAGACCGCCGAAGAAAACGAACCTTTATGGCTCAGAAAATGATTGTGCCTGTGACCAGACCGGAATACGAAAAGGGCAAAACCGTCTTTAGCGCAGTTGAAACCCTTGAGTTTGTCCCGGTGGCTCCAGAGGAAGATACTCTGGCTGCCTTTGTTAGACAGCACCGCTGCCGGGCTGCAGTCATCGGCGTCAGCAAGTACCGGGGACCATTGTACCAGGCGCTTTCACAGAGAGGGCTGCTGGTACGTTTCGGAGTGGCCACAGACAACATTGACCGAGAAAAAGCCCGGGACAGAGCAATACTGATTGCTAATACCCCTGGGGCACTGGACCAGGCAGTGGCTGAGCACACTCTTTTTCTCATGGGTGCGCTCGTGCGCCATCTTACCCGAAGCGACCAGGAAGTGAAGGCCGGGAAGTGGAATCCTCTGGTTGGTGAACAGTTAAGTTCCCTCAGATTAGGTCTTGTGGGTCTGGGTAACATCGGCTTTCAGGTGGCTTGCCTGGCCCACCAGGGTTTCGGGATGGAAACGTTAATTTTCAGTCGCCATTCACCGGAAGAGACAGCCTCCCGAAGAGGCCTCTCCGTGGAAAACCTGCGCCTCAGGTTAGGCTGGTCCCTCTGGAGTGACCGGGTTGAGGAAATCCTTCCCGGGTCCGACATCGTCAGCGTCCATTTACCCCTTACCGAGAAAACAGCTGGTTTTTTCCATGCGGCCCGTTTCGCCAGGTTTAAGACCGGCAGTTTTTTCATCAATACTGCCCGGGGCGGCCTGGTGGTGGAGAAAGACCTGGCCCAGGCAATCCTATCAGGGAAGCTGGCCGGAGCAGCCCTGGATGTTTTCCAGAAAGAGCCGTATCAGCCCACGGATGGAGTGGACCTGCGGCAACTGCCCGGTGTGATTATGACCCCGCACATCGCTTCCAATACCCGCACCGCCAACCTCAGAATGGCCAGAATGGTGGTGGAGAATATTCTGCACTGGGAAAGGGGCGAACTGGACCTGGTCCACCTCGTCAGGTAGGAAGCCTCCCTCTCTTTTTTCGGCGCAAAGACCCTTTCGCTAAGAAGCCCGGGGCAGTAGTCTCTTTCCGTCTGGTGTCTGCGCCAGAAAGGAGAATACCCAGCCACCGTGGTTGGACCCGGTGTCATTAGAAAGTTTTACCACCAGGTGATTTTCTCCGGCCCGCAGGGGTACCGTAACCAGCCTGGTACGGAAGGCGACATGGTGTCCCAGGTCCATCAGGGGACCGTCATTGACCCGCAGCCCGAGTTGCTCATCCCAGCCCAGCAAAAGAGACACATTTCCGGTGGCTGGAGCGTGGAGAAGGCACCGGGCTACAGCCACGCCAGGGTAGGTTGCTCCAGGGCCGCAGACCCAGGGACGGAACACGTGGTTGAAGTCGATAAAGCCGCGGAGGGCCTTTCGTCTGACCCACCGGGCTACATCGCGGCCTAACCTCCGGGAGCCTTCGCTCAGCCAGAAAGAACCAGGGTCGTGTCCTCCAGGATAGGTTGCCTCTGGATGAAACTCCACTTCACAGGGCAAAGTCTCCCTCATCGCCCGGTTTTCTTGATTTCCAAAGGGGCCACATAGCCACCACTCGCCTGTGTCAGGCAGGGGCAGGTCGCAACGGTCCCGCGGCAGTTCCACTCCAGGAAGCAAGCCTGGCCAGTCTGGCAACTGGAAAAAAGGTCGAACCGGTTTTTCCTGATACCAGTAAGCAGTGCTGCAGATGTCGTTCGCCATACAGCCAAAACGAAGATGAATGGACTCCCTGAAGGAAATGGTGTCCGGGACAAAGAAGCGGTACCCCACCAGCCGCTGGGCTGGCCTGGCCTGACCGGTATCCTCGTGGACATAATAGGGCAAGCCGGAGTAAAGGTGCGTCTCAGGAGGATGAAGCGCGCCTCCATAAGAGACGCCAAAGGTATCTTCCCCGCCGATACCCCGCAGATAAGATGGAAACTCGGCCTGCCCATCCAGGTAAATATTGTCTCCGCCTCCGTGACTCCACCGGTCCGCATCGTCCAGCAGCCGCACCCCGTAGACAAAACCTAAGAGTTGACCCGGACCATCAGCATCCAGCACCAGATAGTCATCTCCGTAACGGGGCGCCGGCATCTCTCGTCGCCACCGCGCGCAGAAACGTCGCGGCTCAGTCATTTCCTGACCGGGGAACCGATGCCAGTCAACCATGAGATAAATGGTGGTTGGTTCCTCACCGGTTTCAAATTCCACCCGGGCCGAACGGGAAAAAGGCATGGGAAAGTAGCAGTTTAAGCCACTCTCTGCTTTCACCGAAAGATAGGGTGTATTCAGAGGATACCAGGTCTTGCCGTGCATTACTCCAAAGAAGTCGCCGACCGGCGCTTCCACATAAGGTACTGGCTGCTCATCAAAGTAGATGCGGAGAATAACCTTGCGGCTAACCATTTCTTTGCGGGAAACAGTACACCAGATGTGCCGGATACAGCCCGGCCCTTTAAGACAGGCATAACTTTCCCCTTTCCCCGGTCTTAACACCTTTACGATACTCACCCGGTCCGGGACCGCAAAATCAGGCAGATTAAGTTTCATTCCATCTCCTTTCCAATGTTTTCCCTGATAAGGCATGGTTGTCAGTGTTTTCCCTTGCAGGGAACTACGGCCTTTTTAGAGAAAAACGACTAATTTTCCCATCCGCTTCTGGAGACACCCCTGCCAAAGACTTTTAGCGCTGTTTTTCCCATCATTAGGTCCGGAGAAAAGCCAGTGCCATTCACCGGAAACTCTATCATATGCTACCATACAACAGGTTCTAATTCACTGCCCTTATCGTGGATTTTGAGCAGGAAAACGGAGGGGATGATGAGCCGCTGGAAGCCAGTGATAATTCCACCATGGTCGCTGTCGGACCTGGAGGAAATTCTGAATGACGCCGTGAGGGTTTTGGGGAAAATCGGCGTGGAATGTACCCACCAGAGAGTAAGACAACATCTGGCCAGATGGAAAGGTGTCTCCTGGGACGAGCGAAGGGTTTATTTTTCCGAAGACCTGGTCCGGGCCCATCTGGAAAACAGGCGGTCTTCCCTGAGGCAACAAACAGAGAAAGAGCAGACACAATTCAGACTGGGAGGATGCTGGGCCGGGCTTAACTACTGTGACCCGGAGACGCAGCAAGTCCGGCCTGCTTCCAGTGCGGAAGCAGCCCAGATGGCCCGACTGTGGGACAGCCGGGGGCTTGACGGAGTGATCCCGGTAATGCCCGGCGATGTGCCCCCTGCTCTGGCCACGCTCACCGCGGAACGGATTGCTCTGGAGAATTCTCGTTTCTTAGGCGGTAGCCTGACTGTGACTGACCCGGAGGAGGTCCGTTACCTTATTGACATGTTTGCTGCTGCCGAAAGGCGCTACCGTCTGGTAGAACAGGTGGGCATCAGCCCGCTCAAATTAGACCCTCAGGGATTAGCAACAGCCCTGTGTTTTGTGGAAAATCCGGATGTTGAAGTTGTTTTAACCGGGTTCATCCCTATGGCCGGGACCACCTGTCCGCTGGACCCCAGGAGTGCCCTCATTCAGTCTGTTGCCGAAACCCTGGCGCTGGACATGGTCTGTTCGGCCCTGGGCATTTCCGGCAGCGGTTTGAGCATTAGAGTGGAACCCTTTGACTTTCAGTATTCCTTTATTGTCTTCGGTTCGCCGGAGTGGTGTCTTTACCGGGCTCTGGTTATTCAAACCAATGAATTTCTTACCGGTCAGCCAGCCCGTTATGGGATGTTCCGCAGTGTAGCCAAAAAACCAGACAGTCAGGCGGCCTGTGAGCGAACGGCTTCTGTGCTCTGGCAGGCGCTGCTGGGCGCACGTGTTTTCGGCGGTGTCGGCCAGCTTTCTGTTGACGAAGTCTTCAGCCCGCAGCAGGCGGTGCTGGACAGAGAAATTCTCGCTTATGTAAAAAGGACTGTTGAGGGATTAGACCTGTCCGCTGAGGTTGATCCTCTGACGCTGATAGAAGAAGGGGTCAGAGAAGGAAACTTCGTCGGTGTTCCGGATACCGTTTCTCGCTTTCGGAAGTTTTACTGGTTTCCGGAAATCTTCCGCCACTGGAACCTTGGCCGCTGGCAGGCAGAAGGTCAGCCGTCAATTCTGGACGAGGCCTGGGCTCAGGCCCGGCAGGAAATCGCCAGTTCTACCTTTCAACTGAAGGAAAGTCAGCGAGCTGAAATAGAAAGAATCTACCAGAAAGCGGCCAGTTACATCCAGAACCGGTGAGGTCAGTTTTTCCTTCCGGAATTTTTCCCCGAGTTTGTTTGACACAGGCGGCTTTTTCCGGCAAAATCTGGAACCGTGGAAACCCATCCCGACAGGAAAAAGGCCATGAAAGAAATTCTGGTTCGTTCTTCTCTGGACAGGGCTGAAGAAGTCTGTCTTTTCTGGCCGGTTAGAACAGGTCAGCCTGCCCCGTTGCTGGTAGGGTTGCACACCTGGAGTACTGACCGGTATAACCTTGTGACAACTCTTCTTCCTCTGGCGAAACGTCGGCGCTGGCATCTTCTCCTGCCAGAGTTCCGCGGTCCGAATCTGAGCAGCAATAACCGTTGTCGCCAGGCCTGTGGAAGTCGGCTGGCCAGGCAGGATGTGATTGATGCGGTGGAAAAGGTTTGCTCACTGGTTTCAGTAAACCGGGGGAAAATTTTTCTCTTCGGGGGCAGCGGCGGAGGCCACATGGCACTTTTGCTGGCCGGGTACCGGCCGGAACTGTGGGCTTCTGTCGCTTCCTTCTGCGGAATTACGGACCTTACTGCCTGGCACGGCGAAAATCCGCACTATGCGCCTCACATTGAAGCCTGCTGCGGGGGACCGCCGGGCAAGGCGAGGCTGAAAGAATACCGTGAACGTTCCCCCCTCTTCCACGCTGCCTCCATTGCCCGGGCAAAGGAGGTTTACATTTACCACGGTAAGTTTGACCGTTCCGTCCCCTTCACCCACGGCCTTCGCCTTTACCAGAAAATCTGCCGGATTGACCCGGAAGCGAAGGTCTTCCTGAACATCTTTGACGGTGGACACGAAATCCTTCTGGAACAGGCGGAAAAACAGTTTCTTCAGGCTGGAGCGAAAAAAATTCAAAGTAGCGGATAGCCAATTTTTCTGACAGGGACTCAGTTCCGGTGAAGACAGAAAAAAAGTTTTTTCCCTGGATTGCCATAGAGGATTTGCGGCGGAAGCCGCCAGGCTCACCATGTCTTCCCCCTCCAGGAGAAGCAGAAAAGGAGGCTGTCAGCAGACAAGAGGTTGAATCTCAGGTTCAGTCTTAGCCTTGCAGGAAACGGACAACAGGAACAGGGAATCGCCAGGCACCGGCGGCAGTTGAATTCTAACCAGGAGCGGTTTGATGACTGACCGGGATATCTCTATTGTCAGGGAACTGGCGGCTCAGGTGGCGGAAATTGCTGCTCTGCCAGTTCAGAAAGAAAAGAGAAGGCTCTGGCGTAAATTAAACCGGGTGGCGGCAGAAAGGCCCATGGTGATGATTGACCAGGTCTGCTGGAATGAGATGAACATCAACGAGGAGTTAACTCTCCGGTGTCAGAACTTGGAGTGTCAGCAGTATGAACGGCAGTTGCGCAGAATTCTTTACCAGTGGCACCACTTCCCTGTGGACATGGTGGTGGAACCCTTTATCAGAATTCCAAAAGCCATTACCAACACCGGCTTCGGGATTAAGGTGCAGGAACAAATTGCCGTAACCGACCCGACCAGTTCCGTGGTTGGCCACAAGTTTATCAACCAGTTTGAAACTGAGGCAGACCTGGAAAAAATCAAAAAACCCGTTGTCACCCACGACGAAGCCGAAACCCGGCGCCGGCTGGAGGTCGCCCACCAACTGTTTGACGGACTTCTAAATGTCAGGGCCTGGGGGATGGAGCCCTACCTTTCCCTCTGGGACCCCATCGCCACCTGGATGGGCGTGGAAGCGGCGCTTATCACCATGGCCGACCGGCCAGATTATATGCACCGGCTTCTTTCCCGGATGACCGAAGGCTACCTCAGTCTTCTGGACCAGTTAGAAGACAGGGGTTTGCTCTGCCAGCCCCAGAGCCTCATTCATTGCACTGGCGCCTGGACAGATGAGATTCCCGCACCTGGCTACAATCCTGAAAAACCGCGGACGAAAGATATCTGGATGTTTGGCCTGGCACAGATGCTGGGGACAGTTTCACCAAAGATGTTTCTGGAATTTGAAGTGGCTTATACCAGCCGGCTCTGTGAGCGTTTCGGCCTTGTTTATTACGGCTGCTGTGACCCGCTTCACGACAAGATTGACCAGGTCCGTTTAATACCTCATGTGCGCAAAATTTCCATGAGCCCCTGGGCTAATCAAGAAAGAGGCGCCGAGGCCATCGGCCGGGACTTTGTCTTTTCCCGGAAACCCAACCCGGCTTTTCTCGCAGGGCCTTCCTTTGACGAAGAATTGGTCCGGAAGGACCTTCAGCAGACAAAAGAAATCTGTCAGCGCTATGGTTGCAGTCTGGAATTCATTCTCAAGGATATTAGCACCGTGGGCTACCAGCCGGAACGTCTTTTCCGCTGGGCGAAAATAGCCATGGAAGTGGCGGAAGATACTTAACCGGCAGAACCTTTTTACCGGCAGCCGCACGAAGACCGAATCACCAGTTCTGGCTGGACTACGATTTCTTTCGGAAAATCTGACCAGTCCCCGGAAAGCCTGCGACGAAACAACTCCACTGTCTGCTGAGCAACTTCTTTGACTCTGAAGTCAACACTGGTCAGCGGGACCTGGCAAAACTCGCCTTCAGGCAGATTTTCTGAACCCACCAGGGCAATGTCTTCCGGCACCCGCAGGCCCCTTCTCTGCAGACCGCGCATTAACCCGATGGCGATCTGGTCGTTTAAAGCCATCACCGCTTCTGGTTTTTTTCTGCTGGTGGCTATCTTCTCGCCTAATTCCAGACCGATCTGGTAGGAAAATTTTCCCTCTGACTCAACCCAGAGGAAGTTTGCCTGACTGGCCTGTCGGCCGGCTTCAGCCATTGCCCTGACAAAACCCCGCCTTCTCTCCTGCAACAACCAGAACTTTTTTTCTACCGGGATGGTATAGACAATTCTGGTATATCCAGTTTTCAAAAGGTGGCTGGCCGCCAGGTAAGAGACACTGCTTCTGTCCAGGTAAACATGGTCAAGACCGGCGTGATATTCAGAATCAACCAGAACGCAGGGAAGGCGGGTCTGCCCCTGCCTCAGAGTCTGAAAGAGCCGCCTGGTGTTCACATCGGAGACAACCATACCGGCACAGGGTATTTCTTCAACAGTGTGAAGAAGTTCTTCTTCCTTACCGTCAAACCAGTGGAAATCGTAGAGAAGAGCCTGAAAACCAAGGTGGATAAACAACTGGGCAATAAAGTTCTGTCTTTCCTGGGTAACAGGAATGCGAAAGGTTCGACCTAACACGGCCACAAAATTGCTGCTACCGGTCCTTAAAGAAAACGCCAGGCTGTTGCGCCGGTAACCCATTTTTTCGGCAATCCGGAGGACCCGCTCCTGTGTCTTCCTGGAAATATGAAAAAAATCGCCCTTGCCGCGGCAGATGGCCGAAACGGTGGCCACGGCCAGACCTGATTTTCGGGCCACATCCTTCAGGGTAACCCGGCGTCTCATGGCAACATTTTACTAAATCGTTGTAGGCTGTCAACTCACCGGACAGTTAGCAGGAAGGAGAAAAAAGAAATGGTCGGGGGAAGTTCCCGACCATTTCTCCAGAAATGAGACAAAAACTGCTACTTTTTTACCTCGGGTTTCTCGGCCGGCTTGGGCGGCGCCGTTGGCGTGGGCCTCAGCTCTTCTTCCTTCTTTTTCAGCTCCTGATACTCCTGGTTGCCAGCCAGAACCGTTTCCAATCTAGCCTTCCGCTTCATTTCCAGTTCCTTCATCTGCTGGGCTATCTGTTTCAGTTCTGTGTCTTCCGCCATGGCCTTTCTTTCAATCGCCATCATCTTCATCTTAATTTCCCGGTACTCCTGCATCTTGGCCGCATCAGGTTTTTCCTGACTGAAGACATAGCCAGCCCAGCCTGCCACCAGAACGACCGCCAGCACAACCAGCATCAACTTTTTCATGGTCTCACCTCCTTTTTCTGCAGTTAACTTATCATACCCCGGCAACCTCTCTTAGTAAAGAGAGAAAAAATTATCACCTCCGACTCACGGCATCTTGGGGAAGAGAAAAAAAGCTGATACACTGATGGCCAGGAGAAAGACATGGTAAAGGCAGTTCTTTTTGACCTGGACGATACCCTGATTCTGGAAGAAAAAGCCACGGAAGAGGCTTTTCTCGCTGCCGCGTCTCTGGCTTACCGCCGTTATGGTCTTTCCCCGGAGAAACTTCTTAAGACCATCCAGGGCCTGGCGGAAGACTTCTGGAAAACTGCCCCGGCTTATCGGTGGTGTCAGCAGGTCGGTATTTCCCCGCGGGAAGCCTTATGGGCTGATTTTGCCGACGAGATACCAGAAGCCAGAATAATGCAGTCGTGGATTCCCGATTTTCGCCGGCGCTGCTGGCAGGAAGCCCTGAGAAAATCAGGGATAGAAGACCTTTCTCTGGCGGAAGAGATGGCCACCTGCTACCGGAAGGAATGCCGGCAGCGACACCGGCTTTTTCCAGAGGTCCGGCCGGTGCTGAAGCGGCTTTCTTCCTGGCCGTTAGCAATGGTCACCAATGGTCTGCGGCGCCATCAGTGTGAGAAGATTAACCAGGCTGGTTTAGCAAGATTTTTCAGTGTGGTGGTTGTTTCTTCAGACCTGGGCCGCGGCAAGCCAGCCCCTGAAATTTTCCGGCTGGCTCTTTCCGCCCTGTCGGTCTCGCCCCGGGAAGCCTGCATGGTCGGCAACAGCTGGCTCAACGACATCTCCGGAGCTCTGAAAACCGGAATGAAGGCTGTCTGGGTCAATCGGGACGGAGAGAAACTTCCTTCCGGGGTCAAACCCCAGGCCATTATTTCCAGTCTGAAAGAATTGCCGGAACTTCTGCCGGTCCTTTAACCGGAAGGGTCTCTGGCTAATGTTTTCTGCTGGCAAGACTTTGCCACTTTTCTGTCAGGTGCCGCGCCATCTCCATCATCCCATAATCGCCGGGATGAATTAAGTCGCAGGTGAGATTGGTCATCTCTCTGAGTATCTCGGGACCCTCCACCAGATGAACATTGGGGCAGGGGCAGGCCGCCACAATGTCGCGCAGAGCCTGCCGGTATTCCTCCGGGGTAGCCTGGCACTGAAGGCCAGGAGGGACGACGCCAAAGTCAAGAAAGAAGGGGTAAAGAGTAATACAGAGTACAGGCCTGCCTGTATTCGCGCCAGCCACCCGATTTACGAAATAGCCCACCCGCTGGTAGAACTCTTCCAGTGTAAACCCGAGCATGTTCACGGAAAGTTCTAAAGAAGCGAAGTCCCAGTCAGAACGGGTGGCAATGTAATCGGCCAGTTCCGGTTCACAGTGGGCGGCACCGCCAACGCCTAAGTTAATCAGGTCGGCTCTGAGAAATCTGGCTGTCTGCGCCACGTAGGTCAGATGGGGCCCTTCGGCGTCAAAACCGTGGGTGATGGAAGTACCGTAGACCAAATAGCGCTGTCGCGGGAGTTCTCCCGGCTCAGGAGGACGCACCTTTTCCCCCTGGATACCGTGAAACCAGACCGGCGCCCGCTGGGGACCGCCCAGGATAAGCCGGACCACCCGCGGAGAAAAAAACATCTTCTCAGTGTATTTCCCGTCAAGCTGGTCTAAAAACACCGGCTGTGAAATCTCTATCGTCCGGGCTTCTTTCCCGATGAGGAAGCGCTGTCTTCCGTCAAAAGGACCATGAAAAACGGTGACCCTGGTCTGGTCCTCGGAAGAAAGCGTCACCCGGCAGGCAGGTCCATCAAAAAGAAATCTGATTTCCGCACCATCCGGCTGCAGCATCCGCATCTGAGCAGCCGCGTTGAGTTTCAACCGCACCTCTTCCGGAACACGCTGCAGCCTGACCCCGGACTGCCCGTCACACCTGGTCACCTCGGCCACATTATGCAACTCAACATTTTCAAAAATCATGGCTCTCTCCCGGTGTCAAAAACGCAAAGAACGCACTCTGTTCAGAAAGTAGCGATAATTGTCCAGAGAAGTACCCGGCGTGATGAGATGGTCAGGCATAAGAACAAAACCGCCTTCCTTCATCAGTGGCCAGCGCCTGGCTATCTCCGCGTCAATCTCAGCCGGCCCTTTTTCCAGAGCAAGTTTGTTAAAACCGCCGATGATGCGAAGTTCCCGGCCAAACTGCCGCCGCAACTGGTAAGGGTCAGCCTGCCAGGTGCCGATTTCCACCGGAAACTGCACATTAACCCCTGCTTCCAGCCACGGTCCGACCAAACTCCGGACATCGCCGTCGCTGTCTATTCCTAAGAGACTGACCCCATAACTTTCTATCTTTTCCCTTATCCGCCGGTAGCCTGGCGCCACGTACTTGCGGAAGAGATCCGGACTGACCAGCGGTCCAGCCTTGCCACAGATGTCCTCCCAGCCAAAAGCCATATCCGGCGGCCGGCCCATTTTCGGAAAAACCTGGTCAATCGCCCAGCAGGTCAGGTCCGTCAGGGTCATCACCATATCAGCGTACACCGTCGGCGCATCATACATCAGATAAGACATGTTCACTACCCCCATCCAGTTTCTGATCCAGCCCATCAGGGAAGCCGTGCTGAAAACTACCGGTAACCCGCTGGCTAAGGCCACAGCAATTTTCTGGTCAAGGTCCGGTGGAATTCTCTGACTGTCCGGCTGCAACCTTTTCTTAAACTCCGGCCAGTCGCCAGCTGTTTTCAAACTGAAATCAAGGTAGTGCGGAATACAACTTTTATTTTTCCATTCCTGCTGGATAACGCCGTCGTCACCCCTGACGATGCGGTACTCATCCGTTTCTTCCAGCACCTTCTGTTCAAAAAGCGGAAAAAGACTCAGGTTCACGCCCAGGCCGAACCAGTGGGGGCTGGTACCCAGAAAGGTATGGATGTCTGTCTCCTGCGGCCAGCCTTCCCGATGCCAGCGTTCGGTTGTTTCCGGCCACTGGGTCCAGTGAATTACCGGCATCCGGTCATGACCCCTGTAATGCATAATATTCAGCCACAACTCTCTGGTATTCATTGTCACTCCCTGATAAGGTAAAGTTGACCCAACCCTAATTTTTCTTCTCCGGCTACCAGGTCTGCCGCCCAGGCTTTTTCCGCTACCAGACGGTTTCCCTCAGTTTGAACCAGTACTGCGTTAAACCAGAGGCTGCTGCCAGCCCTTCCGGTAACGCCCACTTGTTTCCAGGGGATCTTCATCTCCAGGTTATAGTTTCTCCCCTGCCCCTCCTTGAAAGCCCAGACGACCTTCTCCGCTAAGGAACCGTAAAGAGCCGCCGGTTTCTCAAAGGGTCTGAACACTAACTGGTAAGCTGTTCCCTGCCGTCCTTCCGGCTGGAGATAAACCCTCAGTTGATGCTCAGGGGATGCCTCTGGCGCTGAAACCTGAAAGGTCAGGTAAAGATATTCTTCATCCCAGGCTGGCAGACATCGCCCTGTCAGCCGGACTGACTTTTCCTGGTTCACGGTGGCTCGGTCCAGCCTCAGACTGCGGTCGTCGGTCCAGTCAAGAAATGGTGTCCACTCCTTCAAATCGCCGTCCACTTCTATCGGGAAACTGACTTTCCGAGAGCCGGCGTAACTGAGTCTCTGGCGGAAGTAACTGTCCAGACCCGGACCGGCCAGTTCTAACTCCAGAAGTTTGTTTTCCACCACATCCCGCTGGCCAAAGTTTAACGGGAAAAGGAAACTAAAGGACTGTCCCGGCTGGAGAGAAAAGCGCTGCCGCTGGCCTGGATTTCGCAGGAGATACTGGGCTTCCCGCGAAAAACCAAGGCTACCGCTGGCTGTTTCCGACAGGGTATTTTTCAGGTTCACCTTCAGGGCTAAGATACCTGCTTCGTCAGGCACACAAGCCGTGGTCAGAGAAAGCAGTTCTTCCAGGCCGGCCGCGGAAAACACCTTAATGTCTTCCGGTTTCAAGTGGCAGAAATAAACCGGCCGGGGACCAAGAAGAAGGCTGACCTTGCCCTGGCCGACTTCCTTTTCCACTTCGTTCCCCATCATATCCAGTATCTTCCAGGAACTGGCCCTTTCTGGCAGGACCAGCCGGTAGAGCCGGCCACTGCCACTCCAGCAAGCCACCAGTCTTTCTTCACCCTTCTGAAAAAGGAAAATTTTCAGCCGTCTGTCACCCTCAATCTCTTCCTGGCCCTGATAACCGCAGAGAAGTTTGTTCAGCACAGAATAGGCTACCGCCGGCGCTTTCAGGGAACCGTCGTATTCAAACATGGTGCAGTATTTCTGATAGGATGGGTACGGACCGGGGTAACGCGCGTCGTACCTCAGGTACTTCTCGGCCGGCCCCCAGCACAGAGAGCGGATGGCGCTCTCCAGAAGCCGCTGCGTGGAATCCCGGGAGCCTATGGAGTCAGGCGGCTCGGTTTCGCTGAAAAAACTGGCATAGCCGCCGTATTCCACTGACCAGAAACTCTTGTTATACCGCCGGGCCAGAGAACCTATCAGCTGAGCGTGTTCCTTCCTCCGGCAGTAGTCGCTGATGCCGTCAAAACAATCCGGCCCAACTTTTTCCACGACGGCCGGCAGGAAACCATCGGAGAAACCACCATGGGCGAAAACCTTAGCGGTCGGGTCAACCTTCTTAATCACCCTGAAGGTGGCGGCCAACAGCCGGGCGTACTCCTCGGCCGTAAAGAGGTGATAGGGCTCGTCAATCACCAGCCAGTATCTAATCCTGTCCCGATAATGCTCCACGGTTTTCTGCACGAAATTTTCCCAGTCTGATAGTCTGAAATACTGGTTGCCGGTCTTCAGGAACGGTTCCTCCGGCGGTTCCCGGGAAAGGACCCAGCGGGGGAAATAGGCGTGGAGATTGGCCAGAATTTTGAACCCGTATTTTTCGGCCAGTGCCACAGCCTCGTCCGCCCAGACAAACTTACCCTTCTCCGGTTCCACCAGACTCCAGGTGCCCAGGATGCCACCACAACTTAAGGTATTATTCCAGCGGATGCCCATCCGGGAAAGAATGGCCAGTGGTTCCTCCTTCAAGGTAATGTAGGCCCCCAGCACCGAATCCGGCTCTGCGTATTCAGGCACGACCGCGTAAGTTAATTCCTTCTTCTCCGGGCTGGTGCATCGGACCCGGTAGATGCCACTTTTATCTCCTGGCAGTTCTATCGTCTTCCGGGCAAAACCCTGTCTTAGCGCAATCCTTTCTTCTTTCCTCTGAACCAGCCGGTCGTTTATGTCATAGACAGAGTAAGCAAAAACCACTGTCGTCTCACCCTGGCCGGAAAAAAGGACCTGCCAGGTGACATTTTTCCCCTGAAGAAAGACCCGGCCCACTTCTGGCCAGAGAAAACCGAGACTCACTGGATTCTTCGGTTGATAAGCCGTGGGCTGACCTCGTTCCAGCTGCACCGCGTCAAGCCAGACAGGTCCGCTAACTTCTATCTTAATCATGAGCTCTGCGAGCCTGGCCGGCACTTCGCCGGTAAGGACCAGCCGCTGCCAGCCCTGTTCGGGACTAAGAGTAAACTTCCTGTGAAGAAAACTTTTCCAGCCCATTTCTCCGGTGAGGGCCAGAGAAACCTCCGTGGCCTGGACTGTTTTCGCCCACAGAGAAAGAGAATACACCTGGCCGGCCTCAACCTGATAGGGCCGGGAAAGCACACTCATCGGTCCGGGCAGACGCAGGCTGCTCTGGCCATGGTAGGCCTGTGTTAAATCAATGTAGCCCGGCAGGAGAGCGTAACCACACTGATAGGGGGTGAACCAGTCGGCCGTCAGGCCCTCAAAACTGCTGTTTTCCACTAAGTTTCCAGGAGGCGCCACTTTACCCTCAGACGGCAGGACTGATTCTATCCTGAAAGTATCAAGGATTAACCGCTCGTGGGCTTTCAAAACCTCAAGAGAAAAAAGGTCTCCGGGCTGTTGCGTCACCACCTCACCGGAAAGCCAGTGCCGCTGTCCAGCCGCCACTGTCCTGTCAGGCCAGGAAAGAGTAGTGGCCGCACCGTTAAGGGCCAACCGTACCTGATTGGCGTTCTCCGCTCCTTCCGCAAAGGTCAACAGAGAAAGCCGGTACCGACCCGGGGGAAGAGAACATTCCAGTTTTTTCTGGAGCCGGCCATGGCTCTGACCGGCTTTCCAGAGAATAATCATATACCCTTCACCCGAATAACTGCCTATGTTCTGGTGGATGCGGAAACCGCCTGGTTCCAGACTGCAGTCTTCGGCTTCAATGGTCCGCTGGTAACCCCGGGCCTGACTGAAAGGAAATAAAACCAGCCCGAGAAAAAAAAGGAAAAACTGAGCGGCTTTCATTTCTCACCTGAAATTTTTCTTAAAGCAGAGCCGTGCTGAAATAGCGTTCAGCCCGGTCAGGAAGCACGGTGGCGATATTGCCGTCTAATTCTGCCGCTAACTGCCTGGCTGCCCAGACATTGGCTCCTGAGGAAGTGCCTACCAGCAGACCGTGCTGCCGGCTGAGCCAGCGGGTGGTTTCAATGGCGTCTTCATCACTGACTTCTATCACCCGGTCCACCAGAGAAACGTCCAGGATGGCCGGAATAAAACCATCGCCAATTCCCTGAATACGATGAAGCCCCGGCTCATGGCCTAAAAGAGCCGAGACACCCTTTGGTTCTACTGCTGCCACCAGTATTTTCGGTTTTTTGTCTTTCAGAAACTTGCCCACGCCCTGAAGTGTCCCGCCGCTACCCACACCGGCTACAAAGGCGCAAATCTCGCCGTCCATCTGTCGCCACAGTTCCACCGCCGTTTGTTCATAATGACACCTGGGATTGTCCGGATTTTCAAACTGCTGGGGGACATAAATTCTTGGGTCCTGCGCCGCCAGTTCCCTCACCTTTTCCACCGCTCCGGCAATCCCGGTACGGTCCGGCGTCAGGATAAGTTCTGCCCCTAACGCTCTGATAATTTTTTTCCTTTCCTCACTCATTCCTTCCGGCATAACAATCCGCACCCGGTAACCCTTAAGACGGCCAACCAGAGCCACAGCGATACCGGTATTGCCAGAAGTTGGTTCCACGATAATGGAGTCCGGTTTTAGCCGGCCCCGGCGCTCGGCGCCTTCAATCATAGCCAGGGCTACCCTATCCTTGATGCTGCCGCCAGGATTGAGAAACTCAGCCTTGGCAAAAATTCGTTCTTTGCCCAGACGCACCAGCGCTGTCTGACCAATCAGTTCCAGCACACTTTTCACTTCCACGAAAACCTCTCTCAGGGTTTTTCCACTTCAGGGCAGTTTAATCTTGTTAATATCGGTGGGGATTCCCGTGGCGGGAATAATCCGGCTGGCATTCTGCCGCCGCAACTCCTGCAGCTCCGCATGAAGGTCTCGTTTGGCACTTTCAATTTCGGCTTCAGCCCGCTCGGAAAATTTAGCAAAGGCTTCCTGAATGGTAGCGGCCTCAATCTCAAAGGTCACCGGAATAGTCGTCATTCCCATGGGTGTCTGAAGCGCCAGGCTAACCCGACCGATAAACTTCTTCACCTTCCCGTCAAGAGAGGTTAACTGTTCAATCTGCTTGATGGGAAACTTGCTGTCCGCAGCATTCTCTTCAATATACTCCTCATGCTTGTAAATCATCGCTTCTCCTTTCCATCAGGGTCGCCGTGGTTATAAGGATAACATAACTCACCTGAGCAAGCAATTAGTTCCATTCTTTTCAGTCAGATAATTTTTTCCTTGACAGGTTCAAATAGGCGATTAAAATATCCGTTAGAATTTCTGTTCAGCAGAGGTCTGTGATAAACGATTGGCCTGCTCTGTCCGTCAAAGGAAACTGAGACAGATTTTTACCCGGAGGAAAGAAAAATGAAAAAGGCCAGGAAGTTGTTTCTTCTGGTACTGGTGCTGCTTGTTCTGGCTCTTTTCGGTAAACAGGTTTATCAAAAACTCGCCAGAGCACTCAGGGGGCCGGCCGGTAAGCCAGCCCGGGGTCCGGTCGCCGTCAGGGTGGCCCCGGTAGCAAAGAAAACCATTTCGGAAACAGCCCGGTTTACCGGTTCCATTTTGCCGCAATCCCGGTTTGTGGTAGCGCCCAGAGTTGCCGGTAGACTGGAGAAACTGCTGGTGGATGTGGCAGACACGGTCATCCAGGGCCAGCTGGTGGCTCTCCTTGACAGCCAGGAATACCAGGAGGAGGTGGAAGCCGCCCGGGCGGAATTAGAAGTGGCTAAAGCCAATGTTCTTGACTGTGAAAGCAGTCTGGAGATGGCCAAACGCGACCTGGAAAGAACCAGGCTTCTCCGGGAAAAGAAAATTGCCTCCCAGGCAGAATTAGATGAGGTTGAGGCCAACTATAAAGCCCGGGAAGCCAGGTATAAGGTGGCCCTAGCCCAGGTAGAACAGAAAAGGGCGGCGCTGAAGGCGGCCGAGGTAAGACTCTCCTTCACCAGAATTCAGGCCACCTGGGAAGGTGGCAGCAAAATTAGAGTGGTGGGCGAGCGTTTCGTTGACGTCGGCTCCATGCTGCGCGCTAATGACGGCATCATCTCCATTCTGGATATAGATACTGTGAAGGTAGTTCTCCACGTAGCCGAGGAAGACTACTACCGGCTACACCGGGGTCAAACGGTGACCTTCACCACTGACAGTTGTGCCGACAGAAAATTTGTTGGCCGGATAGTCAGGATTGCGCCGGCCCTCAAGGAAGAAGCGCGGGCGGCCCAGGTGGAAGTGACCGCGGCCAATCCAGGACATCTGCTCAAACCAGGCGGCTTTGTCCGGGCAGAGATAGAACTGGCCCGCCATGAGCAAGCCACGGTAGTGCCCTTTTCCGCCCTGACTAAACGGGGCGAGCAGCCGGGAGTTTTTCTCCTGGAGGAAAAGGAGAAAAAGGTTCGTTTTGTCCCGGTGGAAACAGGCATTATCACTGAAGAAGAAGTGGAGATTACCAGGCCCGCCCTGGCTGGCTATGTGGTAACTCTGGGGCATCACCTGTTGAGCGATGGCTCACCGGTCACTTTACCGGAAAAGGAGTCTTCCGGTGCGGCCACCACTGGCCATGGCAAAAGTTCCCGCCGCCAGGTCGCTGGAGGACGTCCGTGAACCTTTCTGCTTTCTGCGTGCGGCGGCCAAAGCTGACCATGATGGCGATGCTGAGCGCCCTCATCATCGGCGGTATTGCCTTAAGAAGACTGCCGATAGACCTCATGCCGGATATCAGCTACCCTACCCTGGTCCTTTCTTCCACCTACGAGAATGCCAGTCCGGAAGAAATGGAAGAACTGGTCACCCGACCCATTGAAGAAGCCGTGAGCGCTGTCCCCGGTGTGGAAGAAATCTCTTCTGAATCTTCTGAAGGCCGAAGCCAGGTCCGGGTATCTTTCTCCTGGGGAACAGACCTTGATGTGGCCGCCAACGACGTCCGGGACCGGGTGGACAGAATTATTTCCCGTCTGCCGGAAGATATGGACCGGCCCAGATTGATGAAGTTTGACCCTTCCAGCATGCCCATTCTCATCATGGGCGCCTCCAGCGTGTTAGACCCTATCCAATTGCGGAAGGTCATTGATGACCAGATAAAGTACCGTCTGGAAAGAATTCCGGGTGTGGCTTCCCTGGACATCCGGGGAGGTCTGGAAAGAGAAATTCGCGTCAGTCTGTACGCCAGCCGCATCAAAGCCCTGGGAATACCGCTGGAGCAAATTCTCAACGCCATCAAAGCCAGCAATGTCACCCAGCCAGCCGGCAGTGTAGAACGCGGCCATTACGATGTCATCATTCGCACGCCAGGAGAATATACCAGCCTGGAGCAGATTCGGGAAACAGTGGTGGCCGTTATTGGTGGCGTCCCGGTCAGGCTGAAGGAGATCGCCAGCGTGGAGGACCGGGCTCAGAAGGTCACCCGGATTGTCCGGGTCAATGGCCGGCCGGGAGTTTACCTGGCCGTGACCAAACAATCAGGCAAAAACACCGTAGAAGTGGCCCGGCTGGTCCTGGCCGAAGTGGAAAAAATCAATCGGGAGATGCCGCAGATAGAACTGGTGCCGATTGTTGATTCTGCAGACTATATCAAACGTTCCATCGCTTCCGTGGGTTCCTCGGCTTTCTACGGCGGCGGCTTTGCCATCCTGGTTCTGCTCTTTTTCCTCCGGAATATTGCCAGTACCGCCATCATCGCCATTTCCATTCCCACCTCCATTATCACTACCTTTGCCCTGATCTATTTTTCTGGCTTCACCCTGAATATGATGACCCTCGGTGGCCTGGCTCTGGGCGTGGGGATGCTGGTGGACAACTCCATTGTCGTGCTGGAGAACATTTACCGCCTGCGGGAGTCCGGTCTCAGTTCGGAACAGGCTGCAATTCAGGGCAGTCAGGAGGTAGCCGCAGCGGTCATCGCCAGCACCTTAACCACCGTGGTGGTTTTTCTGCCGCTGGTCTTCCTGCGGGGCATGGCCGGAGCGCTGTTCCGACAGTTAGCCATAGTCGTTTCTTTTGCCTTGCTGTGTTCTCTAATCGTCGCTCTTTCCGTTGTTCCCATGCTGGCTTCAAGGTATCTTCACCCGTTAGACCTCTCCACCTGGTCCCACGAGACCCTCGGCCATAAACTCATTATAATTACTGGAAAAATGTTTGAACAGATGGAAAAGGCTTATAAACAATCTTTACACTGGGCACTCTCGCATCGGCGCCGGGTGGTGCTCAGCGTCCTTCTGTTGCTGGCAGGCAGTTTCCTGCTGGCGCCTCTCATTGGCGTGGAACTGATGCCCCAGAGCGATGAAGCTGAAGTTCGGGTGGAGGCTGAGGCTGAGGTGGGAACGAAACTGGCGGTGCTGGAGGAACAGTTCCAGGCCATGGAAACTGTGGTCAACGATGAAGTCAAAGAGAGGAAAAGCATGGTAGCCACCATCGGCGGCGGCTTCGGTTATGGTTCCACCGGAAGCCACAGGGGTCAGATGCGGATTGCGTTAAAGCCTAAGAGTCAGCGAAAGCGTTCCAGCGACCAGGTCGCCGCAGCCTTACGCCGGAAGTTGTCCAGCATTCCCGGACTGACCATCCGCACCCGGGCCGGCACAGGGATGTTTACCATGATGCTTATGCGCGGCTTTGGCGGCGGCGGCGAAAGAGTCCAGGTGGAAATCAGAGGTTATGACCTGGAAACAGCCGATGGCCTGGCCGCCCAGGTGAAAAAAATCGTGGAGGATGTGGAAGGCGTGACCGATGCCGTGATCAGCCGGGAATCCAGCACTCCGGAGGAACTTATACTGATTGACCGGAGCAAGGCCGCGGATATGAAGCTCACCGTCTCCCAGATTGCTCAGACGCTGGAAACCACTTTGGGAGGCAGTATCGCCAGTTACTACCGCGAGGGCGGCAAGGAATACCGGATACTTGTCCAGTTTAAGGATGCTGACCGGATGGCTTTAAGCGAGATTCTGAATCTGACCGTGACCAACTCCCGGGGAGAAGCGGTGCTTCTGAAAAATGTGGTGAAGACTCAGGCGCACCGTGGTCCTGTCAGCATTCAGAGAAAGGACCAGGAGCGGCTGGTCACGGTTTCCGCCAATATCAGTGACCGCGACCTCGGCTCCGTTTTGAGGGATATTAAAGAGCGGCTCTCCTCGCTCACCCTGCCGGCCGATTTCTCCATCGGTTTTGGAGGCGAGTATGAGCAGCAGCAGGAGGCATTTCAGGAACTGGTACTGGTTTTCGTATTATCCCTGGTACTGGTGTACATGGTTATGGTCTCCCTGTATGAGTCCCTGCAGGACCCTTTTGTGGTCATGTTTTCTGTCCCGCCAGCGGCCATCGGCGTTCTCTGGTTGCTTTTCCTGAGCGGGACAACCTTTAATCTGCAGTCCATTATCGGCTGTATCATGCTGGGCGGGATTGTGGTCAATAACGCCATTGTGCTGGTGGACCATATTAACCTGCTGCGTCATCGTGACCGCTTCCAGCTTAAAGAAGCCATTGAAGAAGCTGGCCGGCGCCGGCTTCGGCCCATTCTGATGACGGCCCTGACGACAATACTGGCACTTGTGCCTATGGCGCTGGGTCTTGGTGAGGGCGGTGAGTTCCAGGCGCCTTTAGCCCGTGCGGTCATCGGAGGATTACTCAGTTCCACGCTGATTACCCTGCTTTTCGTACCGGTCGTCTATCATTTCTTTGAAAGTCGTCTCAATCAGGGGAAGGAGGAAAACCATGCCTGAAAGAAAACTATCCGGGTGGGTTTCTCAGAAATCAGGGAAGGAAATTCTCCTGCTGGTCAGCATCCTGTTTCTGACAAAACTTATCGGAACTGAGGCGGCCCCCTCCTTAAGTTCCGCCACCAGGTCAGAGACTGCCCTGGCGGCGAAAACGCTCACTCTCGGCCTGCGGGAGGCCGTGCTTCTGGGGCTTCAGAACAACCAGGCGCTGCGGGTGGAGAAACTTACTCCAGCTGTTCGCAAAACATACGAAGAAGAGGAAAAGGCAAGGTTTGACCCGACCCTTGAAGCCGGTCTTTCTCTTTCCCGGCAGCACGCTCAAACACCCTCCCGGACCACTGGCGCCTTAACCGGAACCACCAGCAGCCAGGTTAACTTAAGTGGTGGTTTCAGCCGTCTTCTGCCTGGCGGAACCAGTTTCGTGACTGAGTTAAGCACCGCAAAAGACTGGTCCAGCCTTTACAGCAACCTGCACACCACCAGACTGGGACTGACGGTGACCCAGGCGTTGCTGCAGGGTGCTGACGTAGAAGCCAATCTGGCCAGACTGCGGCAGGCCAGACTGGACAGTTTTGCTTCTGAATACGAGTTGCAGGCACTGGCGGAAAACATCGTGGCTGAGATTGAAAAAACTTACTGGCAGTATGCTTTAGCCAGAAGAGAGATAGAAATCTACCAGGACTCCCTGAAGTTAGCCGAGCAGCAACTGAAGGAGACTGAGGAAAAAATCAGTGTGGGCAAACTGGCTGAGATTGAACTGGCCGCGGCTCAGGCAGAAGTGGCCCTGCGCCGGGAAGCGCTTATCAACGCCACCAGCAAAATGGAAAGTATCCGGTTACAACTGTTAAGATTGTTGAATCCGCCAGATGGCTCCTGGGAAAGTGAAGTTATCCTTAAGGACCTGCCGGCTGTCCCGCAGGTGAAACTTGATGCCATTGAAAACCACTGTGCCCTGGCGCTGCGGCTTCGTCCGGAACTGCAGCAGGCGCGTTTGAGCCTTCAGCGGAACGAGGTGGAACTGGTGAAAACAAAAAATGGTCTGTTACCTAAATTAGATTTTTTTCTGACGCTGGGAAAAACCGGCTATGCTAATTCTTTTGGTGGCTCACTTCAGGACATTACCGGAAAAGGTTATGAGGTTGCGGCCGGTCTGGCCTTTCAGTGGCCGGTGGGCAACCGGCAGGCTAAGGCCCAGTACCAGCGCGCCAGGCTGAGCCGACAGCAGGCTGAGGAAGCCCTGGAAAACCTGTCTCAGCTGGTCATCCTGGATGTCCGCTCCGCTTACCTGGAAGTGAATCGCACCTATCAGCAGATTACGGCGGTGGCAGCCACCAGAGTGCTGCAGGAAGAGAAACTGCGGGCCGAAACAGAAAAGTTTCGTGTGGGCCGTTCCACGCCCCTTCTGGTTGCCCAGACCCAGCGAGACCTTCTCTCCAGCCAGATTGCGGAGATTGAGGCTGTGGTGAACTACCTTACTTCACTGGTGGACCTGTTTCGGCTGGAAGGTTCCCTCCTGGAAAGGCGCGGCCTTTCCGTGGAAAAAGTCTCTCCCTGAAAATCGTGGACTACTGTCAGAAGTCGCTCCCGCCCAGGCAGCGCCGGCGCCAGCGCACTTTTTCCCTTTTCCCCGGGATTACGGCGCAACAACTTTAATCTCCAGGTGAATCCGTTGCACTCCTCTGGAACCACCGCCGGCATAAGGATTAATTGTATAGACGGCTTCCAGGAAAGCCTCACCATCCTGGGTCTTCCAGCGAAAGCCGGTTGACGGGCTGAAGATTCCCTGGCCGGTAGCGCCGGAAAGGTCAAAAGTTGCAAAATCCTTTATCGTGACCCGGGAAGAGTTAACCGGAATAGCCGCCGGAGCCGGCGCTGGCAGGGGAACCAGTTCGCCGTAGTCTTCCCGCAGTTTGCCGGCGATGATCCTTTCTCCCTCCTGAATAACAATTTCCCGGCCGGCACCAGCGTAGGTCACCCGGAAACGCACTGACTGCTGCACCGGGCTGGTTTGATTGTTGCTGTGGCTCCATTGAAGGGACACCCCCTCTGATGAGACCCGTACTCCTAACTGGATTAACTGGCCAAATTTCAGAAGAACCGAACCGGCGGTTCTGGTTTCACTGATTTCCACTTCAGGTTTCGGTAAGGCAGGATAACCGGTGAGGCGGTCCAGGAGTGGAACTTCCCGGTCTTTCTCCTTGCGGCTTATCCACAGGTAACCTGGCTCATCCGGGTTTATCCGGACAAGATAATTTCCATAAGTAAGCTGCTGACTCCGGCTGGCCACGCCCCTTTCCCCCTTGAGTTGACGGAAAGCCGCCAACGTTTCAGAAAGTTTCTCGGCCGGACACTCCGGGAAGATAACCGGCAACTGCTTGACGGAAAGTGAGCCGTCAGGTGCAACCACCAGCGGTTGTCCGTAAATGTCTTTTCCACGGTAGCGGCTGAAATCAATCCCGGAAAGTCGCCACTGACAATCAAAGTCCCTGGAGTTGAGGTCCACGGCCTCGGCAGTGGTCAGAACAATCACCGCTGACTTCTCGTCCCGGAAGGGGTAGGCAAAGAGTGGTTCTGTGGCTGTGGGATAGCCTTTCAGACTGAGTGGACTCTGGAAGTCTCTAACCGGCCGTTTCCCGGAAAGCCAGTATTTCTGCATGGCCAGCGCCTGCAGGCCAAGGGTGGGCGAGTTGTCATACTCCAGACCGGTTTTGCCGGCCTGCGGAATGTAAACGGCCTGGCCCAGGGTCCGCAGGTCATAGTAACCGAAACGCAGCAGCGGTCCGTGCCTGAATTCCTCTGTTCCGTAGGGACGGCTCAACCAGGCCGTCATCATCAACTGCCAGGCAAAAAGACCCGGCGGCGTGCCGCTGGCGGCCCGGTCCAGAATCAAGGAGGTCTTCCTGAGAACGCTTTTCTGTCCTACCCCGATGGTGTAAAAATATTCAGGAAAGCAGTTCTTCTCCCGCATAATGGTCAAGGTCTGAAGGGTCCAGGATGGCCGCAGATTGGTATTCTGGCTGACAAAATCAATGCAGGACGGACCAACCAGGTCAATGAATTTTGCCCACCACTCAGGTTTGGTGGCATTGATTCCCGAAGTAACCCTGATTCCGCATTCCCGGGCCACTTTTCTCACCGTCTCCATGGCGGCCCGGTAAATCCGGGCAACCTGCTCTATGGGATAGGCGCCATGGATTTCATCTTCAAAATGAACCACTGGAATCCTTTCCCGGTAGTGCCGGACAAAGGCTTCCACATAGGTACAGAAAGCACTGGTAAAACCGGCTTCGTCAACGATGGTGTTGCCCTTCATGTATTTCTGTCGCACCCAGGCCGGCGGGTATTTTAGCCCGAGAAAACCAATCACTTCCACGCCCTGCCTTCGCACCGTGTCCACCTCTTCATCGTGCCAGATGTATTTACCTTCTTCCGGATTGACCAGCAGCCAGCGGCCAATCTGACCACCGCAGGAAAGGGTGGTACCGTTCTTCATCCCTAACTTGCGCAGGAAACGGCCGGTGAAGTCAGAGGAAACAGAATTGATGGCCGCATCCCCGCCATAGAGGGGAAAGGCATCCTGAGAGATTTCGGGCAAGAAAGCGGCCAGGCCATCACCCAACACCGGCTGACCTTCCACTTCACAGGCGAAACGGTACCCGTTCCAGGGCAGGTCATGTACCGGCAGACGCCGGCGGACCGTTTTCCCTGCGGGGAAAACTTCCTCCACCACGCCTGACCTGACCGGTTCCTCAAGGTAATTATAAATTTCCCAGCGAACCCTGGCTTTCCGCTCCGGACCGTGGTTAGCAATGAGCAACTCTACAACCCTTTCCTCTCCGTCATTATAAATACCGGTCTCTTCAGGAACAAAAAAGCCTGCTTCTATATCAGCGGCCGGGACCATCTTCTCCGGGAGTTTATCTCCCGGCGTAAGACTCACCGCATCAAGAAACAGGCCTTCGCCTTCTTTCCCGGTGAGGGGGGCAATCTCCACATGGAAGACCGGCCGCACTGGCGCCTTGATGGTGAAACTCCATCCCAGCCGGTGAAGTCCTTCTCCCTCAGGCACAGAAAATTTTTTCCGGTACTCATTTTTTTCTTTGTCGCCGTAATAGTTCAGGTTTGTCAGAAGAAGACCTATCTCCAGAGGTTCCTTTTCAAAACCAGGGGCGCGTTTCACCCAGACACAGAGACTGTAGGTTCCTTCCTGCAGCCAGTAGCAACGGCTGGCCACCGTCTGCTTGAGTCTGACCAGACCATTGGACCAGGCTGACCGCCGATTGGGCCCGTAGTTGCCCCTGATTGTGCCCCAGTAGCCATTTCCATAACCGGTTTCCAGGCCGCCATCCCAGAGAATATTTCTCACCGGTTGAGAAAAAGACGGGCAGGCCACCACCAGGTAGAAAACTACTATCAGCCGAAGAGTCTTCTCCATCTGTTCCCTCCTGGGTTCTGTATTTTTCTTACTCTTGCCACTCCCGGGCTACCTTCAAAAGACGGCGGATTTTTTCTTCCTCCTGCAGCCGGCTCATATAAAAGGAAATCATCGCTGGTTGAAAACCGGCCAGTTTCAGGTAAAACTCTTCTAACTTGTCCGCGCTCATGTCCCGCAGATGCCAGGAAAGAATCCCTAAAGTGAAAGGGCAGGGGCAGTATTCTTTAAGAATCTCCGGAGTCAGATACTGGTCAGCGCTGGGGTCAAAACAACCAATGTTAACTTCCTTCAGATAACCCAGGTGTTCTGCCCGAAGAAGTTCGCTGTGAAGGTGGCGCTGGGTCGCCTGCAGTCCCCGGTATAACTTTTCCCAGTAAGGAAGGACAAACTCCTGAAAAAGAGCCGGCGGAAGAAGACCGGCAAAATCATCAGGTATCCCTCTGGGACCAGGCTCCAGTTTCTCGCCCTGGGTCTGAACAATTGCCCTGGTGTAATTCAGGGCACTGCTGACACAGAAGTCCAGTAACTTATGAGCTCGGGCCGGGTCATCATAGCAAAGGTAAAGAAATTTCTCGCCCAGGAGGAGCATGGCCGTAGTCAGCGGTCCTTCAAAAAGGTGACCGATGGAAGAAGAAGCCTGAGGGTCTTTTTCCTTTAACCGGGCAACCAGGTCCAGTCTTTCCCGGATTAACGGCGCAGCCAGGTAGTTACGGGGTTCCTTCAGGTGGTCTATCTCCTCCGGCGTCTTCAAAAGAGGCAGCGGCTTCGGTTCAGAATTTTCCGGGAAGACAATCTCCGCACCAAGGGCCGCCAGATGACAGTAAGCGAAACCAGGCAGGTGAAGCCGCGGGGCTTCCACTCCCAACCGTTCTGCCACCGGTTTGATTGCCTCGTGGGCTTTGAGAATTGCGGCTAAATCCCGGTGCAGCCGGTCCAGGCCGACGCCAGCCACTTCAGCCAGAAGGCTATCGCAAAAGCCGAAGGAAAATGGTTGTCCTTTGCCATCTAACCCTTTTTCTTTTTTCATTTTCACGACCCTGTTTAAGCGGAAACAACAGTTTTCCAGCCGGACGGACAGCGGGAAAAGACCAGCTTCCCTCTCCTGCTTCGCAGCTCAATCTCACCATCAACACAGGGAAGAACTACGTAGCCTTCCTCAACGCCTGGCAAAGGCCGGCCAAACCTCAATTGCCTCTGGTCAGCATCCACTTCCCTCAAGCCGGTCACCAGTCTGGGCAACCAGTAAGCCGGAGCCGCGCCAATCGCCTGGCAGAGGGCCCGGGTGGAACCTTTTGACACCTGCCTGGTCTCCCAGAAGGTGCCGGGTCCTTCTTTCATCATCGGAGAGAAAATGTCCTGCAACAGGACCAGCGCCGCTTCCACCTGGTCTTCCTGAAGAAGACTTTTCAGAGTAAAAAACAGAAACATGACATCGGTTCTGGAGCGGTGCTGGAAAATCTTCCTGGCCAGTTGGTCCATCTTCCCGGAGACAGCACCAGCCAGGGTGGCTGTCACCAGCGCGTGCTCCGGCAACCTCTCAATACTTCCTAGCCGCTTTATCAGCGCTGCTCTTTTCCGCTTTAAGGCTGAGGCAAGGCTGTGTTTTCCCGTCAGCAGAAAAAGCCAGGCCGCGGTACCTAAAGCCATCGCGTAGAAACCGTTCAGCGCCAATCGGGCCTCTTCTCCGGTCAACTGACCTTTTTCCTTCTGCCAGTCTATGAAGTTCCAGACGACCTTGCCGCCTTTCCAGTCAAACTGTTCTTTCACCCTCAATAAACCATCGGCCTCTTCCAGAGCGGAAAACCATTTCAGGGCTTTCTCTATCACGCTGAGGTACTGGCTGGCCACCGAGAAATCACGGGTATGCCGGCAGTATTCACCCACCGATTCAATCCAGAGAAGCGTCCAGGCTGGAATAATCTGGTTCCAGCACCACGGACCGCCTGACTGATGGCTACCGTCACTTCCCTGCCCCCGGGCAAAGTGGCGGAGAAACTGCCGCCACAGCGCCAGGTCCCCGAAGAGGTCAAAGGCGTAAAGTGACTGAAGATAGCCATCTCCGCCGTACTGCTGTCTTTCCCGGGAAGGATTATCCAGGTAGGTGTCCGCCAGGCACAGACGCAACGTTAGCCGGGCCATTTCCCAGCAGCGGTTCAGCCAGCCGTCGCTTGTCTCAAAAACAGCCCGGTTCACACAGGGATAGAGGATTTCCCGGGGCTGCAACTCCATTTTCAGGGACTGAAGGTCTTTCCCGTTAATCTGGACATAACGAAATCCCCGCAGGAGGAAAGCGCCGTACCAGCGGTGCCGGCCGACCGGGACTTTTAAGCGGTCACAGGAAGTATTGGAATTTTCTGGCTCAACTCCGGGTTCAATTTTCCCCCTGGAAAGTCGGTCGCTATACCACACTTTTAACTTTACCGGTTTCTCCGCCATTAGTTCCATTTCCAGACTGCCGGAGACCAAGCGCGGAGCAGCGTAAAGACTGAAGTTTTTGCCAGCCTTAACAAGCGTCAGGGGCGACAACAATATTTCTTTCAGAGGCGGAATCTGTCTTGGCTGGAGAAAACGCCTTTCTCCCCTGGCCGTGGCAACGACCACAGCCTTTTGCCATCCAGCCCTGTCACTGCCTGTCTCCCAGATGGCCCTGTCCCAGCGTCTGAGATTTACTTCTTCTGTGAAACCATTGTAAAGATTTACCCGGGGCGAGGCTGAGTTCCAGGCTGTTATTTGAACAGCTTCCCAGGCAGCCACCCCGGTGGAAAGCGGCTTTTTTCCGAGGGAGCCTGCAAGAAGGAAACCCGGCGGTGATAGCGGCCAGCCACCCACATTTTCCCCGAAGTAGTGGACCAGAGCGCTGAGGACATTGCGACCGGGCTGGAGCCAGGGCGCAAGTTCATAACGGTCCAGGCCGGCACAGCCGGACCATTCCCGGACCGGTCCCCGACCGAGGTAATGGCCGTTGAGATAAAGCCGATAAAGATTGCCAGCGCTGACCCAGACCGGCACCGATTCTAAAAATTTTTCTCCCGACAGCCCTTCAACCACCAGACGGAAAGCCACATACTGGTTTCTCCGGCCACCGGCTTCTGTCCAGATCCACTCAGGCTGGAAGGGCAGGGACACATTACTGACTGCTTCTTTCCCGGCAATCATTTCCTTTTCCTGCATCTGGTGGATTATAGTATACCAGCATTCTCCTGGCCAGGGTTAAACTTCCCAACAAGTTTAACCCGGGACTTCCATTTGACAGCCATCGGTCACCGCAGTATCATTCTGCGACAGAGTAACATGGCACCACTTCTTATTAATCATGTTCTCCCTGATCTTCTTCCTCTCGCAGAAATTTGCTGGCCGGGGGGCTAAGGAAAATTTTCTCTGGTTCCTCAGCCTTTTCTCCGTGGCGGGCATTGCCCTGGGAGTGACCACCCTGATGTTAGTTCTGGGGGTTATGAATGGCTTTTCCAACGAACTGAAGAAAAAAATTGTCGGGGCCAATCCCACCATCTACATTGAAGGAAGACCCCTTCTTCACGATTACCGCCAGATGATGAAGCAGGTTTCCCCGCTGGCCGGCGTTCAGGGAATAGCCCCTTTCCTTTCTTCCCAGGTGATTTATCGTTCCTCCCACTATCTGCTTGGTGGTATTCTGAAGGGGGTGGATCCGCTGGCTGAACCGAAGGTGACCAATCTGGCTGAATTTTTCAGGAAAGGCGGGCTGGACTGTCTCCATCAGGGTCTGGTCTTAGGAAGCGAACTGGCCCGGGAACTGGAAGTGGATGTCGGAGACCAGGTCACGGTCATCGGCGGTCTGCTGGCCAGGCAGCAAACCTTTAAGGTTACCGGCATCATTGAATGCGGAGTTTACAGTTACGATGTTTCCGTGGGTCTGACAGCCCTGACCAATGTTCAACAACTTTTCGGTCTGGGCGATGTGGTTCACGGCCTGGGAATACGCAGCGATAATATCTACGCCTCAGAGGCACTGGCTGAGAAAATCAGCCGGCTTCTGAAAGACCGTTATCCGGTAACCACCTGGATTCAGAAAAACAAAATCCTTTTCGCGGCCCTGGCCCTGGAAAAAAAGGCGATGGCGATAATTTTGGTGCTTATTATTCTGGTGGCTTCCTTCAACATCGTTTCCACCCTGATGATTACGGTCTTTCGCAAAACCAGGGAAATCGGAATTCTGCGGGCGGTTGGCCTTTCCGCCGGGGATATCGGAAAAATTTTCTTCTGCCAGGGATTACTTCTGGGAGTGGAAGGATTGCTTGCTGGTTTGCTTCTGGGAGGACTGCTCAGTTACCTGCTGCGCCGCTACCAGTTCATCCGGCTGCCTGAATTTGTCTACAACCTTTCCCGGCTGCCCATTGAGATTGCATGGAAAGATGTGGGTTTTATTTCACTGGCGGTTCTGGTTATTGTTAGCCTGGCCAGTTTTTACCCGGCCCGTCGGGCTGCCAGACTCAACCCCGTGGAAGCGTTGAAGTATGAGTGAGTGAAGAAAAATGGCTCTGTTAAGAGGCGAAGGCTTAACCAAAAAGTACGGAGCGGTGACTGCGCTTTCTGATGTTACCGTGGAGATCCAGCAGGGTGACATCGTGGTGGTGCTGGGTCCATCCGGGTCAGGGAAAACCACCCTTTTAAATCTCCTGGCCATTTTAGACCGGCCGAGTTCTGGTCGGGTCTTCCTTAACGGCCAGGAAATTACCCATCTGCCTGACCCGGAGGCGGCTCGTCTGCGCAACCGGAACTTTGGCTTTGTCTTCCAGTTTTTTCATCTCCTGCCGGAGTTGACGGTCCGGGAAAATGTCTTCCTGCCATTATGGATTAAAGAAAGGCAGGCCAGCGGGCTCAACGGCTATCGCCGGCAGGCCGAGGAACTTCTGGCCAGGTTTGACCTGCTGGGGAAGAAAAATGCTTACCCGGCCCAGCTTTCCGGAGGAGAAATGCAAAGGGTGGCCATCTGCCGGAGTTTAATCTGCCAGCCCCAGGTTGTCTTCGCCGACGAACCCACCGGCTCCATTGACCGGCAGGCGGCAGCATCTCTGCTTGACCTCATCGGCCGGTTGAACCAGCAGCAGACAGCCACTTTTGTCATCGCCACCCACAACGAAATCTTTTTACAGATAGCCACGAAGGTCGTATACTTAAAAGATGGCCGGATTGAACGCACCGAAAAAACAAAAATCACGTAGGCAGGGGTAGTGTCAAAAAAAGAAAAGAAATTAAGGAATGAAAAGAAAGGGAACGAACTGGCTCACTCAAAGTGCTCCGGCACAGACAAGGACTACGCCGAAATCGGTTGCTCGGCGAACTCGCTCGCCAGGTGGCGAGCTGGAGACACCGCCGAGTAAGGTATTGCGTCCCGGATAAACTTCTCCGGTCCGCTTACCGAACGCTGCCGCTTTTCATCTTGTCTTGTATCTGTGCCTTCGCAATTCGTTCGCCAGCTGTCCCCTTCCTTTTTTAGACAGGGGAAGGGTAGGGAAAGAAGCAGTTGCAAAACCATTGACAGAAACAAGAAAAAACTGAAAAATTAAAGTCTGTCACAGGACCCGGGCAGGGCACAGGAGGAGAGAATGGGTTTGCTGATCTATCTGAACGGAAAACTGGTGCCAGAAGAACAGGCTAAAATATCTGTTTTTGACCATGGCCTTCTGTACGGAGATGGTGTCTTTGAAGGGTTGCGCAGTTACCAGGGCCGTATTTTCTGTCTGGAAGAACACCTGCAGCGGCTGTACTGGTCGGCTCACGGGATTATGCTGGAAGTGCCGCTGAGCAGGCAGGCCCTGCGGCAGGCAGTCATGGAAACGGTGAAAGCCAACAAGTTGAAAGACAGTTATATTCGGATTGTGGTCACCCGGGGGGTGGGCGATTTAGGCCTGGACCCGAGAAAATGTCCCCGGCCAACCATCTTCATTATTGCCAGCAAAATTCAACTTTATCCGGAAAGTTACTACGAAAAAGGATTGAAAGTAGTGACGGTGGCGACCAGACGCAACCTTCACGAATCGGTCAACCCGGCCATCAAGTCTTTGAATTATCTTAATAACATCCTGGCCAAGATAGAGGCCAATCACGCCGGCGCCGACGAAGGTTTAATCCTCAATCATGCCGGATATGTGAGCGAGTGCACCGGGGAGAATATCTTCGTGGTCCACGGCCAGGTCCTGGCCACGCCTCCTGTGCACGCCGGCGTGCTGGCCGGGGTCACCCGCAAGGTAGTAATGGAACTGGGCCGGAGTCTCGGACTGGAAGTCAGGGAACAAAACCTTACCCGACACGACATCTATGTGGCCGACGAATGCTTTCTTACAGGAACTGCGGCGGAGATTATCCCGGCAACATCCCTGGACGGCCGTCCTATCGGCACCGGCCGGCCCGGGCCGACCACGGGAAGAATCAGACAGGCCTTCAAGGAAAAAGCGATAAGGGAAGGTATTCCTGTGTATGAAACCGAGTAAGACAGATTTTTTTCTTGCCGGAGGCTGGACAAAACTGGTGGTGACCCTGACGGAAAAAAACCCGGCCGCCCCGGAGGTCTGTATCGCGGCGGTTTCGCTGGAGGAAACACGGACACCGGTCAGGAAGGAACGGAAACGAACTGGCCGGGTATGTCCGGCCTGCGGATATCGCTGGCAGGACATCCGGCGGTATCGCTTCCTTGGTTGCCCGGACTGCTATCAGCACTTTTCACCTTTTCTCTCTCAGGAAAAAGCGCGGGGCCAGTTCTGGTGGCAACACCGGGGCAAGATTCCGGAAACTCTTAAGAAAAAGATGGAAAACAATCTGCCCCGGGTCAGTCTTTCTCCAGCAGATAGAAGAAGACTGGCCAGGTTAAAAAAGTTGCTGGACGAAAGTGCTAAAGCAACCTTTCCCCTTCGGAAAACGTCCTAAGAAAAGAGCCTGTGTTACCGGGGCTATCTGTTAACAACCATGCAAGTACTGGACACCGTACCCTGGGAAAAGTTGACACCTGTTACGGACTGGCTTTTTGACAGAATCAGCCATTCCATTATTATTGGTTCCCGTCTTCGACTGGCTCGTAACTTCCAGGGTTTGCCTTTCCCTCACCAGGCCACGGCCGAAGAGTCCTGGAAATTGCTCCACCAGGTAGCCCGGGTTCTTACCGAAAACAGCCAGGACGAATTCATCATACTGGAGATAGAAGGCCTTTCCGAGATTGACCGGGCAGTTCTGGTGGAACAACACCTGATCAGTCTGGAGTTTGCCCAGGAAAACTATCCCCGGGCCGTGGTTGTCTTTCCAGATTTACGTATTTCCATGATGGTCAATGAGGAAGACCACATTCGGCTCCAGGGTTTTTCTCCGGGCCTTTCCCTCAAGTCGTTATGGAAGAAAATTGACCGGCTGGATAACCTGCTGGACCAGCATCTGAAGATTGCCTTCCACCCGGTTCTTGGTTACCTCACCGCCTGTCCGAGCAACCTGGGTAGTGGCTTCCGGGCATCGGTGTTGATTCATCTGCCTGGACTGGTCCTCACCAGGAAACATCACCTTCTCTTTTCAGCGCTGAAGGATATCGGCATTGTCATCCGCGGCTGGTACGGTGAGGGCACTCCACCGGCCGGCCATTTTTTTCAGGTGTCCTCAGGGGAGAATTTAGGGAAAACAGAAGCCGAAGTTATTCATCAGATGGAAATTGTGGTAAAATTAGTGGTGGAAGAGGAAAGAAAAATACGGCAGGAGATGGCTGAGAGTTACCGGTGGAGAAAGCGTTTGAGGGAGACGGTGGAGAAGTTCAAGGTGGCGGGACAACTTTCCACGGAAACGGCACTGTCTTTTCTTTCCTGGCTGGTACTGGGCGCCGAGTGGAAAATGATTGGTTTAAACGGTAAGCGTTTTGGCCAGATTATCAGAAAAATTCTCCCGGGCCACCTGCAGCAGGAATACGGGAGCCGTCTTTCCCCGGCTCAACGGGACCGACTCAGGGCCAAATTACTCCAGAAGGAGTTGAGAGAAATTTATGTTTGAACGATTTACCAAACGGGTGAAAACTGTTCTTGACCTGGCCAGGAAGGAAGCCATTAAAGCCGGCAACAATAAGATTGAAACAGAACATCTGCTGCTGGGTTTGATTGATGAAGGCGAGGGTATGGGCATGGCCATCCTGAAGCATCTGGGAATTGACCCGGAAAGTCTGCGCCTGGAGATTGAAAAGTCCATGCGGGTCGGTATTCCGCTGATGATGATTGGAGAAATTCCTCTCAGCACTGAAACCAAAAAGGTGCTGGAACTGGCTGTCAGAGAAGCCCAGTTTCTTGGCCACAACTATGTCGGGACAGAGCATCTGCTGCTGGGCCTCATCGCTCAGGAAGAAGGGCTGGCAGCCAGAATCCTGGCCCGGCAGGGCATTACTCTTCAAAAAGTCAGACAGAGTCTGGAGGCGCTCCTTTTTGAGGTGGCTGATGAAACCAGCACCGTTTCCCGGCAGTCAAAGACCAGAACCAGAACTCCAGCCCTGGACACCTTCGGTCGGGACCTGACCAGATTAGCCCGTGAGAACAAACTGGACCCGGTTATCGGCCGGCACCGGGAGATTGAACGGGTCACCCAGATACTCTGTCGCCGGAAGAAAAACAATCCGGTACTTCTGGGAGAGGCCGGTGTGGGCAAGACCGCCATTGTGGAAGGATTTGCCCAGAGTATTGCTTCCGGCCAGGCTCCGGAACTTTTGAGAAATAAAAGAATTATTATGCTTGACCTGGCGTCTCTGGTGGCCGGCACCAAATATCGCGGGGAGTTTGAACAACGGGTGAAAGCGGTCCTGGACGAAATAAAGTCCTCGGCTAACGTAATTATCTTTATTGATGAACTCCACACCCTGGTGGGTGCCGGTGGAGCCGAAGGGGCGATTGATGCCTCCAATATTCTCAAACCAGCCCTCTCCCGGGGGGAAATACAGTGTATTGGCGCCACGACTCTGGATGAGTACCGCAAGTACATTGAAAAAGACGGGGCCTTAGAAAGACGTTTCCAGCCGGTGATGGTCAATCCGCCCTCGGTGGAAGAAACCGTGGCCATCCTCAATGGATTGAGAGAAAAGTATGAAACGCATCACCGCCTGAAGATTACCGATGAAGCGCTGCAGGCAGCGGCTTCCCTGAGTGACCGTTATATTTCCGGTCGGCATCTTCCGGACAAGGCCATTGATTTAATTGACGAAGCCGCCAGCCAGCGCCGGCTCAAACTGAGCCAGCCGCCTCAGGAGATAAAGAATCTGGAAAAAGAAGTGGAAGAGATTACCCGGAAGAAGGATGAGGCCATTAACCGGCAGGATTTTGAAAAGGCAGCCGCACTCAGGGATGTGGAACGGGAAACAAAGAATCGTCTGGATTATCTGCGGGCCAACTGGGAAAAACTTATTCCGGAAGAGCAGAAAGTGATCACCCCGGCTGATATCGCCCAGGTGGTTTCCCAGTGGACCGGCATACCCGTAGCTCAGTTATGCAAGGAGGAAAAGGAGAAACTGCTGAAGATGGAGGAAGCCATCGGTGAAGTCGTCATCGGACAGAAACAGGCCATCTCGGCGGTCAGCCGTGCCATCAGACGGTCCCGGGCCGGGTTGAAAGACCGGAAAAGGCCGATTGGCAGTTTCCTTTTCCTGGGACCGACCGGCGTGGGCAAAACTTTGCTGGCCAGAGCGCTGGCGGAATTCCTTTTTGGCGAGGAACAGGCTTTAATCCAGATAGATATGTCAGAATATATGGAGAAGTTTGCGGTGAGCCGGTTGATTGGCGCGCCACCCGGCTATGTCGGCTATGAAGAAGGGGGACAGCTTACCGAAAGGGTAAGACGCCGACCTTACTGCGTGGTTCTTCTGGACGAGATTGAAAAAGCTCATCCGGAGGTCTTTAACCTGCTGCTTCAGGTCCTGGAAGAAGGCCGTCTCACCGATAGTTTCGGTCGCAGCGTCAGCTTTCAGAATGCCCTGCTCATTATGACCTCCAATATCGGCACCCAGGTTTTCCGGAACCAGGCCACCATCGGTTTCCGGTCCGCCGAGGCTGAGGCTTCCTATGAGACGATGAAACAACACATCATAGAGGAAGTGCGGCGCACCTTCCGACCGGAGTTTATCAACCGTCTGGATGAGATTATTGTCTTCCATCCCCTGACAGAAAAAGACCTGCTGGCCATCGTTGACCTGGAAATCGGCAAGGTGGCGGAACGTCTCCAGGAGCAGAAGATATCTCTGAGGGTCAGCGATGAAGCCAAAATTTTCCTGATGAAAAATGGCACCAATCCTCAGTTTGGCGCCAGACCGTTGAGACGAACCATCGCCCGGTACCTGGAAGATCCGCTCTCCGAGGAAATTCTGGGGGAACGCTTCCAGGAGGGAGACATTATTGAAGTGGAGTGTAAAGGAGACCGACTGATTTTCCACCCGGCGGTAAAAGGGGAAACGCGTGAAGAAAATCCTGAGTCTGCTACCTGTACTCCTTCTTAATCTGGCGCTGGTCTCGGCCGAGCCTGTCAGGGTCAAAAACGTTACCTTTCAGGGAAATAACTTCATCAGCACAGAGAAACTGCTGCTGCTCATCAAGAGCCGCAGCGGTGCTGACTACAGCGAGGAAATCCTCCGGGAGGACGTCAAACGTTTAACAGAAACAGGCTACTTTGCCGAGGTAGCCTACCATGTTCAGCCAGTGGCTGACGGTGTGGACGTCGTTTTCCAGGTGAAGGAAAATCCCATCATCAAAGAGATTTACATCACCGGCAACCGCGCGGTTAAGACTTCCACACTCAGAAAAAAATTAGGGGTGGAAAAGGGAACTCTCTGGGATGAAACCAAACTTCTCGCTGGACTGGAAGAAGTGAGGAAACTTTATCAGGAAAAAGGGCTCCTTCTCACTGAAGTTAGCCACCGGATTGAACCCCGGGAGGACGGCATAGATGTTTTTGTGGAAATTGACGAAGGACACAGAAGAAATATCACGGCGGTAGTCTTTGAAGGCAACCGCTCTTTTCCTGCTTCCCGCTTGCGTAAACTGATGAAGTTGAAGGCCCGGCGGCTGCCTTTTTCAATGGGCCGTTACAAGGAAGAACTTTTTGAGCCGGACCTTTCCGCCATTGAACGTTTTTACAAAAGCCAGGGTTACCTTGAGGCGAAAGTGAGCGGCACTCAGGAACCGGTGGGCAGAAAAAAACTCCTTCTGCGCATCAGGATTGAAGAGGGACAGCAATACTATCTGGGGACAATCAAGTTTTCCGGAGATTTGCTCGTTCCGGAAACGGAACTTCGTTCGTTGCTGGTGCTGGCGAAAGAAGGCGAGGTCTTTGACGAAAACAAGGCCCAGGAAAATGTGAACAGACTCCAGAAATTTTACTCTGACCGCGGCTATATCCGCGCCAGGCTGCAGGCGCTTCCCGAACCGGCTAGCGAAGCCAACAGGATTAACCTTACCTACCAGGTGGAACCAGGCAATACCTATACCGTGGACGAGGTCGTTATCCGGGGCAATGTCCGCACCAAAGACAAAGTGATTCGCCGCGAAGTCACCTTAGCCCCCGGAGACCTGTTCTCTGGCCGACAGGTGGAGAAAACCTTCGGCCGCCTGCGGGACCTGAATTACTTTGAGGATATCAAACTTTTCCCGGAGTTCACCGTCAGTGCTGACCAGGCCAATCTGGTGGTGGAGGTCAAGGAAAAAGAAAAAACAGGGATGCTGCTGTTCGGCGGTGGGTTCAGCAGCGTGGATAAACTCACCGGTTTTGTCAGTCTGGAACAGACCAACTTTGACCTTACCAACTTCCCAAGGTTTACCGGCGGCGGCCAGGATTTAAAACTCTGGGTTCAGTTAGGAGAAACCAACCAGGGTTTTTACCTGAGTTTTACCGAGCCCTACTTTCGTGACCGGCCGGTGTGGGTGGGCACAGATTTGTATCGCTGGACCAGAGACTGGGACGAATATGATGAAAAAAGGCTGGGTGGCGACCTGAGATTGGGCCGGCGCTGGGAGAATTTTTCGCTTGGTTTCATCATTAAGTCAGAGCGCGTAAACCTTTCCGACATTCTCATTCCCTCCATTGTTGACCAGGCCGGAAAATATCAGAAAAATAGTTTAACCACTTCTCTGGAATACTTCCGTCTTGACAGCAAACTTTTCCCGACAAAAGGTTTTTCTTCAACGACGACCGCGGAATACGCTGGCGGCCCTTTTCAGGGAGACCTCAATTTCTGGAAATTGACTCTGGAAGAACACTTCTATTACCCGTTGCCTTTTAAGAAAGTCATATTTCACAGCAAGACATACCTTGGCACCATCAGGGAGATGGGCGATACTGCCGACATCCCTATTTTTGAACGCTTTTTTGGCGGAGGGATTGGCACTGTTCGCGGCTATAAAGAAAGGTCGCTTGGCCCGCATGACCCTACCACGGGTGACCCTCTGGGAGGAAAGAGCCTGTTTGCGCAAACCCTGGAGGTGTTATATCCTATCTACCAGGAAATACTCAAAGGGGTGGCTTTCTTTGATGTTGGCAACGTCTGGGAAAAGGCGGTGGCCTTTGGAGACCTGCGGAAAGGAGCCGGAGTTGGCCTACGGGTAGTGATTCCCCTTTTCCGCACACCCATTCAACTGGATTATGGCGTCGCCCTGGACCGCAAACCAGGAGAGGACCGGGGCCGACTCCACATCGGAATGACTTTTGGCTTTTGAGACACCAGCCGGCGCGGAGCCGCAAGGAGGAAAAGAATGAGGGGAAACAGATGGATGATGGGAGTGGTGGCAACTTTGTGTCTGGGGCTCTGGGTCGGCTTCAGTCAGGCTGAGACCAAGACCGGCTATGTGGACCTGCAAAAAATATTCCAGGGATACAATCGCGCTAAGGAAAACGAAAAGAAGTTTAAGCAGGAAGTGGAAGCGCAGCAGAAGGAGATTAACAAACTCCAGGATGAGATTAAAAAAGAGCAGGAGGATTTTGATAAGAAGAAGGACATTTTAAAAGCCGAAGAAAAGCAGAAAAGGGAAGAACGTCTCCGCGACATGCTCCAGGATTTCTCCGGCCGCTGGAAAGAAGTTAACCAGAAGTTGGACCAGCGCCGGGAGGAACTGGAAAAAGAGTGTCTGGACGAAATCATCAAAGCGACCCGGGAATACGGCAAAAAACACGGTTACACTTTAATCCTGGATGCCCGGGTGGTAGTTTACGGACCAGAGGGCGCTGATTTAAGTGAAGAGATTCTGAAAGTTTTGAATAAATGAGGATGGGAACTGACCATGACTGTCGCGGAAATTGCTAAGATTGTTAACGGGAAGGTGATCGGAAACGAGACCCTGGAAATCAAAGGAATTTCCGGGATCAAGGAAGCCCGAGAAGGAGACTTGACCTTTATTGCCAACCGGAAGTATCTGTCTCTGTTACAGAGTACCAAAGCCTCGGCCGTAATTGTTTCTCCGGATATCTGCAATTCTGTTCCGGCCACCCTCATCCAGGTGGAAAACCCTTCTCTGGCCTTCGCCCAGATTGTCAGTTTTGTCGGGCCGGAACCGATAACCTTCCAGCCAGGAATTCATCCCACCGCAATCATCGCGCCCCACGTTCGCCTGGGCAAGGATGTTTCCATTCAACCCTATGCGGTGATTGAGGACTACGCGGTGATCGGTGACCGCTGTGTCATCGGCGCCGGTGTTTACATCGGCCACTATACAGAACTGGGAAATGATTGCATTATCTACCCTCAGGTGGTGATGAGAGAGAGAATCAAGGTCGGCCATCGGGTCATTGTCCATTCTGGGACCGTCATCGGAGATGATGGTTTTGGCTACGCCACCGTCAGAGGAGTCCACCATAAGATTCCCCAGATTGGCACGGTGGAAATCGGTGATGATGTAGAGATTGGTTCCAATGTAACCATTGACCGGGCCAGATTTGACAAGACCCTTATTGGCCGGGGCGTAAAAATTGATAATCTGGTCCAGATAGCCCATAACGTCACCATCGGAGAAAACACCATTGTAGTCGCCCAGGTGGGTATCTCAGGAAGTACCACCATCGGCCGTAATGTCATCATTGCCGGCCAGGTCGGCATTATCGGCCACCTGACAATTGGCGACAATGTCATCATCGGCGGTAAAGCCGGGGTGACCAAGGATATTCCTCCGGACACTCACGTAACCGGTTTTCCCGCCAGAGAGAAGTGGGAGGATATGCGTTTTCAGGCTTATCTCCGCAAGCAACCAGCCATTTTAGAACGACTCAAAAAACTGGAACAGCGTGTGGCTGAGCTGGAAGAACAACTGGCCAGGAAGAATGAACCGAAGACAAAAAACGATTGAAAAGCCCTCCACGCTGGAAGGTATCGGTCTGCACACCGGACAGAGAACCAGGGTAACCATCAAGCCAGCCTGCGCCGGTACCGGCATTCTTTTCCTGCGGAAGGATGCACCGGAAGCCACACCGGTGCGGGCCGAGGTAGAACAGCAACTGGACATTGAGAAGTATCCCCGACGAACTTCGCTCAGCAGTGGCGATTATCCCATCCATACGGTGGAACACCTTCTTTCAGCGTTATACGCTCTGGAAATCGACAATGTCCTGGTGGAGGTGGAAGGGGAAGAGTGTCCCGGTATGGATGGCAGTTCCCTTCCCTTCGTGGAAATTATCCAGCAATCAGGAGTAAAGGAACTACCGGAGACGAGAGAGATTCTGAAGGTGAAGGAACCTATCTATATCTCGGAAAACGGTTCTCATGTCGTCGCCTTACCGGCTGAGTCTCTTAAAGTTTCTTATACCCTGGACTACAATCATCCCTTCCTCCGTTCCCAGTACGCTTCTTTTACTGTAGCCCCTGAGATTTACACCCGGGAGCTGGCTCCGGCCAGAACCTTCTGTCTGGAAGAGGAGGTGGAAAAGTTAAGGGCGTTAGGCCTGGGCAAGGGTTCTGATTATAACAACACCCTGGTCATCGGACGGCAGGGGGTAATCAATAACACCTTCCGTTTTGAAGACGAACCGGTCAGGCACAAGATCTCCGACCTGGTTGGCGACCTGGCACTTCTGGGGGCACCACTGGCCGCCCATATTATCGGCATTCGCAGCGGCCACGCCTTAAATACCCGGCTTATTCGCAAACTGCGGGAACTGCAGAAACGCGAACGGGCGGTGGGTATCGGAGCCTCTTCCCTGATTTCTCTCAACGCGCATTCTTTGAATGTTGATGAGATTACCGGTATCATTCCGCACCGTTATCCCTTTCTTCTGGTGGACCGGATTGTTGAACTTCAGCCGGATAAGGCCGTCGGTATAAAGAATGTCAGCATAAATGAATGGTTCTTCCAGGGGCATTTTCCAGGCCGACCGGTGATGCCCGGTGTGTTGATTGTGGAAGCCATGGCCCAGGTAGGCGGGGTTTTAATGTTGAGCAAGACGGAAAACCGCGGGAAACTGGCTTACTTCCTGAGTATTGACCGGGTGAAGTTTCGCCGGGCCGTGACCCCGGGCGACCAGCTGCGGCTGGAAGTGCAGGTTTTGAAGATGAGAAGTAAGACCGGTCAGGTCCAGGGCAGAGCCTATGTCCAGGACCGACTGGCAGCGGAAGCCCTGTTGATGTTCACCCTGATGGAACCCTGAAGATTTAGGGACCGCTTCAAGAATTTCTGCTATCATGAGACACATACACCCTACCGCTCTTGTCTCCCCTGAGGTTGAGTTAGAAGATGATGTTACCGTGGGACCTTTTTCCATCATTGAAGGTCCGGTGAAGATCGGTCGGGGCACCACTGTCGGGGCCCACGTGCACATCATGGGCTATACCACCATCGGTCAGAATTGTCGCATCTTCACCGGCGCGGTCATCGGCAGTATCCCCCAGGACCTGAAGTACCGCGGGGAAGAAACATACCTGAAGATTGGCGACAATAACACCATCCGGGAATTCGTGACCATGAATCCAGGCACAGCCAGAGGAGAAAGCACCACAGTTGGCGACAACAATCTTTTTATGGCCAATGTTCACATTGCCCATAACTGTACCATCGGCAACCACGTCATCATCGCTAACCTGGGCTCTCTGGCCGGTCATGTCGTGGTGGAAGACTATGCCATTATTGGCGGAATCACCGGCGTCCATCAGTTCTGCCACATCGGCGCCCACTCTATAACCGGCGGCTGCTCCAAGATTACCAAAGATATTCTTCCCTTCATCATGGCTGACGGCCATCCGGCGGTACCCTGCGGTCTCAACAAAATTGGCTTGAAGCGGCGCAGCTTTCCCCAGGAAAAGATTGACCTTTTAGAACAGGCTTACCGCATCCTCTTCCGGGCAAACCTGAATGTCTCTCAGGCCGTCAGGGAACTGGAAAAACTTCTCCCCAGCGAGGAAATCAGCCACCTGCTTCGTTTTATCCGGAACTCTCAGCGCGGTATCGCCCGGGAAGGCGCCAGAGAAATTGATCTCTGACCCGGGGTCCTGACAGGTATCTGCCAGCCAAAGTTTTCTACCAGTCCACCTCGCCTGACACCGTCTATTTTTTAACTTCTACTACCAGGAGAAAAACCGGAAAAGCATGACCACTTTTTCTCTTCCGGGATTGACGGTGCTGGCATGCTAACATATAATCACAGCATTATGCAGAAAAGACCGAACATCCTGTTCCTCCTGATAGACGATTTAGGCTGGAGAGACCTGGCCTGCTACGGTAGTGAGTTCTACGAAACCCCTTTTATTGATAGTCTGCAGGAAGGAGGGGTAACCTTTACCAGCGCCTATGCGGCCAGCCCGGTCTGCTCCCCTACCCGAGCCAGTATCATGACCGGTAAATATCCCGCCCGGTTAGGGATTACCAATTACATCGGCGGCCGGGAAAGAGGCAAACTTCTTCCTCCAGCCAACTTAGAGTATCTGCCCCTGACGGAAAAAACATTGCCCCGGGCGCTTCAGGAGGCTGGCTATAAGACCTACCACGTCGGCAAGTGGCATCTGGGAGGCGGACCCTACCTGCCGCAGTATCAGGGTTTTAACAGAAATCTGGCTGGCTGCGAATGGGGCGCTCCCAGACATGGTTATTTCAGTCCCTATCGCATCCCCGGTTTTGAGGATGGTCCAGAAGGAGAATTCCTCACCGATAGACTGACCGATGAAGCCATTAAACTAATTAAAGAATCACCTGAACCGTTCTTCATGTATCTGTCCCACTACGCGGTCCACGCTCAAGCGGCGGCCCCGGAAAGGTATGTTCGCAAATATCAGGACAAAGTGAAACGGCTGGGGCTGGACCGGGTGAAAACCTTTGAGGAAGGTGAGTACTTCCCGTGCGACCACAAGAAGCACCTGCGCGTGGTGAGACGCCTGGTGCAGTCTGATCCGGTTTATGCCGGGATGATTGAAAACCTGGACGAAAACATTGGTCGGTTGCTCCAGACTTTGAAAGAAACTGGAAAACTTAACCATACCATCATCATCTTTACCTCAGACAACGGGGGACTTTCCACCGCCGAGGGTTCCCACACCTGCAATCTGCCATTAAGTGAGGGCAAGGGTTGGATGGATGAGGGTGGCATTCGGGTGAACCTGATTATTCGCTGGCCCGGTGTCACCGACAGGAAAGGCAGGCAAGTCTGCTCGGTGCCTGTTGTTTCCACTGATTTTTATCCCACCATTTTAGAGATGGCCGGTCTGCCCTTGCTGCCGCAACAGCACATGGATGGTGTCAGTCTGGCCCCGCTGCTTCAGGGTAAAGAAAAGATTGACCGGGAAAATATCTTCTTCCATTTTCCTCATTACGGCAACCAGGGAGGCCAACCCACCTCTTCGCTTATCGCTGACGGGTACAAACTGATTGAGTATTACGAAGACAACCGCCTAAAACTTTTCCACCTTCAGGAAGACATCGGCGAGAAGAATAACCTTGTGGAAAAAGAACCGACCAGATTAAAACAGTTGAAAGCAATGCTGACCGAGATGAAAAGGGCTACCGCCGCGAAACTGCCTGTGGCCGACCGGTGATGAAAGAAAAACCAAACATCCTTTTCATTCTGGCCGACGACATGGGCTATGGTGATTTCAGTTTTTTCAACCAGGGGCTTTCCCAGACGCCGGCCCTGGAGACCTTATACCGGCAGGGCGTGTGTCTCACCCAGCACTACTCCGCCTCACCGGTCTGCAGCCCGGCCAGAGCCGGCCTCCTCACCGGCCGCTATCCCCACCGCACCGGCTGTATTGACACCTTTCCGATGCACGGTCTGGACACTCTGGCTCCTGATGAGGTCACCATAGCTGACCTGCTGAAAAGGGCCGGTTACGCCACCGGACTGGTGGGCAAGTGGCACCTGGGCGCAATTGAGAAAAAGTACCATCCGGCCAGCCGCGGCTTTGACGAATTCGTCGGCTTTCGCGGTGGCTGGCAGGATTATTACCAGTGGCGTCTTTTCTACAACGAAAAACTGGTTGCCAGCGACGGCCGTTACCTCACCGATGTCTTCACTGAGGAAGCGCTTGAGTTTATCCACCGCCACCAGAAGGAACCCTTCTTCCTTCATCTATGTTACAACGCTCCTCATTTTCCGCTTCAGGCGCCGGAGGAAGAGATGAAGGTCTTTCTGGGCAAACCCGGGCTGAATAAGGGCGTGGCGACCATTTACGCTATGCTGCGCCGCCTGGACAAGGGTGTCGGTCAAATCTTAGAACACCTGCGGCAACTGGGCCTGGAAAACAAAACCGCGGTTTTCTTCACCAGTGACAATGGCCCCCAGTTTGGCGGCTCCGGTGAGATGTCCACCACGCGCTACAACCACCAGTTTCGCGGCTGCAAGGGAAATGTCTACGAAGGCGGTATCCGGGTGCCAATGGTCATCCGCTGGCCAGGCTATTTACCGGAAGGTCGTCTGATTAGCGAAATGGTTCACTTCGTGGACTGGCTGCCGACAATCTTAGAAATGGTCGGGGTAAAGATACCCTCAGGACTGAAGAAGCTTGATGGTCAGAGCGTCTGGCCAGTGCTGCAGGGAAACAAAGCCGAAAGAAGGAAATATTTCTGGCAATGGAACCGGCTTTATCCGGTGCGCAGTTCCAATATCGCCATGAGAGACGGAGACTGGAAGCTGGTACGAGGCCCTCTTCCGGAAACTATGGAGTTTCCTCCTTCTCTGGGTCAGATTGACCGGGAATATACTTATCATCCGGAAAAGTTTACCCATATCTTTCAGGAATCCTTTCCGGAATTCAAACTGGAAGAAAACCAGCCCCAGCTTTTCCACCTGAAGGATGACCCTCTGGAGGAAAATGACCTGGCCTTAAAATATCCTGATATCGTGGAACGGATGGACCGGGAGACAGACCAATGGTTTGAAGAACTGGAAGCGGAAAGAAAAACAATACAGAAAAACCTGGATGGAACTCGGGGGCGGTTGTATCCAGACTGACACCAGATGAGCTTCTCAGTCTTTACCGGAATCAAGGAGTCGGACAAAGAGAAGGCACCGGTTTTGAACGTGACCCTGACCGGGCAATAGAAGCCATGACGGAAAAAAAGAAGATTGCGCTTTTTGTCTCGGATGATGAGATGTCTCAGGAAGCTGTGGCCAAGCTTAGCCAGCAGGCGCCAGTTGTTCTCCTTTCCCTGTCACCGGTTCCCTTTCCGGCCAGCAGCCATTATCAGATTGATTTAGCCAGACTTGACCGGCTAAAAGAGATTATTAAGAAAGAAAAGGTCGGCCAGATCGGCCTGGTGGGCCGGTTTCCTCACAGGACAGTTTTCAGTCTGAAGCAGGATTCTTCCGGTGGAACCTTCCTTCAGCACTTCTCCAACTGGCAGAATGAGACGTTGTTGAAAGGTATCAGCCACTGGCTGGAAAAAGAAGGGGTTAAGATTATGCCGGTGATAGAAATTTTTCGGGATAACCTTGTGGCCAGCGGTGTCCTGACTCAGCGGAAGCCAACCGAGGAGGAATGGGCGGACATTGGCTTCGGAAAAAAAGTGCTGGCCGCGCTGGCTTGTTTCAACATCGGTCAGTCCTTAACCGTCAAAAACCAGACGGTGCTGGCTATTGAGGGGCTGGAAGGCACTGACGAAATGCTGAAAAGAAGCGGCCAGTTCTGCCAGGATTTTGTCGTGGTCAAGATGGCCGGAGCGCAAAAAGATGTCCGGTTTGACCTGCCCGCGATTGGTCCTAAAACTGTAGAAATAATGGCTGCCTCTGGCGGCCGGGTTTTAGCCGTGGAGGCTGGCCGGACCATCCTGATTAACGAAACTGGCGTGGTGGACTTCTGCCAGCAGCACAATCTTTCCCTGGTCGGTCTCTGAATTTTACAGACCTAACTGCGGTGCAATCTTCTTCATTGCCTCCAGGCACAGGGTAATAAAACTCTCCAGAGACAGGCCCAATTTTTCACAACCCTTAATCGCTTCCCGGTCAGCGCCAGCGGCAAATCTTTTCTCACCAAAACGGTTAAGCACAAAAGCGGTGTCAATGACACTGAGTTTCTTCTCTGGCCGGATGAGCGCACAGGCGACAATCAACCCGGTTAAAGGGTCAACCGCGCAGATGGCTTCTTCAAGAAGGGTCCTTTTTTCTTTATGGCCAGCATGCGCGGCAATGGCCTGGATAACTTCCTCCGGGACCTGCCCCTGCAAAATCTCCCCGGCTAAAAGGCCATGCCGGCCTGGCTGCTCTTTAGTTATTTCGTAATCTATGTCGTGAAGCAGCCCGGCCAGAGCCCAGGTCTGGCTGTCCTGACCAAGACGGCTGGCCAGGGCTTTCAAACAGACTTCTACCGCCAGCGAGTGCTTGAAAAGGTTCTTATTCGGTAACTTTTCCTGAAGCAGAATTAAGGCTTTTTCTCGTTCCATCTTCCTCCCTTTTAGTACCGGGAACAGTCAAAGACATCAAGTTGTTTTTTTCTCTTTTCTTGTTTCCGTCAATGGTTTTTCAACTCCTTATCCCCTTCCCCCACTGTGTCAAAAAAGGAAGGGACACCTGGCGAACGAATGGCGAAGGCACAGTTACAAGACAAGACGAAAAGCGGATGCGTTCGGTAAGCGGACCGGAGAAGTCCATCCGGGACGCAATACCTTACTCGGCGGTGTATGAGCTTGCCCCCGGGCGAGCGAGTTCGCCGAGCAACCGATTTCGGCATAGTCCTTGTCTGTGCCGCAGCACCTTGAGTGAGCCAGTTTGTTCCCTTTCTTTTCATTCCTCTTTTGTTCCTTTTTTGGTTCTGCAATTCTTTATCTCTCCTTCCCCCCACTGTGTCAGAAAAGGAAGGGGACAGCTGGCGAACCAATTGCGAAGGCACAGATACAAGACAAGACGAAAAGCGGATGCGTTCGGTAAGCGGACCGGGCAATTCCATCCGGGACGCAATACCTTACTCGGCGGTGTCTGAGCTCGCCTCCGGGCGAGCGAGTTCGCCGAGCAACCGATTTCGGCGTAGTCCTTGTCTGTGCCGAAGCACTCTGAGTGAGCCAGTTTGTTCCCTTCCTTTTCATTCCTCTTTTATTCCTTCTTTGGTTCTGCCTGTCCTTGTCTCTCCGCCATTGCCCCCGACTGTGTCAAAAAAGGAAGGGAATAACTGGCGAACGAATGGCGAAGGCACAGTTACAAGACAAGACGAAAAGCGGCACCGTTCGGTAAGCGGACCGGGCAATTCCATCCGGGACGCAATACCTTACTCGGCGGTGTTTGAGCTCGCCACCGTGCGAGCGAGTTCGCCGAGCAACCGATTTCGGCGTAGTCCTTGTCGGTGCCGAAGCACTCTCCAGTGAGCCAGTTCGTTCCCTTTCTTTTCATTCCTCTTTTATTCCTTTTTTGACACCGCCTTTTTTCCTCCCTAAAAATTTACCTGAATTCTGCTGGAGAAGTAGCGGCCCCGGCCAGGATAACCGGGCACTTCCTGGTAGCAAACCCCGGTGAGATTTTCCACGCTTATCCCGAAGAGCACCCCGGGTTTGAAGCGCCAGGAAAAATCAACATAACAACTGGTATATCCGCCAAGAGTCTGTCCCGGAAACCGGCGCCGGCCACAATAGATCATCCCCAGATTTCCGCTGAAAGGAAGACGTTCCCAGGTCAGGCCGGTGGCGATTTCTGTCCCGGGCCAGTACTGTATTTTCCTGTCAAAGAAGAGTTGCTTCGCCCGGAAGAAAAAGCCGGCATCCCGGGTTAGCTTAAAACCTGCCCTCAAATTCAAATCCGTGGCCCAAAGATGCCTGATCAGAGCCGGTTCGTAAAGAAAATTTCCGTCCTGGTCAGACCAGGTATAGAAATGGTTCCACCAGGTATACCCAGCGTCAAAGGAGAACCACCCGCAGGAGTTGCTTGAGAGATAGCCTGCGGCCAGCCGGTAACCCTCCTGAGGTTTTAGCCTTTCCGGCTTTATTTCCAGGTAGTCGCTTTTTCCAGCCTCACCCCAGAAATCGGCTATCTGGTAATAACTGGTGAGGGAAAATTTCAGGTTCCTGTTCAGATGAACTTCGGCCCGGGGAAGTAATCTCAGGCCGGTCCCCTGGATTCCCTTAAGCCCCAGACCCAGGCTGAAGGCTTCTTTCTCCAGCGCCAGTTCTGTCAGCAAACCAGTCTGGCTGCCGGCCTTTTTTATCTCCTGCCATTCCACTTCACTGGACCACTGCCAGGACTGTCGGGTAAGTTTTCCCGCTAATTTCAGATAATTAGCCTGGAGTTCATCCATCTGGTAGTAACGCTCCCGAGCGCTTAGCAAAAAAGGATGGTCTTCCAGTTGCTGCTGGTACCAGCCAGAGAACCCGAAGGTGTTTCTAATTTCGGTCAGCGGCGCCCAGAGAGGGCCAGGCAACTGCTGGCGACCGATGAGTGTCTCCACCTGAAAAAAGGGACCATAACGGCTGAGTGGCTCCAGACGACAGGAAAGATTGGAGATATTCTTGTTCTGATGGGCTCGCCAGCCAGCGCTGTTTTCCACGCCTCCGGAAAGGCTCCAGGAAAAACTGCTCGTCTTATCCTGGTGCACCCAGAGCAAACCCAGGGTCTGGTTTTGGCCCGCGGTAACTCTGACCCACCGTTCCCTCTCCGGTTCCACCGGGAAAGTTTCTAACGGCCTGGCTATGCTGGCGGCAGTTTCTGGAGCGGTGGCTTCCTGAACAGGGGGGACCTCCGTTGACCATTCCGGCAGGGGAAGGGGCGGAAAATCAATCTTCACCTCTGGCGCGGGCAAAAACATAATCTCACTTTTCCAGACGGAAAGGTCCTGACCGTAAATGTACTCTTCCGGTAACTGAATGTTTTCACTGCCAAGAAAAGGACCGGTCAACAGAATCCAGCCGGCTGAAATCAGCCACCATCCATTTCGCGCCGTTTTCATTCTGTTTTCTGGCCGAGCGCCTGCCTGGCCAGGCGGCTCCACTGTCCAATATCGGGGTAGTAGGTAATAACCTCCAGAAAATGCTGTTCGGCTTCAGCCTTTCGTCCCAGAGCCAGTTCCACCTGTCCCAGATAAAAAAGCGCTTCTGCTTTTAACAGAGGCTGCGCCTTACTCACTCCCGAAAGAACCTGGCGGGCCCTTTCCCAGTTTTTGTTGAGGTAAAGGACTTTTCCGAAAAGAACTTTGAGGTCATCGCCCTTCGCCGCTGGCAGATATTTCAGACACAGTTCACTGGCCTGGTCCAGTTTTTTCTGCTGGACGAGGCTTTCTATTAGCAACGGCAGCGCCAGCCGGGACAGGTTGCTTTCGGGAAATCGGGAAAGTAGAGTCTGGAAATCCCGGGAAGCGGAAAGATAATCTCCGGCATCAAATTCTTTCCTGCCGAGGAGAAAAAGTGCTTCCGAAGCAAAAGTGCTGCCAGGCGCTCTTTCCAGAACCTGGTTCCACTGCTGTCTGGCTTCCGCTAACCGGTCAGACTTGTAAAAGGTGTACCCCAGACCAAAAAAGGCCTGAATTCTCATCGGCTCTTCCCGGGCCTGCTCCAGGCATTTCTGAAAGTAATCAGCAGCGACCTGCAGATTGTTCTGATTGAAATTGATTAAACCCAGTTGCAGCAGAGCTTCAGGCAGAAATTCCGATTCCGGGTACTTCCCGATAACTTCCTGAAAGTAACCCTGGGCCCGGGACCAGTTTTCCTCCAGCAGACTCAGCCGGCCCAATTCCAGAAGAGCCATCGCTGCCATTTTCGGAGTGGTCTTTTCGGTTAGAAGTTGCTGTAAGAGGGAACGCGCCTGGTCATAGTCAGTTTTTCGGCGGGCAATCACTGCCAGATTATAGTAGACTGCTGAACGCTGGGGAAAACCGGGAAAATCAGACAGTACCTTCTGGTAATATGGCGCCGCTTCCTCCGGTTGCTGGCTGTTGAGATAGCAGTCGCCCAGTTTCAGATAGATGTCTGCCAGCACCGTCTGACTCATTTTTCCAGTTCTGGCTTTCTGCAGATAGTTGATGGCCTCCCGGAAGCGGTTTTCCTGATACTCCATCAACCCCAGATAATAAAAGGCTGAAGCGACCTGTTCCTGACCGGGAAAGGCATTCAAAAATTTCTGAAAAATTTCCCGGCTGCCCTTTCTCTCCCCCTGATTGAAAAGCACCACGCCCCGCGAAAACAAAGCCAGACCCACCTGGGCTGAGAGGTTGTCATCCTGGCCATATTTTTCCCCGAATGTGGTGTAATCAGAAAAAGCCAGTTCCACTTTGCCCTGCTGCAGACGAACTAATATCAGATAGCGGTAAGCCTCCCGGCCATAAACCGATTGGGGAAAGTCAGACAGAAGTTTCAACAAAGAACTTTCCGCCTCCGGGAAGTTCTTCAGCTGGAGGTAATTCACGGCCCGAAGAAGATAGGCAAAATCACGCCGGGGGTCCTGGTTATGGGTCCTTAGAAAGTTTTCAATCTGCCTGTTGGAAAGACTGTAGAGTGCCTCCTGGTGGGCTTTGACAGCCAGTTTCAACCAGTCTGTCTCGGCGGCTGGCACCAGCGTAACCGACAATAAGAAAATTGCGAGCAGAAACCGCACTTTTGGGATATCCATCTTCCATCCGAAACCTATCCTTAACCACTGGAAGCCGCTAATCCTTCTGGCTAAATTTTTCTTACCCGTCTTGCCTGTAAGCCTTTCTCACTCTTCACCACTTCAAATTCTACCAGTTGTCCCTCCTGCAGGCTGCGCTCCCCATCTCCATCCACCGCGGAAAAATGGACAAAGACATCGGGACCGTTCTGGCGGGCGATAAAGCCGTATCCCTTGCTTCTGTTAAACCACTTCACCTTGCCCCGGTCGCGGGCAACTTCCTTTCCCGGAGCGGTCCGGAATCGCGCCAGCAGAGAGAACCAGATTCTCTTAATAAGGCTGGGCGACTTCTCCCCGGAATGATTGTCATTCACCTTTTGTCCTCCCCGAATGAATGTTTAAAGTTATCGGCTTGCCGTCGTGAGGAAAGGATACCGCAAGAAACCGATTTCTCTAACACTTCATTCTATATTTTCCATAACCTCCACAATCCGGTCAAGACGGAACTTCCTTTCCTCGCGGCTGGCTACGCAGTAGGCCAGCAGGTAGAGAACACCGTGCTCACTCAAAACTTCAACGGGTTCAATCTCCCGGTTTACTACCCGGTCATCCTTTTCCACATAGCGAATCGGCACTCTTTTCCTCTTTCCCAGAGCCCCGGCCAGTCTACCCGGAAGTATTTCCAGGACTTTCAGAGTAATGTCAATCCTGGCAGTGCTGGAGACAATATCGGGCCAGCCAATACCGCTCCGTTTCAAATCCTTCAGGAAGTGTTTCAGGATGAGATAAGCCATCCAGGCATCAGGTTCTGCCCGATGTCTGGCGGTTCGGTCAAAGTTGATTTTCAGTTCTTCCGCCAGAGAGTAGAGCGCGTTGCTGGAATGATTAAAAAAGCGCCTGGCCAGCTCCAGGGTATCCACCAGTTCAGTTTCCGGAAAGACCAGACCGCAATTATTCATCTGGGTTTTCAAGAATGACAAGTCAAAAGCCGCGTTGTGCATCAGCAGGGTTCTCTTCTGAAGGAAGTTGCGCACCAGCGGCGCAATCTCACGGAATTTCGGGCTGCTGGCCAGCATCTCCGGACTGATATGGTTAATCAGGTAAGCCCCAAAAGAGAGTTCTCTTTCCGGATTGACCAGGGTAACAAATTTTTCCACAACCTGGCCGCTTTTAATCCTCAGGAGCGCTATCTCGCAGATGCGATCACCCTGGTGGGGATATAGTCCGGTGGTTTCCACATCCAGCGCGACCACCTCAGGGATAGCTTCCTGAACCATCAGCCGACCAGTTTCAGGTATTTTTCACTATCTTTTTCAAACTTTTCCTTGCAGGCAGGGCTGCAGAAGAAAAACTTGCGGCCCTCTTTTTCCACCACATTTTTCGTCTCTCTCTGAAGCCATTTTCTGCACACCACATCTTTAAACTTTTTCACCGGCATAGGTTTCCCTCCGTCAAATCATGGTTTCTCTCTTGTTTATTCTACCATTTCTCCCCGGTAACATAAAGGGGATTGGAAAAAATCCAGGGCTGGCCCTGGTAAAAAACCTCCACCCGGTAAACACCTGGTTCCTCCAGCGAAGTCCGCAGCCAACTACCCTCTTTTTCCATGAAGAGTTTTCCCCGATGGTACAGCCGCAACCACCCGGAAAAAGGAACAGCCACCTCCACTTTGACGCCGGGACAGGCTCTTTCGCCCATCACTATTTTTCCCTCTTCAGAACCAAAGAAAAATCCACGGCTGTCTTTCAGGCCATCCCTGGCCACAAAAAGCCGGCCAGCGGCTAATGTTTCCTGAATAAGTTTTCGGTCGTTTTCTGCGTCTCCGGAAAGGGGATGGCGCAGAAGAAGATGATTTCTGAGGATTCGGAACACTGTCCGGTAACGAAATTTCCGGCACAGGTCCAGGCCGGGAAAAAGCAACGGATGGATATCCAGTCCGGCTACTCCCACCAGAGGCCTTTCCCTGGCTTTTTCTTCCCAGAACCTCAGCGTGGCAGAAGAGGGACCCGATAGCCTGTTCGGAAAGTGAAAGTACCGAAAGGGCAAATTCCAGAGAGAGGTAGCGCCAGCCCAGTCAAAAAGAAGCGACCAGATCTCCAGCCCGTGGTATTCACTTATTTCTGTCCGTTTCCAGCGGTGGTCAATCCGCCGCAAGAAAAGACGGTGCTGGCCGTCAGGATGGGCAATGAAAATCAACCCGCCATCAGACTTAACCTTCTGCAGCGTCTTCTGGAAAGGTAACTGCCGGCCTACCCAGCCCCTGGCTCCAATCACCAGGCAGTGGCTATCGTGGCGAAAGTTGTCGTCCAGTTCTTCTCCGACAATAACCAGTGTGCCGGCACGATAACCGGTTTCGCGAAAGAGGTACTCTGTCTTCGCCTTCCGGTGGCTGTTTCTGGGTGTGTGGCTGTTGGTCACAAGGAAATCAACCCCGGCCTGCCTGGCTTCCTCGCCCAGGTATCTTAAAGCCTGCCGGCCCCGGGAGAGAGGAAAGTGGATGTGAAGGCAGCCGATTGTTTCGTAATATCTGGACATTGTTGGCCTCGTTTCTCTAATTGTACCATTCAACCGAGTAGACTGGCTTTTCCTCCGGCCAGAAAGACCCGCTGTCAGCACCTTTTGCAGCAGACTTCTTGACCGTAAAGGCAGGAAACAGTAACATAATTCAGGCTGAACACGGCTTTTTGTGTGAAAACAGGCGAAACAAATCAGTGGCCCCATCGTCTAGAGGCCCAGGACAGGTGGTTCTCAGCCATCAGACACGGGTTCGAATCCCGTTGGGGCTACTTTGGTGATTTTCTCGGTCAGACGCCACTGACTGTGATACAGTCTGGCATACAATCCGCCAGCAGCTACCAGCTCTTCGTGTCTCCCTGATTCCACAATCTGGCCATGTTCCACCACCAGAATCTTGTGGGCATGCCGTACTGTGGAAAGCCGGTGGGCAATGACAAAAGAGGTGCGGCTCTGGAGAAGGTGCTCAATGGCTTCCTGGATAAGTTTCTCCGTCTGGTTGTCCACCGAAGAAGTAGCCTCATCTAAAATTAAAATTGGCGGGTTTTTCAGCAAAGCCCGGGCAATGGCAATCCGCTGTTTTTCCCCGACAGAAAGCCTGATACCTCTTTCTCCAATCTGCTGGTCATAACCCTCAGGAAAAGCACTGATAAACTGATGGGCGTTGGCCAGGCGCGCGGCTTCAACAATTTCTTCCATGGTTGCGCCAGGTTTTCCGTAAGCAATGTTTTCCAGCACCGTTCCGTTGAAAAGGAAAGGTTCCTGCATCACAATCCCGATGCTCTGGCGCAACTGTTTCAGGGAAAGTTCTCTGATGTCCACCCCATCAACGAGAATGTTTCCGGAGTCAACGTCGTAAAAGCGAGGCAGGAGTCTCACGATGGTAGTTTTGCCGGCACCTGTGGGACCCACCAAAGCGACAATTTCACCAGGCCTGGCCTCCAGTGAGATGCCGTGGAGAACCTCCCGGCCATTCTCGTAGGAGAAGTGAACTTCGCGGTAGACCACTTCTCCCCGGATAGGGTGCGGCAGAACGACCGGTTTTTCCCTTTCTTTAACTCTGGGAACAGCGTCAATCAGTTCAAAGATGCGTTCACTGGAAGCCCGGGCATGCTGGAGCATATGGTTGAACCAGTTCAGTCTCTGAATCGGCTGGTAGAACGGGCCTACATAAAAAAGAAAGGAAACAATCTGGCCGGGGGTTAATGTGCCGCTAAGGATGGCGATACGGCCGCCGAAAAGCAGCACCAAAAAACTGCCCAGGGAAGTAAGGCTCATGATGGTCGGCGAAAAAAAAGACCAGAGTTTGATGGCTTCCAGGTTACTGGAAAGGTAATCCATACTTCTGACACAGAGGCGTTCCAGTTCATAATCTTCCCGGGCAAAGCTTTTTATCTCTCTGATACCGGAGAGGCTATCCTGCAGCAGGGCGCTGACTTCGCCCATTTTCCGGCGTACGTCCCGGTAGACCCGATGCATGCGCTCTGTCGCCAGCCAGGCTACAAAAAGAAGAAGAGGTATTGGTATTAAAGTAATCAGCGCCAGTTTCCAGTTTATGAAAAAGAGGATTCCGGTGACGCCTAACAGCGTCAGAGAAGCTACCACCAGCATGTCCACCCCTTCCACAATCACCCGTTCCACCGCTCCAACATCAGTGGTGACCCGGGACATAATGTTTCCGGTCTGATTGGCGTCGTAGAAATCAAAGGAAAGCCGCAGCAGATTGTGGTAGACATCCTGCCACAGTTCAAAGATAACAGTTTGTCCCAACTTGCCTAAAAGCCAGCCTTTCACTCCGGTAAGGCCGTGTTCCAGCCCATAGGCTAAAAACAGCAGGAAAGTCAGCCACATCAGGCTCTGAAGGTTCTTGCTGACAATAGCCCTGTCAATGACCAGACCGATCAACCGGGGAGGGACCAGGCTTAATCCGGTAATACTCAGAGAAAGAAACAATGCTACCACCACCAGCGGCCAGCGCGGGGCAAGGTAACCGAGCAGCCGCTTCCAGTGCAACCTTCCGCCTGATTGTTCCTCATGCGGTCCACCCAATCCCCGGAAAAGGTGGCCGCCCATACCCATCGGTGGTGGCATATCTGGCTCCAGACAAAGGATAGACCGTCAAAAGTATAGTCCTTCCCCGTCTTATCTGCAAGGACAGGCCTTGACAGAAGATGTCCGCCCAGGTATCGTTTTTCAAAAGGGGGCTAAACTGACAACGAAGAAACTGTTTCTGGCTCTTTTCCTGACAGGCTGTCTCCCAGCCGCAGCCGGTCCGCCAGCAAAATCTCTGGTGCGCTACCGGGAAGATGCAGAAATTTTCTCCAGACACCTTCAGGTCCAGATTCTTACTGGTCAGGTGGCCATCTACGCGGTGGAAAAAGAGAAGAAGTATTCGGAGAAGAAGACGGCCTACTATGTTTATTTCCCGGACAACCGGGAGAAGGAACCGCCTTACTATTCCAGTCTTTTCCTGGTTGGCCCGGCTGGCACAAAAGCGATAAAACTTCACCTGAAAGACCACGGCAGGTGTGAGCCGTTTTTCCTCTGGTTAAACGAGAAATGGTTCTTCGGCCGTGTCTGGATAACCGACGATACAGCCTTAGAATTCATTCTGGACCTGGAAAGCGGGGAACTGGTGAAAAAAACAGTGGCTGATTTCAGCGCCTGGTCGGAAAAGGACGGAAAATAAACCAGTCAGGGATATAGTCCCCCCTGGGTTTTTTCGCAAAACCTGAGATATTCTTACACCTTCTTTACCCACCCGTAGTTTTTCGGTCTCCGCCAGTATTCTCGCTGGAGCAATTTAACATCGCCGGGAAGTGAAAGGACATACCGGTAAAGCCGACTGGCCTCTCGTTCTTTGACGATGACTTCTTCTGGATGCCAGTCCTTCAGAATAGCCCGGTGCATTCTTTACAGTCTCTTCTGAAAGGCCGCTTCGCCGGCCAGATTATGTTCCTCGTGAGGGTCTTTTCTCAGATTGAAAAGTTCAGGCTGTTCGCCGTGATAATAAACGCACTTTTAGCCCCTTCCCGGAGCATCATGGCTGGACCAACTCTTAACTGCCGGTCGCAAAGCTCAGCCCGAACCTCTCTTTTGTCTCTTTCCCCCAGGAGTAGATTCAGAAAACTGGTTCTGTCTACGAGATGGCCAATCAGCCGGTCATCGTACTCCACCATGCCGTAGTAGGCTGCCCGGGCCCGTCTGATTTCCGCCTCGCTTAAATCCTCAATACCACAGATTTTGCGGTAGCGGCGAAGAAAGGGATGGGTCCTGTGAAAATAATCCGCAGAATACACCGGGACATCCACCTGCCGGAAATACTTCCAGAAAAGTTTCTCCGGACATACAAACGGACAGTGCGGCCCGGTCAGTCCTACGACCAGGCAGAACGGCTTATCTTCTTTTCTGGCAACCCTTTTTCTCAGCCAGTTCTCCGCAGCCTGCACACAGAGGCGGTCGTATAAGAGGTAATGGTTGCGGCCGGGCCCGCTTTTTTCAATCGCGGAAGGTTGCCAACCGTCTGTGTCGTAAAGCAAGCCGGCGGCATAGTTAGAAACCTCGGGAAAAATCCTGCTTTTGAAACCGTGGCGCTGGTCATAGCCGAGAAAGTGCATCCGTCCGCACAGCACCGCTTCGTATCCTCCGTGTTCCAGCGCATGAGCAAAGATAGGAATGGCTGAGGGGAGCAAACCGTAATTATCCCAGATAGAAAGACGGTGGGGCAATCTCCCGGTCATGAAACTCATTCGGGAAGGGACACATAACGGGTAGCTGCAACAGGCATTGTCAAAGACTACCCCTTTTCTCCGCAAGGGCATCAAGGTTGGGCGTGGCCGCCACATTGTTCCGGTAGCAGCCAGGAATGTGCCGGTTATGCTGGTCAGAGATAACCAAAAGAATGTTGGGTTTCCTCAGCCATTTTCTCCTTTCCGCACCAGAGGATGACCTGCTGCTAACGCGCCAGCGAAAAACTGTCAAATTGACATACGGTAGGGAAAAGTGGTATACGAATTACAAAAAAATAGAAAGGACATATTGGTTCGGACCGGCTTTTTTTAATTGAACTACAACTAAGGACGAAAGAATTTGGCAGTGAGAGGGAAAACAAACCTGGCTTTCATTTTTTCCCTGGTGTTTCTTTTTTTTCTCACGGGGAAAGTTCTTCCGGCAGAAAAACCTCTTTTTCGCTTCGTCCATCTTTCTGACATCCACTTTGTAGATTCTGGCCATCTCCAGCAGACTCCCTGGAAAGAGATGGCTACCAGGAGCACCAGAAAGTTTGACCGAATGCCAGAGGTGCTTCTTCGCCTGGCAGACTGGGTCAACAAAAACCAGATAGACCTGGTGGTGATTACTGGAGACGCCCTGGAAAACCCCGGCCATGCCCGAGAAGCCTGGCCTGAGTTAGTTTCTCTCCTGGGAAAGATGAAAACGCCGTTTTTTAATGTGCCGGGCAACCACGACTTCGGTCTGGAGCAGGTGATGCCCTTCAGTTATGGCGGCCCGGACTTCTGGTTCTCTTATGCCGGTTTCATCTTTGCCGGTTTCCAGACCTACACCAGCCGTTTCAGCGGCATGGTGGAACTGGCTGACAGAAAGAGTCTGGAAGGGCTGGCCAGTGTTGCTTCTGACTACCCGGAGCAGCCGGTGATCGTCCTCACCCATGCGCCGCTTTACTCCGGCCCGGTCATTCCCACTTGGGCGCCACCGGCCAATGCGGCCCAAATCCGGCAGGTGATGCAACGGTGTGGCAACGTTTTTCTCGCGCTTTCCGGCCATATCCACGTTTTAACCTCTGGCGAGGAGAAAGGTATCAGTTATGTGACAGCGCCAGGCCTGGTAGAGACACCTGACTTTTCTTTCCTCCTGTGGTCAGTCTATCCTGACCGGTTAGAAGCTGTGGCGCTTTCCGGGGTTAGTTTTGAACCGGTACCTCACAGTCAAAAAATTTTGGTTAAAATTCCGGAAAGGCTGCGCAAGTCGGTAAAAGCACCGACGGAAAAACCCGAAACCAAAAACTGGCCGGAGTCAAAAGAACTTCTGACTAAGTGGTTTGGTCCGGAATGGTCAGAATATCCCGGGGGGACACCCATCATCTGGAAAAAAGAAAGGCTTCTTCTGCCAAAGGGCAGCCAGGACTGGTTCTTTATAGAGCAGGCGGCTGACCCGCTACCGGATGCCTCAGGCAAAAACTGGTACGAGCCAAACTACCAGGCAAAACAGTGGCGTCAGGGAAGTCTGCCAGCTGTTTTTGGTTACCGGAGAAACAAGGCGGCCAGGGAAGTTATCGGAACAAAACTGGAAACTTCCGGCTCCTCCTACTGGAGAAAGACCTTCAATGTTGAGGCCATACCCAGTGGCCAGCGTTTGATGCTCAGAGTAGCCAGTGATAAGTGTGCTGTAATTTACCTTAATGGCCAGTTAGTGGATGAAGAAAGACTTTTCCACTGGGCGGATTACTGGAACCGTTACGTGGTAGTGCCAGTTTCTTTGCTGAACCCCGGAGAAAATACCCTGGCCGTCAAACTGGTCAATACCACGAGCAGCCACGGCTACCTGGACATAGAACTGACTGAAGAAATCCCTGAGAAGTAGTTTTGCTTTTTCCACTATCCTCGGGCTGTTTTCCAGAAGCTGGCATCCCTTCCAGAATTTCTGCTTTTCTCCTAATCTCTCAGCCTTTAGATTATTTCAGACAGCCCCGGCGTTCATTTGACAAATTTTTCAGGTATGTTACAATTGCTGGTAGAAAATGGAAAATTACATGCTGGAGGTGGAAGATGAGAAAGGTCTCTCGTGGTTCTTCCGGTTTTACCCTGATTGAGCTTCTGGTAGTAGTGGCGATTATTGCGATTCTGGCTGCGATGCTTCTTCCGGCTCTCTCCAAAGCCAGGGAAAAAGCCAGGCAGGCAGTCTGTCTGGGGAATCTGAAACAACTGGGGCTCTACGCGGTAATGTATTCCCAGGATTACGATGACTATTTGCTACCAGCCTACCGTGTCTATGGACCAGGCAACCATCGGCCATGGGTCAGGCTGCTTAAGGATGCCGGTTTTGTAAAAAAGGAACCTTACCAGGGTGAAAAAGTATTCTGGTGCCCCTCTGAAAGAAAAAAGCCAACCGGTTCTACAGCGTACTTCGGACATTACGGATACAATGACAATCTTGGTTCGGCTATCGGCTGGCGCGAAGACACCGGTGCAACCTACAGCGGACTGAAAACCAGCAGGATTAAGAAGCCAGATAGAACTTTTCTGATTATGGATGTTTCCCTGACCCGCATTAACGCCCCTTACAAGGTGTACAACAATGATGAAAACGACCCTAACGGCGGACCAGGGTATCGCCACAGTGAAGGTCTCAACATCATGTTTGCTGACGGCCATTGTGAATACTGGACCCGCAGCCAGGTGCCGCCGCGGAAGAATGACTATGTGGAGGGTATCTGGAGAACTCTCTTGCCCTGGGGAATTTACTGGAAGTAGGAGGAAGTCAGGGTGGTTTTATCGTGATTTACAGAGGTCACACTGGAGGTGGAAGATGAGAAAGGTCTCTCGTGGTTCTTCCGGTTTTACCCTGATTGAGCTTCTGGTAGTAGTGGCGATTATTGCGATTCTGGCTGCGATGCTCCTTCCGGCTCTCTCCAAAGCCAGGGAAAAAGCCAGGCAGACTTCCTGTCTTAACAATCTTAAACAGTTTGCCACTATCGTGCAGATGTATGCCATCGACTGGGATGATTTGGTTTTGCCGCGCGGCTACTACTACGGGCCAGGCAATATGCGCAACTGGACAGACATCCTGGTTGAGGGCGGATATATCAAGACGAAGCCATGGCAACTCTCCTGGGGACTGAAGAAGCATAACATTTTTGTCTGCCCCAGTGAACTCAGACCACCTACCGGCAGTGACCGCTGCTATGGCCACTACGGTTACAACATGAGAATCCCTACTGAGGTTGGCTACTATCCATCTTCCGGCCGGACCTACCAGGGGCTGAAGATGGCCAGGGTGAAAAAGCCGGATGCGCTTTATCTGATTATGGACAAATATTACACTCCCGGGGTTAATGACTGGTCTTCTCCCTGGATTTATTATAACTACGAGGTCAGCGGCAACATGGGCGGACCGTCGTTCCGCCATTCCAACGGTGTAAATTTCCTTTTTCTGGACGGTCACTGCCAGTGGGTAAGAAAGGAGAATGTGCCGGCGCCGGTTTCCGGTAAGTATCCCTGGTATTACGAGTGATTAAGTTTTAGGATTTTCTGCTTGTTTCAATCGTCCCTTGTTCACACCAAGGGTCTTATGTTGAAATCTTAGTCAAAAGAGGAGGCCCTTGAGTTCCCGCTATCTTCTGCTTTATGGAAAATGCAGCCTTTTTCTTCTCTCGTTCCTTCCGGCAAGCCTCTTTTCTCAGCCTGCCTTTCGTAGAGAAGGATCCCGGCTGACAGTGACCACTAAGAAGTTAGAGATGGTAATTGAAGGGGGCGTGATTGTCTCCCTTAAGGATAGAACTACCGGTGAGGTCTTTTCTGAAGGAAATCCCTGGGAGCATCTGGAAAAGATGGAAGGCAAAAAAAAGGTGCTCAGACCCGGGCCAGAGTCCAGCTGTCTTTTCCGGCAGACCGGGCCAGACCAGGGAATTTTGACTTACCAGCAGCTGGTTAACGGCCAGTCTGAGGACCTGGTAGAATACCATTTGGCTGTTGACCCGGCCAGCGATGAAGTTTTAGTGAAAACCGTCACCAGAGTTACGCAGATAGCCTCCCGGCCCGCCACTGCCTGGTTGCCGGTCACCAACCTGAAAACGGTTTCGGTCATTCTGGGCTCTGGCGCCAGGTATAGCAAAGAGGACCCCTCTGTGGTCAATTCCAGCGTGCGCTGGGCGAATAATCTTTACGCGCCGCCGGTGGCTGTGGTGGAAGGTGAAAAAAGTTGTCTCTTCTTCTGGTCAAAGGAGTTTTTTGCCGGAAACAATGTGACGCTCTGTCATGAGCCGGACAGGAACGGGCTATTTTTGACCACGGAAAGAGACTATAGAGAAAAGAATAACCTGGAGACATCATCGGTGGTCTGGCGGATAGGTCTTTACCCCACCTGGCTGGAAGCCGTGCGAAACTACCGGAAGGCTTTTGAGAAAGCCACCGGCGCTAAACCCCTCTGGGAAAACGACTGTCCCTGGGTAAGAAAGATTCACGCTGTTCATACGGGGGCACCTGGCGGAGCTCACGGTTCACCCCCGGCTGAGGAAGCCGACCGTTACTATCAGCAGTTGGCCGAAAAAATTAACCCGGAAAAACTTTTGCTTTTCTACTGGAACGGCAACGGCATTGTGGCTTTTGGCGACCACCGCTACATGACCAGATTAGGCTGGCCCAAAGGACCGGTGGTCGCGGCCATCAAGAAATACGGGTTTCGCTGGATGGCCTATTACCCGTGGGTATTAGTTAATGCACCAGCCGGATTGGCCAGGCGCTACCAGGAAATCAAGGACAAAAACTGGGGGCTACCGGAAGGCTTCGTTTTTACCCCGGATTATGACGGACCTCCAGAAAAATTCTATGACCATTTCCGGCCAGTCGCCACCGGATATTATCAGCCTAAAGACAAAACCATGGACGAAATGGAAGGTTTATGGGTGCTCCATCCAGGCAGTCAACTCGTCCGAAACTATCTGGTGCGAAACTTTGGCCATTACTGCGCTTTCCACAAGGCTGACGGCTGTTACTTTGATATCCTTGGCGCTGACCATGGCTACATGTTTCCTGAAGAGAAAAAGGTTATGGATGGCTTTCTCTATCGCGATGGTGAGGCTGCGGCGTTGAAAGAGTTGAGACAGGCTCATCCGCAGCTGGCCATCATGAGTGAGTGTCAGAGCCAGTGGACAGTGCCCTACACCTTTTACACCTGGGAAGGCGCCAGCCATTTTACCCTACCCCGGGCTTATCCTTCCATCAAGAGCAAACTAAACCATCCCCTTCGAACTGCTTGCTGGGGCAGTTATACCTGGACAAGAGAAGCAGGGATAGAACCGGACGAGGCCGCTCTGGTGGGCGCTCTGCCGGAGGTTAACCTGAAGGATGATTGGTCCCTGGCCAGAGCACGGTTGTTTACTGAAGAAGAACTCTTTCCTGACCTGCCGGAGCGATGGGAGAAAGATGTTCTGGCCTATTACCGGGGTAAGAACAGCCGCTGGTTTCAGTACCGGAAACTGCCTTATGGTGATGGATATGTGGAAGTGACCGGCAAAACCTTTAGACCAAGACTGGTAAGACTTTCCGGCGTAACGGCCAGCCCGATGACTGAGCCTGGCTATGTTCAGGACTGGCCTGCCTCAAGGAACGGCCGGCCCATCGGCCTTAATCCGGCATCAACCTACTACTTAGTCCCGGGAAAGACGGAACAGGCTGGACCGTTTACAATCACCAACCTGAGCGAAGGTGTACTGCTGACTGAGTTTCACCACAGTCCTGGCTGGAGCGTGCTTTCTCTGGGCACAGTCGACGGCAGGGAAAAGCAGGCGAACTTAACCTTCCTTTTTCCCAACGGATGCCTGAGAATTATGGACAGTACCGGAGAAATCCACAAAGCCGCTGAAGCCAATCAGGAAGTTACGATAAAGACCACTGTCCCTGGCGGGCTGGTGCTGGTCTGGAAAGAACCTCAGCCGAAGGATGGCCGCATCCGCAGCGATTTTATTGCCGCGGCCGGTCAAACCCTCGCTAACGGAATTCCTGACCGCGACTGGTGCTACAACCGGACTGTCTTAAGAAAGAACTACCAGCTCGGTAACAAAGAATATCCCTGCGTGGCGCTCGGTACCGGCCGTTTTCGGGGTTATACGGAGCAGTGGCTCTCCCTGGACAACCAGGGAAAGCCGGTGTTGAAGTTTGACCTGGCTTACGAACCTGCTGACAGGTCACGTTCGGACTATCTGCCTGACCTTCGGGTAGGGGTGCAGGTAAACGGCCGGCTCCTCTGGCAGGAAAAGCTCAGCCGAACTAAAGAGTGGAAGCCTGTGGAAGTTTCCCTACAACCCTGGGCCGGCCAGATCGTTCTGGTAACACTATCGGCCTGGCCCGAAGAGGGTCGGAATGTTTCTCCGGGACCCAATTCTGTGCCGGTCTACTTTGGCCGGGTGCGGGTAGACCACAATCCTGGTTCTCTCCAGGAACTTACCAGCCAACTGGCCCCGGCTGGAGATGTTCTTTTCAGCGATAACTTCCAGACTGACCCGGTCAAGAACGGATGGCAGATTTTCTGTTCCCCGGCCCAGGTAACCGGTGGACTTAAAGCCGAAAAAGGCAAACTGATTTTTGAAGGCAAACACTATAAGTACCAGTACCTGGCCAGACCCCTGGGAGAAGAATACAGAAATATTTCTGTCCAGGCCCGGTTTCAGGTGCCAGCAACCGGCGCCGATGTTACCTGGCAGCCTGGTCTGAAACTTTACTGGTCTAAGGGAAACTACTGCAGTTTCAGCGGGGGTAATGACCAGCTGGTAATTAGCGGCCTTGGTCGGAAAACAATAAAACTAAGACCGGGGAGCATGGCCGTCACCGACAGCAACCTTTACGATTTCTGGTTGAAAATTTCCCTGAAACAGGACAGGGTTAGTTACTACTCCTCACTGGACGGCCGCACCTGGAACCTGCAGGCGGAAGGGAACCGACCGGAAGCCTTCCAGAAGGCTCCGGCCTTGCTGGTAATTGGTCGGGGGATGGAGGGAAGCGGTGAGGTCTTCCAGAACGACGAGCGCTGGGACTCAACGGCTAATCCTGCTTTGGTCAGTGAATTTTTTGTCTACCGGGAAAACTAAAAACTGGAGAAAAAAATGAAGAGACAATGGCTGCTTGCAGCAATGTGGTTGATGCTTAGCGGGACTGTGGCTTTCTCAGCCAGCGACCCCTTCTTCGTCATTCCGTCATGTAAGAAACCACCGGTGATTGACGGCAAACTAAGCGAAGGGGAGTGGAATTTTGCGGCGGCTCTTACCCTGCTGGAGACGGTTGGCAGCAGAAATCTGCGGATGGAACAACCTGTTTTCTATGTCTGTCGGGATAAGGAAAACCTTTACCTGGCGATGGACTCCATCGCCTCCAATACCAATACGATTGTCGCTTCCTGTGTGATGCATGACCACCTTTCTATTATCGGCGATGACTGTGTAGAAATCATGCTGGCCCCGGGTTCCGGCAAGGACATTGAAAGATTTGACTTTCCGGTGTACTACTTTGCCATCAACGCTCTCGGCACCGTGTGGGATTGTAAGTTCATCCCTAATTCCGCAGAGGATCATAACTCCTGGGAAAGCGGCGCGGAAATTGCCAACAGCGTTGACGGCACCCGCTGGGTCTGCGAGGTAAGAATTCCTTTTGCTTCCATGGTACCGGTACCTCCAGCCGACGGCACTAAGTGGCGGATGAATTTAGACAGAACCTACTCCGGCTATTACTGGGCGGCTCTCAATGGTTCCGGTGGCCTTAACGATGCCCGGGTCGGCTGCGACATCGTTTTTGACAGCCAGGCGCCAGCCTTCCGGATTGTTAACCCTCAAAATCTGATTGATGCCCAGTTAAACCTGAAACTGGAACTGGCTAACCCCACGGAGAAAACCCAGGAAGTTTCTCTTTCTCTGTCGGCTAAAGGACAGGCAACAAAAGGAGCTGATCCGGTCGTGGTTGGAACTCAGACGCAGTCAGTTTCCGTTAAACCAGGGGAAGTAGTTGAAGTTCTTCTGGGTAAGAACCAGCGTCTTTTGCCGTTCAACCTGGTCACGCTGGAAGCTGACTATCAGCAAAAGCCACTCTTTTCCATGGAACGCCGGGTAAACTTCCCGGTAGACCGTTTCATCCCTGTGCCGGCCCGGGAAGTACCCCTGGTTTATGTTTTTCCCAGATTTCTGCCTTCCCGGGAAAGGCTGGCGGTGATTGTTGACTATACTGCCTGGGCAAAGAAAACCGGCTTTTTGGGCGACGGCATTTCCGCTGAAATCAAGGTCTGGCCCAGAGGCAAAGAAAAGGAAACACCAGTACTCCAGGGCAAATTAACAGAGTTTAGCGACTGCCACGGTGTCTGGCGCCAGAGCACCAAAAACTTACCGGAAGGAGAGTATTCCGTGCTGGTTACGGTAGCCAGCAGAAGCGGTCAGGTGATTGCCCGACACGAGGACTGGTTTGAAAAGAGAATCTTTGACTGGATGGTCAATCCCAGAGGTGTCGGGGAGAAAGTTCCTGCCCCTTACACTCCGCTGAAGATAACCGACCGCAGTGTTCAACCCTGGGGACGCCGTTATACCTTCCAGCCCAACGGTCTTCCAGAAAGTTTCGTCACCCAGGGGAAGAATTACCTGAAAGCGCCGGTAAGTCTTCAGGGAGAAACTTCAGATGGGGAAATAAACTGGAAGATAGCGAGCCCATTTTCCTTCACCCGCACCAGCGAGGCAGCGGTGACCGGTTATGCGGCTGTTAGCGGCGGCAACCTGAAGGTGGAGGTTGAAAGTACTACAGAATATGACGGCTTTGTCCTTTTCCGGGTGAAATACGGTCCGGAAAAAGACCAGGTCACTCTGAAAAGAATGAGAGTTAGAATTCCGCTGGATAGCCGCTACACCAAATTTTATTCTGCGGCCGGCGATACCCAGGGTGTCTGCATTCAGGGCGCACTTTTGCCGGAGAAACAGGGCATAGTCTACGATAGTTTTAGGGATACCAGGGCCGTGTGCTGTTCGCCAACCTTTGCCACTCTTTTCTGGGTCGCTGACTATGATACCTCTTTCTGTTATGCGGCTGACTGTGACAAGGGCTGGCTTATCCGCGACGAGGCGCCGGCCGTGGAAGCCTACCGGGAAGGTGAGCAGGTAGTGCTCTATCTCAATCTGGTGGACAAAGAGTACACCCTGAAACAGAGCAGAGAACTGGAATTTGCCTTTCAGGCAGGTCCGACCAAACCCATGATTGAAGGCTACCGCGGTATTCAGGACGGCGGAAACCCCCAGGATGCACCGTTGACCATCATCCAGGTTGGCGGCAGCGGCAACAGCGGCGGTGGCGGAACCCACATCATCCATCCTGGAGATACCCCGGAGTTAAGAAAGCAGTCTCGGGAAAGACTGGAAAAAGTTATCGCTGACGGCAATAAGGCCGTCGTTGGTTATCATTACTGGGGCACCGTACCTAAAGGGAGACCGGAGGCGCGGGTTTTCCGCGGAGAATGGGGGATTGACCGCTACACCTGGGATGCTAACAAGGCGGTCAGGGAATGGGAATGGCAGAACAAGTTTTACGGGGACAACAAGGACCTCTACATTATCTCTTATGTGAAGTGTGTGCCCAGTTATGTAGACTTTATCACCTACGCCTACGACGAAATGCTTAAATACACACCCCTGTCCGGATTTTACGACGATACCGGTTATCCCAAGCCGGTTTTCGACGAGGAGTTAGACTTAGGCTTCATCCGGGAAGATGGTCGCAAGGTTTTCTCTTCTGGACTGTGGGTTTACCGGGAAAGGTGGAAAAGGGCTGCCTATGTTAACTTTCTCCACAACCGACCCAACTTCCTCCGGGACAGCCAGCATGCTCATGCCCATTACATGGTGGCCTACAACTTTATCGGATTGTGGGCACCCTGCGAACACGGTTATTACAATCCTTTCAAAGACAGGGATAACCTTGGTTTTTACGGGTCAGTGGACCGCTTCGTGGCGTACAACCCCGGCCGGCAGTTCGGCCAGCCGGGCATGATTGGCATGTCTTCTCCCCAGTGGGAAGCAGAATTATTCGCCAGAGATACCAGAAACATGATGATGTTAGTCTTCCTGAACGACCAGGATGTAGGCTCGTTCGGCCACCGTGATAGCCGGATTGTCTGCCGGTTACGCGGCGCCAGAAACATTTTCCGGCCGTGGGAAAAAGAGACTACCTTTACCGGCTACTGGGAGTCAGGTAAGACCCTGAAGGGAAACCCGCCGGAAGTCCTGGTCAGTTACTATCGGAAACCGGACGGCGTTCTGTTTGTTTTAGGAAATACTGAGCATAACGCCCGGACGGTTACCCTTGAACCTGACTGGAAGGCCATGGGACTTAATCCCGCCACACTCACCTGTTTCAATCCGGAAACAGCCGAGATATTACCGTTAAAGGCCGGCGCGACTAAAACAGGTTTTACCGTCACGGTGCCGCCGCGAAATCTCTGTCTGGTGCTGGCGGGTAAAACTGGGGCATATCTTCCCAGAAAGGCAGACCTGTCAGCTCCGGCTCTCAGACCCAGGGAGCCTTTGTCTGAATTTTCTGAGCCCTTTACCGGTCCAGAACTTTCTCCAGTCTGGGAGAAGGACCTGCACGAAGGCCATGCCAGTGTTTCTTTCATTGACGGCCGGCTCTGCATCCAGGGAGCCCATTACGGCTACAGCCATATCCGGCGGCCACTCAGCCAGGACAACATCTCGGTCCAGTGCTTGATTCTGCGGTCTCCCAGCGGTGGTATGGACACTTCTGGCGGTAGCCTTTTCCTGGTCTGGCCCAACGGCGAATATGTCCAGGCAACCCCTGGTGTTAACGCCAGGAAGTTTATCTATTCAGGCTCCAGTACGGGTATTCGTTATGGCTCACCTATCAGCACGGAGCCGGTTTTTGGCTGGTATCCTTTTACGGCTAACTGGGTCAAGATTGGTCTGACACCAGAGAACATCAGGTTCTACAGTTCCTCTGACGGAAAAGAGTGGAAGTTAGACGCTGAAGTCAAAAGAGGAGCCAGATACGCTGGGGCCCCTCAGTTCGTTCTTTTAGGCAATGGCCATAAGGGAGAGAAACCGCATCTGGATAATGTCGTCTCAGCCCACTTCCGTCCCACGGGTAGCAGTCCGGTAACCTTCTTTTCTGATTTCTTTGTGGGGAAAGAGTAACCAGCTACTGAAGGAGAAGAAGCAGCACCTGGTGGCGCTGCAACTTTAAGTCAGGAAGAGAAAAACCGGATGAAGTCTGACTGGTAGTTAACGGATGGCCGCTCTCCAGGTGGCTGACCCGGCCAGCGCTGTTTAGTCCCAGTGGTTGCGGATTGAAGTGTAGTGAGGAGAAAGAGACTTCACCGTCTCCGGCGTTGACCAGTACAGCCACCGCCTTTCCCCGGTTGATAAAGAAAGAGGCGTAAACATTTTCCGGAAGGGATACCACCTTCTGTCTCCAGTAAGGAACAAAAGTGACCTCCTCGGAGAAAAACCCGATTTCCTTTTCCATCTGGCCCACAGTTTTTTCCAGAAGTTCTTTGAATACTGGCTTGTAATCAGGCAAACCTCGCTGGCCAATGTCGTGGAGAAGAGCCAGACCGATAATTGTCCTGGCTGCTTGGATTTTCTCTTCCGGAGTGAACTGCTCCGGCATGTTGGAATGTAACTGGGGTAGAAGGCCGCCTTTGGTCCGGGTTAATGCGCGAAACTTATCAATACCTAACTGGTCAATCAGGTCCTTTGACTTTCCCTGGATGTAGAAGTCATTTTCAATATGCCAGCCCACCTGGCACCAGGAAAAATCCACATGCATGTTCTGCAACCACCAGGGCCGCCGGCCGGCTAAGTAAGACATAACCGCCAGCCTCCGGGTAAGTTCCCGACGACGGAAGGTATTCCAGAGTTCCACCTGTCCCCGGCCCGGCACATATTCGGTAATCAGGCCGATGGAAGAGTTATCCCACCAGGTACCATTTACCGGACAGTTTTTCAGAAGACGCTGGTGGTACCAGATGAAGCAGTCCCCAAAGGAAGAATTGAAGTTTACCCCGGAGGCTGTCAATTGCTCCGGCGTGGTCCAGCGACAACTGTTACCATAATTTGGTACCCCCTCAAAGGTCAGGTCCGGCACCGGCTTCCAGTTTTCCTTTCCCAACCATTCCCGGCCATAGTACTTGAATTCTTCCATGCCCAGCCCGGTCATCCAGGTACTGCCGTAAAGAACATGAGGCACACCATCCCTAATGCCCTGGTTAGGATACCAGGAGTAATAAGGATTTACCTTCACGGGGTCCCACAGGAAAGATGCCAGTTTTTGATAATCCTGCTCTGAAGGCAGGGCGAAAGAGTCTACACTGTCACCCCAGTACCGGTAGCCACAGGTGTCGTGGCTGTAGTAGTTCTTGCTCGCTTTCCCCTGCATCCAGCCAATCTCTCGCCACCTGGCCACCATGGGTTTCACTGGAACCGGCAAAAGTGCCGCCTCAAAAACCCGTTCCCCGGAAATCAGGGTGGGTGCGGCGATAATCTTCAGCGTCAGCCTTACTTCTGCCGGATACCTTTTGACTGTAACGCAGGGCTCATCATCGGCCAAAACCCAGCCGTCCGCACTTTCCGCCAGCCACCAGAGACCGTACTCGCCTGTCCCCACAAAAACCTGCGGGACAAAACTTTTCCACCGGTGCTTCCTTTTCAAAATCAGGCTGTTCCAGCTCCAGCCTTCTTTCCGGGGAATGCCGCCGAACTCGCCTGAAGAATTAACATATCCGCTGGGGTCAAGGGAGCGGTCAAGGACCTGGGCGTAAAGAGTATCGGCCTCTGGAACTAAAGGGATGACCAGTTCCAGCGCCCTGACGGCCACCGGTTCTTTCCCCGGCTGGAGTTTCACCTTAAACTGGTACCACCCGTCATAATCCACTCTGCCGCTAACTTCTACCTTAAGGTCACCCAGTCTGCCCTGAGCAGAGACTTCGGCCTGATACCCGGAACTTTTCGCCAGCTGCAGAGGGGGCACTGCACCGGTCAGAGGCGGCTTCAGGTATTCCGGCATATTGGTTACCCGCAATCCCGGTGTGTCCTTCAACCTGAGATTTTCTCCCTGAAGGAAGATTTCCCTGTCTCCTGTGTAAGCCACCAGGTTAATCGGACGGGCCAGGATTTCCTGATTCTGGGAGATGATGCTTTCCGGAAGACCGTTGTTGTTGAAGGTAATGGTTCTTCCCCAGGGGCTGACCTTATGGCCCTGAATGACCAGCGGCTGATAGGGAGGAATGATAATCGGTTCCTTACCGATACTGTTTCCTTCCCAGGGAAAATGTTTCACCAAGAAGTCCTTTGTCTGGCTGGCCAGAACCTTTTTTTCTCCGGAGAAAAACTTGATGGTCGCGGTATAGTCTCCGTCAGTCAGTTCAGGCAAAACTTCTGTCTCCCAGGCATCCCCGGAAAAGTTCCTGACCCTTCCCGAATAGACTGCCTGACCGGTTTTCCTCCTTACTTCCACGGCGTAGTGGTCGGCTGATTCCTTTCCCCGCAGCACGCGGAAAAGAAGCATCTTTGCCCCCTGAAGGTAACTGACGTCTGCCTCCACCGGAAGAAGCGGTTTCAGGCGAGAAGGGTCCCGGTAGCGCCAGTAGCAGTTGCTCACTTCCTCAGGAGAAAGTGGCCGGTTGTAAACAAAAATCTCGTCAAACCAGTTGGAAGCGGCGTACTGGTTGAAATTCAGGGGCCAGGGACCAGCCACTTGCTCAAAAGTTCCACCGGTCAGTTGTCCGCTGGCTGAAAGTTTACCATTGACATAGGTGGTCACTTCGTCGTCCTGCCAGCAAACTATCAGGTGTTCCCACTTTTCCGGAGAAAAAAGTCCGTGAAAGGGAAAATGACTGGTGTCCCTGAAATAGGCCACAACTGGCACCCAGGGAGCGTGGACAACGCCGGTATTGAAAACATAAACGCTAAAAGGTCCCCCAAAAATACCCAGATGAAAGGACTGACCGTTAGACCAGTTAACCGGCGCAAACCAGAACTCTAAGGCTCCTTGCTTCCGGTTCAGGATACCTTCCTGGGGAAACGCCACCGCTCCGGTAAAACCGTTGCCTCTGACGCCCTTTCCAAGGCTCACCGGGAGATTCTTATTGAAAACGGCTTTCAGTCCTTCTTTCCTGGAGAAGGAGATAAGTTCCGGCGTTTCCGCATCAACATAAAGAGTAATCTCTTCCCGGTCCGGCGTATACGGTTTACCCAGAATCAGAGGTCTGGCTTTTTCCGGGTCGCACCAGGAATTTGCTGGCCTGGGAAAAAGATAGACTATGTCTGTGGAGAACCTGACCTCATCCAGGTAGCCGGGGAAAAGACTGTCACCCGGCTCACTGTTTCCCAGGTAGAGAAAACCAGGATGCTTTTCCACAGCCGGGGCTTCATTCTGGCCCCACTTGCTGAGAAAAAGGGTCGTGCCCTTCTCTTCGCCATTCACATAGATGGCCGCATGCTGACCGTGTCGGAAAAGGCCGGCCAGATGAACCCAGGTTTTCAGTTTAACCGTGCCGGCCGGAGTGGTTACCTGCATCTCCTTCTGAAGACCCCCGTGACGCTTCCAGGTCATCACCACTGCCCCGTCCCGGGTCACCTTCAGACACCATCCATTGCGCTGATTGGCCTGGAATGGCTGCTGGAAAATGACGCCTTCTTTTTCCGGGTATCTTTCCAGGTAAACCCAGGCCTCGCCGGAAAACTGCGGCGCTGAACTCATCCAGGAAAACTCATATGCCAGGGGCCTGGCCAGAAAGACTTTCACGGAACCTTCGCTGAGGGATAAAGCCGAACCGAATTTACCCGGGACTTGCTTTGCCTTTCCGGCTACTTCCAGTTTCACCTGGTCAGTTGAGGCATCCTGGAAGAAATCTGCCTGGTCGTCGTTTTTTGAGTCAAAGTGCAGCAGCGCCAGGGTCCCTGGAGAAGCCTGAAGCGGTTTCCAGAAGACAAGGTCTGACTGGTAGCCGCCGGAAACAGCCAGGCCGGCCAGGGAAAACAGAAAGCCAAGAACTGCTCTTTTCCTCACGTTCAATTTTCCAGTCTCACTTCTGCCAGCCTTTCCAGCTGGTGCACACTGGAAAAAGGCACCAGGGTTTCTATCCCCAGGGTATTTTTCCTGTTGACCTTGCCTGAGGAAACCCTGACGATGTTCAAATAAAGTTTTTCTCCTGGCTTGTAACCTTCCAGGGAGACATCCTTCAGCGGTATCTTCACCACGCTGGTCCAGCAATTTTTTTCCACCTGTGGCCAGACCTTCACTCCGTGCTCCTCAATGGTGACATTGCGCCGGAAGTTAATCTCACCGTTGGAGAGCACCACAATCAAGCCTGCGGGACTGAAAGCAATCTGCCGGTAAGGCAGACCGCGTTGCCTGGCCAGGAAAATCTCCCAGTCATCAGCCGGGAAAATAATGGAAGAAGACACCAGATTTTCTCCCTCACAGTAATCTACCAGTTTAAAGTAGAGATTTTCACCGTCGTGCAAAACAAATCCTTCCAGTTTCCGTTCTGTGGCGGTATTGGTTCCCCGCTCATACCATGGTCCAATCTTCTTCCCTTTGCTCCAGTCAATGGTTTTTATATCCGTGACTTTTTCTACTCCGGGAACGCCTATCTCCAGCATGGGCAGGGAAGAGGCTAACTGGTAAACCTGATAGCCTTTTTCCATGTATCTGAAGATGGCGCAGTCAAACAGTTTGATGTTTTTCTTCTCCCGCTCCGTCCGGGCTTTGCTTTTAGCCTTCTCCATCAACTCTCTAATTTTCTCCATCCTCTCTTTCGTTCCCATGTATCTGTACGCAGCCTCAGCATTGGAAACTCCTTCCGGATGGTTTTTCCGGTCGGTGTATGTCTGCTCAATCAACTGATAGATACCTTTCATTTCTCCGGCGGCCTGGCCGTAAAGACTGGAGAAGTAATCATCCAGGATTTTCTCCAGTTTTTCCTGCGGGTCAAGCATCAACCGGTAGGTGACATAAGCCTCCACCTCCTGACCATAGCCGCAGTGAAAAACGCCTCGGATACCGTACTGGTGGAAGAGTTTGAACTGGCTGTCAATGGCGTGGGCAAAAAACCCGGGGAAGCAGTAGTAGTTGCCGTTATCGGCTGATTCTTTGGGAAAGGTGTAATAAAGCCAGAGGGATAGTGGTCTCTTCTCCTGTCTGGATTTTTCTGCCCATTCCTTCAGCAGGTTCAGTTCGTGCTGGTAACCATCGGAAAAGGGACTTCTATTCGCGGCAAAACAGAACATCACTTCAATGTTCGGTTCCAGTTTTATCGTCTCCGGATACTTGGCGTGGGAAGCGTAAGCCAGGGTAATAACCATCTTGTCAGGATTGGTTTTCCGCAACCTCCTGGCAATTTCATTGACGAAATAAAAATGGTATTCACTGTGCTCCCCGGAAGAATAGTGACCGTAAACCTTGCCTCTCTTAATCAGTTCCTGACATTTTTCACAGCGGCAGAAGGCCCGGTTGTCCATCGGTTCCACCGCGAAAACATTGGGTCCCCATCTTCTCTGTTCTTCAGGCAGTTTGAAATATTCTTCCGCCTCTTTACTGACCAGTTCAATCAGTTTTTCACTGGTGTAGCAAAGCTGGGTCGGGACACCTTCATAACCCTTGGCCCAGATTTCCGGATACTTTTCTGGCGGATACTCTTTGTAGTAGTGGTAGAGGGAATGGTTGGCTACCCTTTTTTCTCCGCCCAGTCTCATCCGGTGAAGGAAAAGTTTGATTCGGCCCCTCCGGGCTTCTACATATTCATTGGGCCTGGTAAACTTTTCCTGGAGTGACTGATAGGCAGTTTTTTCCCATTCCTGATAATCCGGGTCAGCCGGATTGAAATTTCCCTTCCAGAGACCGGAAACGCTCCAGTCATATCTGTCCAGCACAGCCATACCCGGATAAATTTCCCGGTAAAGGAAGAAGGGTTCTCTTTTCAGGTCAGTAGCCTTCACTGTCAGGGTTTTCCTTTCTGGATAAAAAGTGCCGGTGTCGGTGGGGTTAAACCATCTCACCCCGCAACATCTTTCCAGAAAGTCGTAAACAGCGTATAAAGTGCCCTGCGGCTGGAACAAGCCAGGCCAGGTTTTCCACGCTGAAGGATTGTCCTGGCCGTAGTTTACTTCTCCGTAATCGTCCTGGTCTTTCCCTAAAAGAACAATTGTGCCGGGGAGAAACTTAATCAGATATTCCTGCCCTTTCAGCCCTTGCCCTAATTTTAGTTTTTCTGTCTCGTCACTTTCCCCCACCAGAATTTTTACTCCGACCACCTTTTCGCCTTCCCGGACAATGGGCACCTCTGCTCCAGTAATAAGTTTGAGATGGTACTGCAGCTCCCGGGCCGCCAGGGAAGCCGCCTTCTTCGCCCTGGTGGCAATAACAATAGCACTTTTCGGCTGGCCATCCTTCACCAGCACCACCTGCGCCTGGGTTAGCCAGCAACTCAGCAAAACCACGGCTAAGGCTATCTCAAGTTTCATCGTCCCTCCTTCCTGAGAAAATCCTGGTAGTCTTTCAGCGCTTTATCCTTCATCTCCTTCAGTTTTCCTTCTGACAGCACGGCAAAAGGGTCAGGTTCTTCAATCCCGGGATGAAACGGTTCAAAATTCCGGAAATGGGTGTGGTTGGCTCTCTCCACTTCCGGGGCTGTCGTGAGCATGCTTTTTCGGTCGCTTTTGTCACTGGCGCAGGACTGCAGACGGCCGTCAGGACCACCGGAAAGCAGAATCATCACGCCTTTTTCCCCGGAAGGTATTAACCTTTTTTCCGTTTCCGTCGGCCGGGACACATCCTGAAAAGTGTAATAGAACATCCGGTATCTTCTTCCCCAGATATCCCTGGTGGCATCTTTGACCGGGTGTCGGCCAATCCAGCAAGTTCTTCCGGGAATGGGACAGACCATGTACGGACCGTGCCAGTATTCAGCAAGTTTTCTATCAGACAGTTTTCTTCTCAGTTCCTTTTCACACCGACCCCGGGTAAGGTCTCCTTTGTCCCAGATTCTTACTATTCTGGAATCAAATTCAGTCATTTCCTCCAGCGGCACAAAATAAAAATCTGGCAAATCGCAATAAAGGTGAAGGTACGCCACCGTCCACTTATCTGCCAGATACTCTGCCGTCAGTTCAATATCACTTTTTTCAGCTTTCCGGTCAGCCTGTTGGTCACTCCAGTCACAACCAGCCAGCACCAGCAAGATCACACACAATCCGCCGTGGAGAAGGAACTTTTTCATCCACTACCGGTAATAACCTAAGGTGAAAGGATACTTGGTATTGGGTCCGTACCGCCACTGGTTCCACAGGCTGTCTCCGTCCGGAAAGTAGCGCACCGTGCCATCTACAAATAAGATGTTGCAACCTAACTGTAAACCTGGTCCGCCGTAATAGACATTGCTCAAGGTGGCGTTGCGGCCGTGTCTTCGGAAATTTCTGGCATCGTTATACCCGCAGCAGACGACGCTGATGCTACTGCCGGCCACCTCTGTCAATAACATCGTTTCCGAAGGCTTGGTCACCTTTGACAATTTCCAGGGTGGCCTGATTCCTGGGTGACCGCCGGCACCCCTGTCATAAACGGAAATCCCGTAACCAATGAACCAGCGGGCATTGCCATTGGGAGCATACCCTGTCCCGGGATAATACTTTTTCACCAGCGGCAGAAAAGTCGGGCAGTAAAAAGGACTGCTGTAAGGAGGAACCCAGCTGGAACTGGTCACCGGCTGTTTCACCACTCCGGTATAAACCGCGATGGCCCCGAACCAGAAGGGGCCGTTGTTGTAATTCTCCGGATGCCATACCCAGGGGAAATTATCGTCATAATCCTGCCAGTACATGGCAAAGGCAAGCCCCAGCTGCCTCAGGTTACTCATGCAGAGAGACATCCTGGCTTTCTCTCTGGCCAGACTTAAAGCCGGTAAAAGCATGGCCGCTAAAATCGCAATAATCGCCACGACTACCAGAAGCTCAATCAGGGTAAAGCCAGACCTTCCAGAAGCAGACCTGATAAAACCCTTTCTCTGCATATCCCCCCCTTTTTGCTGAATATTTTAGCACGGCAGGACTTTCACCGTCAACTATTTTCCCGGGCTGCCAGTGCTGGACCGAAAAGTCACCTGATGTAATTTTCTCAGGAAACACGGCGGGCCTTCCGTTTCAAAAGATACATTTTTCCTGTTTTCTGAAGCAGCGGCTCAAGTTTTTTCCTGTTCTTAGGGTCAGCCGGCTGCAACAATGCCCGTTGAAGGTTTTTTTCCTGGCCGCGGCAGCAATAGACAGGCTCTCCGGTGAGCGGGTCAAAACCTGTCCAGAAAATACAGGCCGAAAGGGTCATCGGCAGAGGAATAAAGTCCTGCACCTGCTCCACAAAAAATCCCAGCCGGTGGAGATATTCCGCCAGTTCCAGCATGTGCTCCAGCCGGCAGGCTGGATGGCCGGACATGAAGTAGGGTGTGAGATAGAGTTCTCGGTTAACTGTAGCCGCGGCTCTCTTAAATTTTTCCCGAAACTCTTCAAAGGTTTCGGGATAACTTTTCCGCATGCAGGACAGGACCGGCCGGGCAATGTGCTCTGGAGCCACCTTGAGATGCCCGCTCACATGGTAACGACAGAGTTCCATAAGATAATCCTGGCACCTGTCTATCAGAACAAGGTCATGCCGAATTCCGGTACCCACAAAAACGTGTTTGACCCCTGGCCGGCAGGCCACCTGCTTGAGGACAGAGAGATGCCGGCCACCATCCAGAAAAAGATACCGGCACCTGGTCGGATAAAGACAGCTTTCCCGGAAACAAACTCCTTCTTTCAGGAGACACCTGGCACCGTAGACATTGGCCGTGGGACCGCCAACATCACTGATGGTCCCGCGAAAATCTTTCTGCCGGCTGAGATAGTCTGCTTCGGCACACAGCGATTCGGCTGACCGGCTCTGAACCAATCTTCCCTGGTGGAGCGCCAGAGAACAGAAGGCGCAACCACCAGGGCAACCCCGATGGGCGGTAATTGAAGTGGCTACTGTGGTCAGCGCCGGCACACCACCCTGTCTCTGGTAAACGGGATGGGCCTTCCTGGTGAAAGGCAGGCTGTAAATCCTGTCTAATTCTTCCGGACTCAAGGGCATAGGAGGAGGCATCTGAACCAGGTAGCGATTGGCTGAACCCTGAACCACCGGCTTTGCCCGGCGGGGGTCTAACTGCTGGTACCATAGACGAAAGGCTTCTGCAAAAGAGTTCTTATTTTCCCTTACCTCCTCTTCAGAAGGAAGGAAAACACTTTCTGCCGGCAGGCCAGACGCTGTCGGGCTAACCCAGACCGTTCCCGGTACTTCCCTGATACTCTCCGGAGATTCACCTTCAGCCAGCCGCCGGGCAATTTCAAGGACTGCCTTTTCTGCCATGCCGTAGGCAATCCAGTTTGCCCGGCTGTCCACAAGAATGGAGCGCCGCACCGAATCTGACCAGTAATCGTAGTGAGCCAGCCGCCTTAATGAGGCTTCAATCCCGCCCAACACAATGGGGATGCCAGGGAAACATTCCCGGATGCGGTTAGCATAGACGAGACAGGCCCGGTCAGGCCTTTTTTTAGGTAGCCCACCAGGGGAATACTCATCCACCTTTCTGGGAACACGAGCGGCGGTGTAGTGAGCCAGCATAGAATCAAGGTTGCCCGCGGTAATACCGACAAAAAGCCTCGGCCTGCCAAACTGAAGAAATTCTTCCCGGGAACGCCAGTCTGGCTGCGGCAGGATGGCTACCCGATACCCTGCTGCCTCCAGCACCCGGGCAATCACCGCCACCCCAAAAGAGGGATGGTCCACATAAGCATCGCCGGAGACCAGAAGAATGTCTATCCCCCGCCAGCCCAGGGATAGCATCTCCTCCCGAGAAACTGGCAGAAAATCTGTTTTCGCCATCTTCTTTATTGTAAAGGATACCGCAGCAGCCGCAAATACCAGAGACGCTCTCTCTGTGCTAAACTTTACCTTAAACACCTTAACAGCGCTAAAGGAACGGCAGTCTTCAAGGAGGCGGTTATGACACTGGACGAACTGGGTAAACCTCAGGGTAAATGGGTTACTTTTCGGGAAGAGATTAAGGTTCTTGATTGTACCATCAGAGACGGCGGCCTGATGAACAACCACAGGTTTGACGACAAGGTTGTCAGGGCCGTTTACCAGGCCTGCGTGGAAGCCGGTATTGATTACATGGAATTAGGGTATAAAGCCTCCAAAAGAATTTTCACTCCGGACCAGTTCGGCACCTGGAAATACTGCGACGAAGATGACCTGCGCCGGATTGTCGGAGATAATTCCACCGGGCTGAAACTGGCGGTCATGGCTGATGCGGAGAGAACAGACTACCACCAGGACATTCTGCCTAAAGAAAAAAGTGTTCTGGATGTTGTCCGGGTCGCCACCTACATCCACCAGATTCCCACTGCCGTGGAAATGATTAAGGACGCCCACGAAAAAGGTTACGAAACCACGGTCAATTTGATGGCCATTTCCACGGTAAAGGAACACGAACTGGATGATGCCCTGGAAGTGCTGGTGAACACACCTGTAGGCACGATTTACCTGGTTGATAGTTTCGGCGCTCTCTACAGCGAGCAGATTCGGGACCTCACAATTAAGTACCTGCGTTTTGCCAGGCCGGCCGGAAAAGAAGTGGGTATTCACGCCCACAATAATCAACAACTGGCTTACGCCAACACTATTGAAGCCTTAATCCTGGGAGCCAACCGACTGGATGCCAGTCTTTCCGGGCTGGGCCGGGGTGCCGGCAACTGCCAGATGGAACTCCTGCTTGGTTTTCTGCACAACCCCAAGTTTAAAATCAGACCCCTGCTCAAGTGCATCCAGGAATACATTGAACCGATGAGAGAAACTTTACGCTGGGGCTACGACATTCCTTATATGATTTCCGGTCAACTGAACCAGCATCCCCGGGAAGCTATGCGCTTTATGGAAGGGAAAGACTATAAAAACATCGTGGAATTTTACGACCGGATGGTGGAAGAAGAATAACCATCTGAGAGAAAGGTCAGCCCATGCTCCAGGGGAAACTTGAATCGCTCACGGTAGTAACCGTCGCTGGCTGCCTGGCGATGGTTTACACCACCTTCACCACCTCGCCTCTGGCGACAGAATTTTTCCGGGCTCTGGGCGCCTCAGAAGTGCACTTCGGTTTACTGAGCGGTTTGCCAATGCTGATGCTGGTAATGCAGTTTGCTGGAGCTTTGCTCACCAACCGGATTGCCAGGAGAAAACCCTACTTTATGACCCTGGCGATTGCCGCGCGGATGCTTTACCTTCCGGTGGCTTTTCTACCCCTTTTGTTTCCCGCGATGAACCAGGAGTTAAAACTCAGAATCCTTATCGGACTGCTGGTTGTGAGCAGCGCCCTGGGCAACCTCATCGTTCCGGTCTGGTTTTCCTGGATGGCGGACCTGATTCCCCAGCGCATTCTCAACCGGTACTGGGGTGGCCGGCAAAGGTGGATGACCTTAATCTGGACAGTTTCCTACCTGACAGCCGGCTGGCTGGCTTACTCCTGCCAGAAACTTTCTCCGGTCAGTCTTTACGCGCTGGCCTGTTCCGTGGGCGTCCTGGCAGGCGTGACCGACATTCTTCTTTTCAAACTGGTCCCGGAAACGGAGAACATCCGCTTTCCTCAGGCTAACATTTTCCGGGAGGTTCTGGAACCCTTCCGTCATCACCAGTATCGTTCTTTTCTGGCTTACATCTGCTGTTTCAATTTTTCGGTGATGCTGGGGGCTTCTTTCATGCAACTTTACGTCCTGAAGGTGATGAAAGTTCCGCTCTGGAAGACAACTTTAATCTGGTCCACCACCGGTCTGGGTGGCGCTCTGGTAGCCAGGGCCTGGGGCTGGATGACCGACCGTCATGGCCACAGGCCAGTGCTCACTTTTTGCACCTCATTGAAACCAGGAGTGACCTTAACTTTTATGCTTGTTTCCAGAAGATGGGTAGCCCTGGTTTTGCCCATCGTTTTCTTCTTTGACAACATGCTGAACTCAGGAAATGCCATTGCCAACAATGGTTACATGCTGAAGATGTCTCCCCGGAAGAATCGCTCCACTTTTGTTGCGGCTGTGACTGCCCTCACCGGTATCTTCGGGGGTATCGGCGCCATGGCCGGCGGTTTTCTCCTCAGACACACCAGCAATTTTCAACTATTTTTGCTGGGCAGGACCTGGAACAACTACCAGTTGCTTTTCTTCATCAGTTTTGTCTGCCGGCTTCTCTGCATTCCCCTGGCAGCAGCGATTCATGAGCCCAGTAGCGCTTCTCCCTCCACCGTCATTAACTACCTGATGGGACAATGGCCCATGCGTATGCTCATGTTTCCGGTGGGACTCTACCGCAGGTTTTTCGGGGACGAAGAACGCTTTACCGGTGGATAATCTTTTCGCCTACCGGACCCGTTTTTCCATATAATATTCAGGTTCCGGGGCAAAATGCGGATATCCCCGGTGTTCCTGCCTTTGTTGCCGGAGAATAACAAAACCCATCTGCCGGTAAAGGTTGACGGCCGGGTGGTTAGCCACCTGCACCGTAAGTGACATAACCCGGGGTCCAACCTTCCTGGCAACTTCCAGCAATCTACTCATCAGCGTTTTCCCGGCTCCTTTTCCCTGAAACTCACGCCGGATACACATCCCGAAGGTGCTTTTCTTCGCCCACTTCCGCCAGCGGTACCAGGCATAACCAGCCAGCTGGCCGCAGTCAGTTTCCAGAACCAGTACCACCCTATCAGGACTTAAGGCTTCCCTGGCATTCTGAAAAGCCTGGTCTCTAGTGAGAGGATAAGGGTGGTAAAAACGAAGGTCTTCCTCCGGGACACTCTGGTAAAACTCTGCCAGTTTTGTCCCATCTGAAGGTTGAAGAAACCTGATTTTGCATGGTTGCCCCGTCTTTAGTCTGACCCTGACCGGTGAAAATTTTTCCCTGTCTTTCTTTCTCACTCTGCCTCCTTATGGCTTCCCGGCATAGGCGTGCTATTTTATAACGACCGGGAAAAAAGAGGAAGCCTTCAGCAACAGGTTCCGGCATGCTAAACTTATTAATATGAGACTGAACCGGTTTCTGGCAGCCGCTGGTCTTTGCTCCCGAAGAAAGGCTGAAGAGTTAATTCGGTCTGGCCTGGTAGAAGTCGCCGGAGAAAAAATTACCCAGCCCTATTTTGATGTGCCGGAAAACGCAGCGGTCAGGGTTGGTGGAAAAGCGGTGCTTCGCCAGCAACTGGTTTATCTGGCGTTGAATAAACCTTCAGGCTACACCTGCACTCTTAAAGACCCCTTTGCCAGGAAGAAAGTCACCCAGTTGCTACCGGCCAGCCTGGGCCGTCTCTTCCCGGTTGGCCGGCTGGACCGGGACTCGTGCGGCCTGGTGCTTCTAACCAACGACGGCTATTTCGCTGAAAAGGTGAGCCACCCGCGGTATCAGGTGGAAAAGGAATACCAGGTAACTGTAGTTCCTCCTTTCCGGTCTCAGGATGCCAGAGTTTTCTTAGAGGGAATTGAAGACAATGGAGAAAAGCTGGTGGCCCGGCACATAGAAGTTCTGAAACAGTTGCCGGGAAAAACTGTTCTGAAACTGGTGCTGACTGAAGGTAAAAAGCGTGAGATTCGCCGGATGTTCGCTTCTCAGCGGTATCATGTTTTAACCCTGAAAAGGGTGCGGATTGGTCGTGTTTCTCTTGGTTCTCTCAAGCCAGGCCAGTACCGGCCCCTGAAAAACAGGGAAATCCAGGCCTTCATGAGAGAAAGACCGAAACCGAAGGATAAGGAGCCAGCCAACCGATGAAAAAAACATTCTGGGTGGGAACAACAGTCCTTCTTTTTACTCTCAGCCTTTTTCTTTTAAGGTCAGGCAAAACCAGCAGCCATGAGGAAAGTGCCATGAAAAATGTGGTCAAACCCGGGATTGAAGTCCTGGTGGAAAAAAAGAGTCATCTCCTTGCCGGAAAAAGGGTCGGTCTGGCTACAAATGTCACTGGCGTGGATAGCCGGTTACGGTCTTGCGTGGACCTGGTGGCTGACCTTCCCGGGACGCAGCTGGTAGCCCTTTATGGTCCGGAACACGGTGTGCGCGGGGGTATTCAGGGGGAAGTTTCCCACTCCCGGGATAGCAGGACGAATGTTCCCGTCTACAGTCTTTACGGAGCCACCCGGCGGCCGACTGCGGAAATGCTGAAGGATGTTCAGGTTCTGATCTTTGATATCCAGGACATTGGTTGCCGGTCCTACACCTACATCTCCACGATGAAACTGTGCATGGAGGAAGCGGCTAAACGGCAGATAAAAATGCTCATTACCGATAGACCAAACCCGCTGGGCGGCTTTCTAATGGATGGCCCGGTGTTAAAACCCGGCTTTGAATCTTTTATCGGCGCTGGACCCATACCCTATGTTCACGGCATGACCATCGGCGAACTGGCCCGCTTTTTCAACGAAGAGATGAAGATCGGCTGCGACCTGGAGGTGGTAACAATGGAAGGCTGGCGCCGGAATATGGACTGGGAAAACACCGGTTTAATCTGGGTACCAACATCACCCAACATCCCGGAACCAGATTCACCCTGGTTTTACCCGGTGACGGGTCTCATCGGAGAACTTGGTCTGGTAAGTGTGGGCATAGGTTACACCTTACCCTTCAAGATTTTCGGCGCGCCCTGGATGGATGCGGAAAAGGTAGCCGAAGCCCTTAACCGGAAACAATTGCCTGGCGTGTGGTTTCAGCCCTTCTTTTTTTCTCCTTTCGCTTTCCTTTTCCGGGACAGTTTCTGTCAGGGATGTCGCCTCATTATCACCAAGAGAAGCAGTTTCCGGCCGGTAGCCACCAGTTACCACATTATGGCCACGCTTTTTTCTCTCTATCCGGAAAAGTTTAATCTGGCGCGGCTGGACGCCGACCATATCAGAAGATTTGACAACGCTAACGGAACCGACCTGATCCGGAAAAAACTGGTTTCTGGCGAACCGGCAGAAAAAATCATCCAGTCCTACCAGACAGAACTTGAAGAATTCCGGAAAAAACGGGAAAAGTATTTACTCTATCGTTAGCCGTCTCGCCCGGCCCTTATCCGCAGAGGCTGAAGAAGTGCTCAAAGAATTTTTCCGCCTTAACCTTCAGCGCCACATGATGTGGACCGCCCTCGTCCGGCTTCCAGTAGGTCACGCCGGCCAGCCGCTGGCTGGCAAGTTCTACTTCCACCAGGCCTCTTTGAAAACTGCATACCTCCGGCTCAAAAAGGGCTACCGCGGCCAGAGGGTCGTGAAAGGTGATTACTGGCCGCTGGCGGAACCATATCTCGGCCATATCCAGCACTACCCTTAACAGGGGTTTCTGAAATTTTTTCCGGACCTCCTTGGCGTCCAGCCTCACCTGACAGGTAACATCCAGACCTACCGAATAATGCTCCTTCACCGGAGACTGGTAGACGATAGCCGTGGCGTGCGGGTCCCCCATAGCATTCCACTCCCCTGGTCCCACACCAGCCAGCCTGCTGGTGAAAACTCCGCACATCATCACCAGTTTCTTCAGCAGAAGGGGTATCTCCCGGTCAACAGAGAAAAGCAAACCAATATTGGTAAGTGGCCCGATGGTCAGCAGGGTAATTTCTCCAGGATGGTTCCGGATGGTCTGCCGGAGAAACTCCGCCGCCTGGCCACAAGGAAACCTTTCCTGATGAGGCCAGTTCTTGAGGACTTCGGCTTGAGGAGCCTGGGGTTGTTTCTGAGGCACAAGGATTGGTTTCTCACAACCTGGGAAAATGGGAATCTCCTTTCCGGCTGCCTGGCAGAGCACACTGGCCAACGCGGCTCTTTTTTCCGCCTGGCCAGTCACCGTGGTAATTCCTAAAAGCTCACTTTCCGGGTGGGCAAGAAGGTAGGCTAAACAAATAGCGTCATCAATGTCCGAGCCGATATCTGTATCCAGCAGAATTTTCATCTTTTCCCCTTTCAGTATCGACGGTTATGTCAAAAACCAAGAGTGTTTTCCTGGTCTTTTCTAATTCTGTCAATGGTTTTGCAATTCCTTATCTCCTTTCCTCCTACACTGTCAAAAAAGGAAGGGAATAACTGGCGAACGAATTGCGAAGGCACAGGTACAAGACAAGACGAAAAGCGGCAGCGCTCGGTAAGCGGACCGGGCAATTCCATCCGGGACGCAATACCTTACTCGGCGGTGTCTGAATTCGCCACCTGGCGAATGAGTTCGACGAGCAACCGATTTCGGCGTAGTCCTTGTCTGTGCCGAAGCAGCTTGAGTGAGCCAGTTTGTTCCCTTCCTTTTCATTCCTCTTTTATTCCTTTTTTGGTTCTGCCTTCCTTATCTCTCCGCCATTACCCCCCACTGTGTCAAAAAAGGAAGGGAATAACTGGCGAACGATTTGCGAAGGCACAGATACAAGACAAGACGAAAAGCGGATGCGTTCGGTAAGCGGACCGGGCAATTCCATCCGGGACG
>JAKPFT010000094.1 GCA_029551285.1 bacterium | reverse complement strand
AATATCAGGGAAAGCGCCGATGGCTGGCGATTACTACCATGAGCATCTTTTTCCTCCTGGCGGAAGCCAGCCTGCTGTTCTTCAATCGCAGTTCCCACTGAAACGGAAGCCGGCGGTCACCCCATCCAGTTGACCGGGCCGGGCCAGGCATGTTATCATAAACGCGACCGGTCAGAACCAGGCAGACAGTCCGGCTGAAACCCGAACTATCTTCAAATCGGCAGTTCGGTACCAAAAGGCGGCATGTTAAAAAAGTTTTTCGTCAAACTCCTCCTTTTTTCCTGTTCGTTTCTCAGCCGTTCTGCCTTCGCGGCTGAGACCGGGCTTTCCGCGGAAGAAATCATGCAGAAGATGGACCAGCAAATGCGCGGGCAGACCAATCGCGCCGTTGTGGAAATGACTGTCACGGCTCCTGACTGGACCCGCAAACTGCTTCTGGCTACCTGGACTGCGGGGCGCGACCACGCCCTGGTGAAGATTTTAGAGCCGGCCAAAGAAAGGGGCATCACTTCTCTGCGGCTGGGCAGCAACCTCTGGAACTATCTGCCCACGGTGGAACGAACTATCAAAATTCCGCCCTCTATGATGATGCAGCCGTGGATGGGAAGCGACTTTTCCAATGATGACATGGTCAAGGCTTACAGTTATGTGACCGATTATACCCACACGCTGGTGAAAACATCCCCGCCGGAAAATCAGGCAACCTGGGTGATTAAGTGTGTGCCCAAATCTGGCACAGTAATCCTGTGGGACGCAGTGGTTTTCACCATCGGCAGCGATTATCTTCCCCGGCAACAGGAGTTTTTTGACGAGCAGGGCCGCCTGGTGAGAAGGCTTGAGTTTTCCGATATAAGGAATTTTGGCGGACGCACTTTCCCGGCAGTCTGGACCATGTTTAACCTGCTGAAAAAGGGCCGTTTCACACGGCTGGTTTACCGGGAACTTGACTTTGACGTGGAAATCCCGGAAAGCGTTTTTTCGCTCCGCAATCTCTCCCGTTCTCAACCATGACCTTCCTCAAAATTTCCCTGCGCAATGTGGCGCGAAATGCCCGGAGAACAACCCTGACTGTCTTCATCGTCGCCCTCGGACTGGCCACACTGATTATTTCCAATGCTCTTTACGACGGCTTCCACGAAAAGATGGTTGCCAACGCGGTCCGCATTTTTATGGGACATCTCCAGATTCACGCTCGCGGTTTCCACGCCAACCCCACGGTGGAAAACTGCTTTCTTCCCCTGCGTGAAGATGTTCTGAAATCCGCCCCTGGCAGCCCACTGTTTGCCCGCCGGGTTCTCTTCCAGGCTCTGGCCAGCACCACCGCTAACTCTCTTGGTGTCATGGTGGTGGGCATTGACCCGGAAGCCGAGCGGCAGATTACGCTTACGGCCAGGTCAATCGTCTCCGGCAGCTATCTCACCACCCAACCTGAAGACCTGCGCTCCTGTCTGGTCGGCGAACAACTTTTCCGGAATCTCCACCTTCAGCTGGGCGAGAAAATTATTCTTATGGCTCAAGCGAGAGACGGTTCGCTGGCGGCTGATGCCTTCCGGGTAAAGGGTGTCTGCCGGACAGGCAATCCGGAGATGGACCGTTCCTTTGTCTGGATACCGTTGAAAATGGCTCAGGACTTTCTGGCTTATGGTGAACACATTTCCGAAATCGTCCTGCTGGCCCGTAATTCTTCTCAGGTGCCGGCTATTAAAAACTACCTCCTCCAGCATACGGATTCTGCGACCACTGAGGTCCTGAGCTGGCAGGAAGTGGCTCCTGATATTGTCCAGATGATCGAACTGGATATTGCCATGCAGCGAATCCTGATGCTGATTATTTCTGTCATTGCTGCCATGGCCATAATGAATACGATGCTTATGGCTATCCAGGAGCGGTACCCTGAATTTGGCGTCCTGTTGGCCATCGGTACCACCCCGCTCCAGATTGTAGGCATGGTTGTCCAGGAATCTTTCTACATCGGCCTGCTGGGGCTGGCCGCCGGTCTGGCGCTGACAGCCGTAGCCTCCATCTACTTTTTCTGGCACGGCGTTAACCTGGCTTCTTTTGCGGCAGGTGTGGCCAAGTTTATCGGCCTGGATACTACAGTAAGACCCCTGATCAAACCGGGGCAAGTCCTGGCTTCCTGTCTTACTGTTCTTGCTGCAGCCACGGTGACCTCTCTTGCCCCGGCGTTAAAAGCAGCGCGCATGGACCCGATTCAGATTATCCGTCACATTTAGGAGTGGACCGTGAAGGCTGAAGGTAACCAGCAGACAAATTTCCCCGGGACACAGAAGAAAGAAAACGACAGTTTAGTTGTCTTCAGGCAAGTCAGCAAGGTGTATGACGGCCAGTACGCGGTTAGAGCCGTCGTCTCGCTGACCTTAGCCGTACGCCGGGGTGAATTTTTCTGCCTGGCGGGGCCATCGGGTTCCGGTAAAACCACGGTGCTGAACCTTATGGCCGGGCTGGACCGACCTTCCCGCGGCTCCATTTTCCTGGACGGACAGGAGTTGAACGCACTTAACGGACACGACCTGGCGCGGCTGCGTCTCTTCAAGGTGGGGTTTGTCTTTCAGGAACTGAACCTTCTTCCGGTGCTGACTGCATGGGAAAACATAGAGTTCACCCTGCTTCTCCAGAAAGTTCCGGCCAGCGAGCGGAGACAACGTGTCCGGGAAATTATGGAAGAACTTGACCTGCTGGACCTGGCCAACCGGAAACCTGCCGCCATGAGCGGCGGACAGCAGCAGAGAGTAGCCATTGCCCGGGCTGTGGTGGGCCGTCCCCTGCTGGTACTGGCAGATGAACCCACCGCCAATCTTGACTCCCGGACGGCTGGCCGCCTGATTGAACTGATGCATCGGCTTAACCAGACCCATGGCCTCACCTTCGTCATCGCCACTCACGACCAGCAGGTTATGGAACAGGCCCACCGGGTGCTCCATTTGCGGGATGGTCAGATAGAATCCGAGTTTTGCCGAAGTTGAAGTGGTTTTCCGGAATCAGAAGAAAAACTGGCCGCGCAGGTAACCCCTATCAGGGTAGTTAAAGAATTCATCTCTGGCGCCGGCAAAAAAGCCAGACCAACCCAAAGAAATCTCAAAGTTAGCCGTCGGGGAATACTTCAGGACAGGATTGAGGTACCAACCGCCGTCATTGAGATTAACCAGGAAGATATTCTGAAATCTCACCAGGGGCGTCAGCTCGTAATCCGTCGCCCAGTAGAGATAATCCCGCGCCAGAAACTGTTCTTTCCCCTGTAACAATGAAAACCACTGGTATCCCTCTGCCCGGCGAGTTCCGTTTCCATTGCGGTAGTATTCCAGGCTGAACTTCAGAGTGCCGGGAAAAGAATAGTCCAGACCAGCCACCCACCGGGAAAATATTTCCTGACCGTGCTGGTAAACAACGGCACCGTGAACTTCGGCGGAGCCAAGACTTCTGGAAAAATCAACACCGAAACCAGAACCGGAGGTTCCGTGGTAGCCGACCAGCGAAGTATCTGCTTCCCACAGGTTACGCCGAAAACAGCCGGCGACAAAAGACTCATTGGCCCCACGCTGGCCAGCCAGCACCCCGGTCAGTGACGAGGTGCTGCCCAACGGGAACAGGAAACTTATTCCGTCAGTTCCCTGGCGGTCAGCGCGTTCAATGTCAAGCGGGTTCACCGGAAAAAAGGGATTAGCGATGTTCCAGGCCCGTCCGCTGCCCCAGTCAATTGAGTGCCGGCCAGCAACTATCTCTACCTCTGACAGGGACCATTTAAGAAAACCCCGGTAAATTCTGTGGCTGAGGTAGAGGCTTCGCTCGTTAATTAAAACCGCATCCAGGTCAAGAAAGGTGGGCCGTTCCACCGCCTTCAGAAGGCTGAAGGCGTCACTGCGAGTGAAATCGCCAGCCTGCAACTCCAGATCGTAGGTGACCTGAAAGGAAAAATTGTCCTCTTTCTCCCCGGTTAACTGTAACCGCAGTCTGGTGGCATTGTCGGTGTATTCCTGCTCCTGAGCCGGCAGTTGTAGAAAAATTAGCTGGTTTCTCAAATAACCTGTAAGGCTCAGATTCAAAGGCGGCTCACTGTGGCCGACCAGCGGCCAGCCGCCGGCTACCAGAACCAGCAGAAAAATCTTGCGGGAAAACATCTTCAGAAATCCCCTGCCCATTTTATCTCTATTTTTTCGACAGCAGGCAGTTTCAAAAGCCGCCGGCAGAAAGCGCCCGCCACAACTGCAAAATCTCCCGGTACCCTGGCTGGCCTGGCGCGGTCTTGCTGGAGAGCGCGGCATAGGTGAAGAGAGAACCGAAGGAAA
>JAKPFT010000084.1 GCA_029551285.1 bacterium | reverse complement strand
CAATGGCAACGCTTATATAACTGATACCGGTGATGGCTGGGGCAGAATCCAGATTTTTAATAGCCAGGGAATTTTTCAGAGAAGTATAAAAAGCAGTCTTGATGGAGGTCCAATCCCAGAAATAGGAGATATCAGAGGACCCATTGCCATTTTGGGTCCGGAAAACAGAATTGCAATTGCTACTTGTGACAGAAATGAAATTTTGATTCTGAACAATGGCGGTAGTTACTGGAAAACAATTGGCGGGGCCTTGCCTGGTCGCGCTCCTGGTCAATTTCAATTCATTACAAGTTTGCGGGCCACAACTAACCATTTGTACCCTGTGGAATGTTATGACAATCCCAGGGTACAAATTTTTGATGTCAATGGTAACTTTATTGCCCAGTTGGGCATGACTGCGGGCGAATTTCTCAATCCTGCTGGCATCACCATCAAAAATGAAAAGGTTTATGTCTGTGGTCAGCGAGAGGGGAAAATTGTGGTTTATGACAAGCAGGGAAGGTTTGATTCTGAGATTATCATTCCATACAGGTCTTCAGACCTTTCCCTGGTTGACCTTGCTTACGCTGCGCGGCCAACCAGAATTGTGTTTGACGACGCAGGAAAAACTTATCTTCTGGATGACAACCACAGTAGAATAGCGGTCTTAAATGCTTCAGGAACTACAGTTGAAATAACCATTTCGCCCAGAGACGAATCAAACTATTACTTCAAGCCAGCAGGCATTGCACTTGTCGGCGATTATCTTTATGTCGCTGGAAATAACCAGCAGGAAAACAAAGGAAGTAAGGTATTCGTTTATAATAAAAATGGTATTCTTCAAAAAACTTTTGCCGGTACAACAGCGTACAGGTATAAGGATATGGCGGCAGGTAATGGACGGCTTTACCTTCTTACCGATGATGAAAATCCATATTTTGATTTGAATCCGGGGGTCATGGTTTATGACACAGATGGTAATTTCATGGCTACCCTGTCTGAAATAAAAAATGCAAACTATCTGACAATTGACAGCCAGGAAAAAATTTTTGCTTCTAACTGGTACCAGGGCACGCAGAGAAGCACTTTTGCAGTATTTGACCAGCAGGGAAACTATTTGTGGCATTACCTGTCTTCAGAGCCAGTTGAGGCCACGGGAATGGCTGTTGACAGTAATGGCAATGTTTACTTTTCAGATGGCTGCAACCACAGGCTTCATAAATTTTCAACTGCAGAAAACACCCTGGCAATTCTCCAGTGTCAGGTGGATAATACCCCACCTACGGCCCAGATAAGTTTTCCTCTCCACAACAGGGATTGTAATTTCCTGCAGAATTTTCTCGTGATTGGCACAGTCAGCGATAAAAATCTTCACTCTTATCAGATTCTTGTGGACAATGAAATTGTGCATACTGGAAACAGTACTGTGAACGAGGGTGTTCTTGGGAATGTATCGATATCCGGTATTTCCAACGAGAGACATGTCATGGCGCTTTTTGTTCAGGACCTTGCCGGTAACACTCAAACAGATACAGTGGCTTTTTATTCTGACCCCATTGTTCCGAGTTCTAATGTAAATGGTTTACCTGCCTATACAAAAAATATTTCTTTCCAGGTTTCCTGGACAGGCTCTGATACTGGCTCAGGAATTGCCAGTTACGACATTCAGTATAAGGATGGAGCATCAGGTACGTGGAAGGACTGGCTGGTCGGCACCACCTTGACTTCAGCCGAGTTTACTGGTGGAGACGGACATACCTATTACTTTAGAAGCAGGGCCAGAGACAGAGCCGGAAATGTGGAAAACTATCCTGATAACTATGACACTTTTACTCAGGTAGATGTTTCTCCACCAGTATTTACAAACATCTGCCCGCCTGATAACTCTTTTGCAGGAACAAAACCAACCATTACCATGGAAGTTATTGATCCCAACAATGGCAGTGGTATTTCATCTTCTGGCATTTCCGTTTATCTTGACGGCTGGCCAATTTCTTCATTATCAAGCGAATGGACTTTATCACAGGAAACGGGGATTTTAACCATTACTCCGGAGTTCACCATTGCCATTCATACCATCAAAGTGATAGTCCGGGACAGGGCTGGAAACATGGCAGAGATAACCCTGACCTATGATGCCTTAAATTTCCAGGGTTCTGTGACGACCATTTCGCCTGACCCGAATCCAGATGTTTGCGAAGTCATGATGGGAGGAGAAGTCATCAGGTGGTATCGGGTAATCGCCCAGGACAATACTCCTGTCTCCGGGGTCAGTTTAACTGTGGAATGGAATAATAATGGCAAAAGGTGGATTACAACAACAAGTTCTGACCAGAATGGAGTTGTACCTTGCAAAATAAAAAGTGCTGACCTGGGAAGCCCGGGAAGTATAGTAACCTGCAGCATCACTGAAGCAGGCAGCCAAAAAATCAATCCGCCCATTTCTTTCCAGGTAAAAATCTTGCCAAGACAGTCTGAATCAGAATTCAAGTTTGATTTCGGTGCTGAAGCCCAGGAAGCCACAGGGGCAGGATTTAAAGGAGGCGGACAAAAGGAAGTAATCTACCGGCTCATCAATACCAATCTCCAATCACAATCAGACGATATCATCCAGCTGGAAAGGGAACTGGAAATCAGCGGTGGTGCTGTTGTTGGTGGTTCTGTTGGAGTAGAAATGGGTGAAAGTGCCCAGGCCCAGGCGGAAGCTGAACTTGCTCAACTGGCAGTGTTAAAATACGGAAGCATCTTCACCTTTGGTAATCCCTATACCGACCAGCAACAAATCATGCGGGCAGGGCTTTTGATTGACTCACTGCTGACAGGTGTGGCTGATAATCCTCTTGTTGAGGCTCTCATCAGGTTTGTTGCCACCCGTTACAATGTTGAATATCCCAGTTACAAAACCGAGCAGTGGTTTTCCTTGGGAACAAGAGTAGAAGGTGCACTTTCTGCGGGCTGTGGATTGCAACTGGGGCCTGGTAGTGAAAATGAAGGGGAGAAAATTGTTAAACAAGATGACGGGGAAAATGAGGGCAAACCTTTGCTGAGTCTGGGGGTAGGTGCTGGCGTTACCGGAAAATATGAATTGCTCGGCAGTTTAGTTTATTCAGGCTTCCACCTTGAGAACAATCAGCTTGTACCCTCAGAAATCGGAGCTCGCATCACTGCAGGCGGAGAACTTGAACTGACAGCAACTGCCCAGGCAGAAGTCATCGGAAAGGAAATCAGTGCCACCTTTACAGGTGAAACCTTACTTGAGTATGAATTAAGTCTTTTTGCTGATGCCCAAACAAGATGCCCCACGCGGGCTGAAATGAAAATCAGTCACCTTGGAGAATGGGGTCTTCAGCAGGAAACGGATGTTGACATCAAAAAGAGTTTCATTATCACCCTTAACGGTGACCAAATCCAGGCAATTGCTGACCAGTTAAGCGATATGCGTCATCTGAAGGAATTGCTGCAGGATATGGTTCAAACAGAAAGCACGATTTATCTGTCTCCCTCAGAAGTAGTGGAAAAATTCAACGCCCTGTGCAACCAGATTACCGGCTACCTTTTGAATTCCGGAATGCCTGTCTCATACAGGATTGAAGAAAAATTCAGCCAGAATGTTAGTAAATTTAACCCGTCCTTTGAGGTGGGTGCTGGCGCTGAGGTGGAATTGGGAATTGAACTGGCGATGGAGAAAGCAGTGACTTTCGTCAGGGAGCAGGGAATTTTTGGGTTACTTGACGGAAAGGTGAGGAAGTATCCCTATGCGACCTATAATCAGGATTCATACGTTCCTTCACTCAGCAGCCTTGACTTTTCCACTGTGTACCAGGACTGCATTGACGCGGTTATTACTGCCATGACAAATGTTGGAGCCCTTGTAATTCAGGCCGGTCAGCAAGTCGGAGAAGTCGTAGTGAATCTGTACAATTATGCGTCAGACACTGTGGGAGAAATTCTGGGAAGTTGGTCGTTTCCGAAATCTGGATGCACCAAACAGGTAGAATCTGGTTTTGGCCAGGTATTTTCCTTTGTCCCTGATATTTCTATCAGTCAGTTAAGTGCCAACATCAGTCAAACATACTCAGTGGGAAATGGTGCCTGCGCCATTGAAATCACACCCCGGCAAACATCGGCCAGCATAGTCATCAAATACTCTGACCAGGAAGTTCCTTTTGAATTTGAAAACAAGTTAACAGTTTATCAGTGGGACAAGATTAACAACCAGTGGATGCCTTTGGAAAGTATCGTGAATACCGGTCCGAATGAGGTAACTGCAAATATTGAAACTCTTGGCACTTTTGCCCTGGGAATTGTTGTTCCTTACGGAAGAATAGTTTTGCTTCCGGAAATTAGGGATGTTGACCTGAATGATAGAAAGGAAGTCACCGTCATATCTGAGCCTATAAAACTAACTACTGGTGAACTTGTCCCTGATGGAACTTTGTTCACAGTATCCTGCGTGGATAAATTTTCACCTGTGGCGGTAAATTTTGGTGCCATCGTTACACCTGATGCTAACCCAGCCGTAGAAGGTATTCAAGTTCCAGCCCAAAACGGTATTATCAGCTTTGTGATTCTGCCCCCTGATGAACCAGGAACCTGTCTCATCACGGCAAAGTCTGTTTCTGGTAAGGCTTACGGTGAAACGTATGTCACAACTGTTGCCAACCCTGATGCCGATGGAAATTCCCTTCCTGACTGCTGGGAAAGAATTTACTTTGGAAGTACCGGACATTCTCCACAGGCCGATGAAGATGACGATGGATTGACCAACAAGACTGAATACGAAAGGAGCACTCATCCTTTAAAAAAGGACACTGATGCCGACGGAATGGATGATGGCTGGGAACTTCGCTATGGCTTAAATCCGCTGGCTCCTGACGCCGGAGCTGACCCGGACAGGGATGGCTATCCTAATCTGGTGGAATACCGGTTCTGGTCAGACCCGCAGGATAGAAATTCCCGGCCAGGTACCCGGGGCGATCTCAACAATGACAATAGCATTGATATCGCCGACGTGATTCTTTGTTTGAGGCAGGCTGTGGGGCTGGCAGAAAAACATCCCCTGGCAGACATGAATGAAGATGGCCAGGTAGATATCATCGACATCGTTCTGCTTCTGAAAACAGCGATAGGTTTAATCTAACAAGACGATTATTAGTCAGCTTATACAATAGCCAGTTTAATTACCGCTTCCGAAAGCATAAAGGCAGCACTGGTACCATTTCGGTACGCCTTTCAGAGAAGTCGCAGTGATAAAGAAAAGAGTGTTGACGCCTTTTCTCAGAGTTCCGGGTGGAATGGGAAAGGTTTGCCTTGACCAGTTTTCTTCGCCACGGTAACCTTATGGCTCCTCGCCCTTTTTAATTCTCTCCAGGACCGTGAAGGCTTCCTTTTTCTCTAACTGGAAGAGATTTTCCAGCCAGCGCCAGGCGAACTGTTCAAAAGCCAGCACGAGGTCGTGGTTGGTACCCACACTCAAGAGAAGTTTCTTCTCTCCTTTCAAATTCCGGTAAACAGCGTAAACCGTGGTCGCGGGTGAAGGCGTGTCGGCCAGGCAGCCTAACATCAGTGTTGGCACCTGAACAAAATTAGCCAGGTTGGCTGCGTCAAAATAGCCCTGGTGCCGCTGCCTGGGGTTTTTCCCATCAAAAGGAGGAATGAGTTCCCTGGGGCCGGCATCCTTCACCTGGTTGAGGTGGGCGACCAGGTCCCGGTAGGGAAAGTAGGCATAAAAGCAGAGGGCGCTGACCACGGCTTTCACCCCGGGAGAAAAAGCCGCGGTAGCCACGGCTAAGTAGCCGCCCTGAGAACCACCGACTACCGCCACTTTATCTGGGTCAACATCCTTTCTGGAGACAAGATACCTGACCGCCTGCAGGCAGCCGAGAATTACGTTGTAGTAGTAATCGTCCTTGCTTGACCGGGGAAAACCTGACCGTAGATAGGCCAGATAACCGGGCGGGCTGGAGTAGTTTTCCTGGTCAACATCCTCTCCGTGTATCTGGAGCATCAGGCTGACAAAACCGTGCCTGGCGTGCTCTGCGGGAATGGGGAGTTTGCCATTGCCAGCCCCGGGCAGGACCAGCATCGCCGGAAAGGGCCCCTCGCCCACCGGTACGGTCAGCCATCCGTAAAGCCTTCGGTCACCTGGCGCACTGAAGGAAACCCTGTACACCTTAATTTTTTTGTAGCGCCGACCTTCCGGGTCAGGAATTTCCGGCAGAGAGGCTTGCTGCCGGTTGTAAAGGGAAATTTCCGCATCTTCCATTTCCCGGACAAACTTTTCCTCTGCGTCCAGCTGGGTATGGCTGACCTCTTCGCGCGCCTTTGACCAGAAGTGGGCAAAATCTTCCGGCCGGGAATCAACGACCGTCATGCGCTCAACTTCGTAGCCGAAGGTGGTTTTTCCTTCTTCCTTGTCCGTTGCGGTTGACCAGATGGTGAACCTTAAATCGTAAAACCCCGGACTTAAAATCTCTTCCGGGATGACGAAACGGACACTCTGGTCCAGACAGATTTCTCCGGCCCGGGAAGTCAGGGGCTGTTCCACCATATTGTGGCTGAGCGACCAGCTGCAACGTAAGGGTCGGCTCTTCGGAAAGGCAAAAATTTCAATGGTATCCCCTTTTTCAAAGAGAAGGTCCGGTCTTACCCTGGAGAACACAGGGATGGTTCGGGTGAGATTGCCGGCCTCATACGGCCTGGCAAGATTGCAGGTCATGGAAAACGCTCCGGTTGAGCAGAAAAGAAAAGTCAGCCCGGTAAGGGCCATCAACTTTTTCATCGGTCACCGCTCCTTTTCATGAGAGATTTTACCACAGTTGCAGCGGAAGGTTCTTATGCCCGATTCCGAAAAAATGGTCTCAAATGAAGTTACGGCCGTCTTTCCGTGCTGGTGAAACACCGGTCACCATAAAGCCGGGTCAGCCTGAGAAGGTTTATCCGGGAAATCGAGATTACCCGTTTTTGATGATGGCGTCTGGAACTTTGAGCAGGGATACTAACTGACCGGGAAAGACGATATTGCTGGGTGGGGAGTCTTCTCCCCAGCCAGAGCCGCCCAGGTTAAAGACCAGTGCCTCTTTTGGGGTGCGAAACTGCCAGAGCGTTTTCAGTGTCTCCAGAGAAAGGACCCTGGCCACCGGTTCTCCCTGGCGGAGAAAATCACCTGGTTTTGCCTCTGGCAGCAGCAGCCCCTCCACCGGTGTTCTGGCCTCTATTTCCTCATGTTTCTGGTTGAATTCGTACTGAACTGGCGGCAGTTGCAGTTCGCCTGACAGCATCCCGGCTGCCCGAAAGAGATTCATCACGCACCTGGCGCCCAGGTTGACAATTTCGGGAACGATGGTGTTCTGGGGGGCCAGTTCGTTCACCAGATGGGGAATTCCTGCCTGAAACGCCGAGGTTTCGCTCATACCCCGGTCCTGCGGAACTTCATCCACCACCATGTGGTAGGGAAAACCATAAGACCGGAGAAGTTTGAGATGCTTCCGGTGAGCCCAGGCCAGGGAAAGGCTTCTATCGGTCCAGCCGTGCAGGTCCAGAGAAAGGTCAGCGTGTTTCCAGTAAGTTTTCCAGACCGCCTCAGCCACAGCACCGGCATAGGTGTCATCCCCTAGCGCAGGTGGCCATTTCCGGTTCATGTTGTACAGCAGTTGAGAAACACCGGTCGGTCTGAACCGCGGTTCTTCAACGGGAAAATCCTGCCGTCGCATGCGCACCGCCAGAGGATTCATCACCGGCAGAAAGACAATTCTGCCTTTCACCTTTTCCGGGGAGAGGCTTCTCCACACCCTTTCAATAACAGCGACCCCGTTGAGTTCCCGGCCATGCTGACTGGAAATGACCAGGGCTAAGGGACCGGTCTTTTTCCCGGTGAGGACGAGCACCGGCAACCTTACCCTTACCCCCTGAGCATAGTCTTTTGTTTCCAGAAACTGCTGACTTTTTCCTGCCTGTCTCATCTTTCCTCCAGGTAAGAATTTTCTCCACATTATACCCTGGCCGGTCCGCCCGTCAATCAGAAAAACACCGATTGCTTAATCTCAGAAGAGAAACATTCCCTGTTTTTCTTTTCCGCAAAGTGTAAAATAATGCAGGGTACAACTGGAGGCAGGCCATGAAGGAATTTTCTCTGAATGGAAACTGGGAATTGCGGGATGAGCCGCTGGACTCCACGGAAGAGGAAGCCGCAAGAATTGCTCAGGAAAAAACTACCTGGATGGTTCAGCCTGTGCCCGGAGATATTCACCAGGGATTGATTTTGTCAGGCCGGATCAAAGAGCCACTGGTCGGATTGAACAGTTTTGACGCTCAATGGACCGAAAATCGCTCCTGGTGGTTCCGGAAGACTTTTCAAACAAGGAAGGAATGGCTGGAAGCAGAAAGTGTGGAGCTGGAACTGGATGGTCTGGACGGCCGGGCCACTGTTTTTCTTAATGGGCTGTGTCTGGGAAGGCATGAGAGCGCCTTTTATCCTTTCCGGAGACAGGTGAAAAACCAGTTCCGGGTTGAGGGAGCCAACACCTTACTGGTGCGGTTGACCTCCGGCGTGGAAGAAGTAACAGAAAGCGAACTGGATAGCCTGGGTGTCAGGGCCTCAACAGAGGCGGCCAACAATCGTCCGGAAAGAGGGGATGCCCGTCGGGTCTTTGTCAGAAAGCCACAGTATTCTTTTGGCTGGGACTGGAGCCCCCGGGTGGCAACCACGGCCATCGCCGGAGAGGCGAAGATAATTTCTTTCAGCAAAGGTTGCCTGAGAGATGTCCGGGTAAAACCGGTTCGTGACGGGAAGGAAATTTTTCTGGAGGTTGTACTTACCGTTGATTTTCTTCACTATTACCGGACCGGCGAGGGAAGCGTTGAAGTGAAAATTACCGCTCCTGACCGTTCGGTCACGAAGGCGAAAAAGGTTTCTCTTCTGAGGTCAGGACTGAACTATGTGGAGTTTACCCTCCCGGTGAAGAATCCAGAATTGTGGTGGCCAAACGGGACAGGGCAACCGCATCTCTACCGGGTTGCTGTAAAACTTGCCGTGGAAGGAGAAGTTTCTGCTTTCCCTGAATTTGAAACCGGAATCCGGTTTGTGGAATTAGACACGGACAGGAAGTTTGCTTTCGTAATTAACGGTAAGAAAGTGTTTTGCAAAGGCGCCAACTGGATTCCAGCAGACGCGATTTATGCCCGGGTGACGGCCGCAAAATACGAACACCTTATCCAGGAAGCCCGGAAGGCAAACTTCAACATGTTGCGCGTCTGGGGTGGCAGTCGGTACGAACCGGAGACCTTTTATCAACTTTGCGACCGGTACGGGATTATGGTGTGGCACGATTTCATGTTTGCCTGTGCCCCTTATCCTGACCACCTGGACTGGTTTCTGGAGGAAGTAAAAAAAGAGGCAGAATACCAGACCCGGCGCTTGAGAAACCACCCCTGTATGGTTCTCTGGTGTGGAAACAACGAATGCACCCAGCTTCTGGGCGAATGGCGTCGGGGCAAAACCAGAAGTGGCGCCGCCCTTTATAATTACCTCTTACCGGAAACAGTCCGCACCAACTGCCCGGAAATTCCTTACTGGAACGGTTCGCCCTACGGTGGAGAAATCCCCAATGCCAGCGATGTTGGCGACCGGCATCACTGGGCCGACTGTATGATGAGCCCGGATATGAACAAACGCATTACTCCGGAAGAGTACGACCAATGCCGCGCCCTGTTTGTCTCGGAATACGGCTATGTGAGCGCTCCGGTCAAGGAGACTGTCCTGGATTACTTCGGGGAAGAACCGGTGGACCGGAAGAGTAAGACCTGGCAGCATCATACCAACACCTTTGAAAAAAATACCGTGGAAGCAGGGATAAGGAAACACTACGCCGACCCGGAAAATCTTTCTCTGGAACAATACCTGCTTTACAGCGGACTCTGCCAGGGTCTGATGTACGGCTATTCCCTGGATTCGTTTCGCCGGAGAGAAAATTGTCATGGCGCCCTTTTCTGGATGTATGAAGACTGCTGGGGAGAAATCGGTTGGACCATCATGGACTATTACCGGCGTCGCAAGATTGCCTGGTACTTCGTCAAACGGGCGCTGGCACCGGTGCGGCTTATCCTGCGGGAAAAAGATGGCCTGGTGAGCGTTACCATGGCCAACGACCTGCTGGAGCCGGTGAAGGGAATTCTGACCAGCGGCTACACTTCCTTTGATGGTAAGGAAAGCGCCCTGAGGCAAAAGAAGATTTTTTGTCCGGGGCTGACACGGAAAATTCTGGCCACCTTCAAAAGGGGAAACCAGGATGCTTCCACCACGCTCTGGATAGCCAGGATGAACCGGAAAGACATTCTTCCGGCTATCTTGCGGATAAAGGACTTTCGCCTTTTGCGGACGGTGAAGCCAGAACTTTCGCTGAGCATAAGAAAACAGGGGAAAGACCTCTGGAAGATATCCGTGGCCAGCCAGGTATTCGCACCTGCGGTTCATTTCCAGCTTCCTGAAGACGCTCTTCCAGAAGATAGTTACTTTGACCTGTTGCCCGGGGAGAGAAGAGAAATCATGGTTTCTTATACTGGCCGGTTGAGCCCGGAAAAGGTAACGGTAAAAACTGTAATAGGTCACGGCCAGGATTAACGAGAAGTAAGAGAAACAGCGGGGGAACGCATGCAGGTCTTTTATCAAAAGAACCAGCCGGTGGTGAAGTTTGCCGCGGAAGAACTGAAGAAATACCTGAAAAAAGCCAGCGGGCAAGACCTGGACTTAATTCCAGCAGTCCGGAGTGATACCCGGCATGGCCTCCATCTTTTCCTGGCAAAAAAAAGGTCCGAATTTGAAGACGAAATCATCATCCAATCAGAGAAGAATGGTCTTTTCCTTTCCGGTTCCAATCCCCGAAGCGTCCTTTTTGCCGTTTACGCCTATCTGGAAAAATTAGGTTTTGCTTTTCTTTTCCCCGGAGAAGAGGGCGAGGTCGTTCCCCGGCTGAAAACTATCCCGCTGACAGGTTTCAACCTGCGGGAGACAGCTTCTTACCGGCACCGGGGAATCACGATTGAAGGCTATCCAGGCAAGGAACACGTCCTGGCCATGATTGACTGGATGGCCAAGCACCGCTTTAACGAGTACTTTCTTCAGTTCCAGCATTCCCTTTTCTTCTTCAAAAGGTTTTATGAAAACACCCGCGTGAAAAAACTGCGTCGGAAGCTCACCCTGCAGGCAGTGAAAAAAATGGATGAGGAAGTTATCCGGGAGATAAAAAAACGGGGACTGATTTTAGAGAGGTGCGGCCACGGCTGGACGGCGGAAGTTCTCGGGCTGCCTAACCTTGGCTGGTGGCCATACCACGGCCGGGTCTCGCCGGAGAAAAAAGAATTGATGGCTCTGACCGGAGGGAAGAGACAACTGTTCGGAAAGATTCCCATCAACACCGAGTTGTGCTACGCCAACCCCAAAGCCTTTAACCGCCTGGTGGACGTGGTGGTAAAGTACCTTCAAAAGCATCCTGAAGTGGATATCCTTCATTTCTGGCTTTCCGACGCCCATCATAACTGGTGTGAATGTCCGGTCTGCCAGAAGTTTTCCCTTTCCGACTGGTACATGAAACTTGTCAGAGAGATAAGCAAAAGGGCCAGGGCAGTCAGGCCCGGAGCCAGAGTAGTCTTTTTAAGCTATGAAAATACGCTGAGACCGCCAACCAGAATTAAACCGGCCAGGGCAGATAATTTAATTTTCATGTTTGCACCCATTACCAGGTGCTACTACCATCCGCTGACCGCGGCAGACTGTACCGTGGAAAACCACGGCGGACGCCCTGATGAAGCCAGACCGAGAACCAACAAAGAAAATTTGAAATGTTATTCTGCCTGGAAGAGATGCTTTTCCGGAGACAGTTTCCTCTTTGACTACCACTTCATGAGGGCGAACCTTGACTTCCTGGGAGCCAATCTGCCTTCGGTAATTCACCGGGACATGAAAGATTTGAAAAATTTGGGGTTGAACGGAATGCTCTCCTGCCAGATGCAGAGAATTTTTTACCCCACGGGCCTGCCGATGGTGGTTATGGGGAAAACTCTCTGGAACAGAGACATCAGCCTGGCGGAGGTCAAGAAAAACTACCTTCAGGCGGCCTTTGGAAAAGAAAACGGGAAAATCGTGGACCACTACTTCCAGCAACTGTACGAACTCCTGTTAAGACCACCGGGGAAAACCGCTCCGTATTCAAAAGGCGAAATAAAGAAGGCGCTCAGTTTTCTGGAGAAAAAGAAAAAAGAACTGGAACTTTTGCCAGCCAGCCGCTCCCGGCAGATGCTTCTTCATCACCGCTCCTTTCTGGTTGAGTGGCTGAAACTGCTTGCCCTGCTTAAAGAGCAGCAGCTACACCAGGCGAAAAAGAGATTGAACCAATTACAGAAAAGGCTGTGGCAGGACGAAGAGAAATTCCACCAGGTCCTTGATTTCCAGATGCTGGAAAACTGGCTCCTTAACTGGTTTCGCCAGACAGCTGCGGCTGAATGCCCGGCCGCGGCTGAAGCAAACTAACGAAGCGACAACTATCTTACCGGCCGGCGCCGGGGATAATTGACAAATTTGTTTTCTGGGCTAAACTTTTACGCGGAACAACCAGGGGGTAACCATGAAACTGGGGGTTTTTCTGGTACTATTCGGAGACAAGAGTCTGGAAGAAGCGCTGGACATCGCCAGAGCCGCTGGTGTGGACACGGTGGAAATCGGCACGGGCAACTATCCGGGCAACGCCCACTGTAAGCCGGAGGAGTTGCTTCAGGATGAAAGCAAGTTGAAGAATTTTCAGAAGGCAGTGGAGAAAAGAGGGCTGGAGATTTCTGCGCTTTCCTGCCACGGTAATCCGCTGCACCCTGACCCGGAGATTGCTCGGGCGCACCGGAAGGCTCAGCGGGACACCATTCTTCTGGCAGAAAAGTTAGGGCTGGGCCGGATAATTACCTTTTCCGGTTGTCCTGGTGACGGCGAGCAGGCCAGGTCTCCCAACTGGGTAACCTGTCCCTGGCCGACCGACTTTTCTGAGGTGCTGAAGTGGCAGTGGGAAACGAAGGTCATCCCTTACTGGAAGGAGGAAGTAGCCTTTGCGAAGAAACACAATGTAAAGCAGATCTGTCTGGAGATGCATCCGGGTTTTGTCGTTTATAATCCCGAGACGCTGATGAAACTGCGGCAGGCAGCCGGAGAGGAAATCGGGACCAACTTTGACCCCAGCCACCTTTTCTGGCAGGGTATTGACCCGATTGCCGCCATCCGTTACCTGGGTTCAGCCATCTACCACGTCCATGCCAAGGATTGCCGCATAAATCCTTACCAGACCAGCCTGCACGGAGTGCTGGATACCAAAAGTTATCTTGACGAGTTTCACCGCTCCTGGATTTTCCGCACCGTCGGCTACGGCCACGGAGCTGAGTTCTGGAACGACTTTGTCTCCACCTTGAGAATGGTGGGCTACGATGGCACTTTAAGCATTGAACACGAGGACAGTCTCATGAGTACCGCCGAAGGTTTAGCCAAGGCGGTCAAGTTCCTGAAAGAGGTGCTCATTCGCGAAGCGAAACCCAGAGCCTGGTGGACATAATCTAAGACAATGAGCCGGAAAGATGTGCGGGTGCTGGCGGCTGGTTCTGGCGGCCAGGGAATTCTGACTTTGGGCCGGGTGATGGCTTATGCAGCCATGAACCGGCAGTGGCAGGTTTCCTGCCTGCCGGCCTACGGTGCGGAGATGAGGGGCGGCTATGTTTACTGCCTGATTATTATGAGCAGCCGCCGGGGACTGCTTTCTCCGGTGAGCGGTCGGGTGGATGCCGGCATCTTCATGCAGGAAAGGATGCTGAGACTTCTGGCTCACTACATTAAACCAGGCGGGACGATGCTGCTGAACTCTTCCCTGGTGCGTCCTGACCCGGAACTGAAGTTTAAGACCATTGACATCGCCGCCAGCCAGCTGGCGGAATCACTGGGCAACCTTCAGGTAGCGAACATGGTCATGGCCGGAGCGTTAGGATGCCTGATCAACCGGGAGTATCTTCCGCTGGAGATGGTTGACCTTATGGCTGGCCTGGAGAAAACTGTGGGCCGGAAAGAGGCCCTGGAGAGTAGCCGTAAAGCCCTGGAAACCGGTTGGAGTTTGATGGAGCAGCAATGGAAGACATAAAGGCAAAATTAGAGCGGAAAGGGCCCTACACCTGGGTCATTCCCAGGGAAAAGGGGATGAGGGTACCCGGTGTCCTTTATGTCTCGGAAAGGTTGCTGGAAAAGGCGCTGGCCGATAACGCCGTCGTCCAGGTGGTCAATGTCGCCCACCTGCCAGGTATTACCAGGTACAGTCTGGCGATGCCTGATGTTCACTGGGGTTACGGCGCGCCGATTGGCGGGGTGGGCGCTTTTGACGCGGAAAGTGGGGTCATTGTACCAGGGTTTGTCGGCTACGACATCAACTGCGGGGTCAGACTTCTGCGGACAAATCTGAAAGCGGCTGATATTAAGTCCAGACTGGAAATTTTGCTGGGCGGCCTTTTTCAGGAAATCCCTTCCGGCGTTGGCTCCACCGGGCAACTCAAACTGAAGAAAAAAGAACTGGAAGAGGTGGTGGCGGAAGGGGCTGGCTGGGCGGTTAGAAAGGGATTTGGCACGCCAGCCGATTTATCCAATATTGAAGAAAACGGGTGTCTGAAGGGCGCGGACCCGGAAAGTTTGAGCCAGCGCGCGGTGGAACGGGGCCTGGAACAGTTAGAGACACTGGGTTCCGGCAATCACTTCCTGGAAATTCAGGAAGTCGTTGAGATTTACGATGAAAGCATTGGCAAGGTTTTTGGACTGTTTCCAGGACAGATTACCGTGATGGTTCACACCGGTAGCCGTGGGCTGGGGTACCAGGTATGCGATGACTACTTAGTTAGGTTTGGCAAGGCGATGACCAAATATGAACTCTCGGTACCTGACCGACAGTTAGCCTGTGCGCCGGTAAATTCTTACGAAGGGCAACAGTACTTTCAGGCGATGAAGTGTGCTGCCAACTATGCCTTTGCCAACCGCCAGATGATCAGCCACCTGGTCGGACAAACCTTTCGCCGGGTGTTAGGTCTGAATGAGAGCCAGTTAGGTCTGGCCGTGGTTTATGATGTCGCCCACAATATCTGTAAATTGGAGACCCACCTGGTGGATGGTCAGCCCAGGAAACTCTATGTCCACCGCAAAGGCGCCACCAGAGCCTTTGCGGCTTCCCACCCGGAGGTTCCCCAGCACTACCGGGCGGTTGGCCAGCCGGTGATCATCCCCGGTACCATGGGGACTGCTTCCTACATCCTGGTCGGGACAGAAAAAGCCATGGCAGAGACATGGGGTAGCACCTGCCACGGCGCCGGTCGGACCATGTCGCGGCACGAAGCCATCAGGGTCAGCCGGGGTCGTTCCATCGCGGAGGAACTGGCCAGACAGGGAATTTTAGCCAGGGCGGCCAGCCGGTCAGGCCTAGCGGAAGAGATGCCAGCGGCTTACAAGGATGTGGACGAAGTGGTCGCGGTGGTGGAAGGGGCTGGCCTGTCCAGAAAGATTGCCCGGATGCTGCCCCTGGCGGTCATGAAAGGATAGTTCCTCTCCCGGAGGGGAAAAAGAGGAGACCCTTCTGCAAACGGGTTGGTAACCCGCTCAACACAGAGCCGAAGAGAAACGGTTTAAGGTTGCCAGCTCACCGTAAGGTCAGTCAGGTCAAGGTAGGCCACTGTTCCGCTGGCCAGCAGTTTCCCCTGATTCAGACAGAGCCGGCCTGACCAGACTTCCGGAACAGTTACGTTGCTGACCGGTCTTCCCTGAAAAAGGAAAGTGCACTCTGTTTCTCTATCTGCCAGGCCAATTTCCACCCACTGGCCTGGTCTGGCCTGGCCCAGGACGATGAACTTGCCTTTATCCTGGCCTTCGGCTAACAGCGGAGTTTGCTGTTTTCCCTTTACCGCGCTGGCTTCAGTAACCACCCAGAGAAAATTCTCACCATCCCGCTGACAGCCCAGGGAAGCCTGCAGCATCTGTGGCTCTATACCTTTTTCTTTATTTTCCGGGATAACGCGCCACTGGAGTACCAGCAGCGACTTGGTCGCTTTCTCCGGTAGTTTAACCAGTGCCTCCCCGGGCAGGCGCACCCGAAAAGAGAACAGGTAGTTGCCTTCCAGCAGGTTCCAGTCATCCCGGAAGGTGAGGCCGGCCGTGCGCTGGCTGGAAGGCATCCGCCAGAATCTTTTTCCTGGCCGGTCTTCACGGGGGAAAAACTCAGCCGGGAGGCTCTTGGTTCGGCTGCCTTCAAGGCTGACCACGGTTAAGTCGTAGTGTACCGGCACGGCCAGAGCAAAATCTTCCACCAGGCAGTTTTCCGGAGCGGCCAGTGGTTGAAGAGCCGCCGGCTGAGTGGCTGCCAGGAACATCCGCGTGGAAAGGTTCTCCGGCATGGTAACGCGGAAGCGGCCATTTTTTCCGGAAAGAAGTTCTCTGGTTTCTATGTCCAGCAGAACATTCATCCCGGGCCAGACCACTTCTGTGTTCACCGGCTCTGGCCGGCAGTAACTCTGAAGCAACAGCAATCCCTCAGGCTGGCGCCTGTCTTTCCGTTTCAGGGCCATCCACTTCACCCGCTCATCAGTAACCCTCACCGGGCTGGCCGGGTCCCAGTAGTTGTACTCTTCTACCTGCTCCAGCTGGCCGTAACCGGAATCAAGCAGTATTTTTTCATAGGCAGCAGCCAGCCTGGCCGTAGCCATGTACATCGCGCCTGGCCGGATGTCGTGAAGACGTCTCATCGCCCAGTCGCGCAGGAGAATGGCCGGTGAGTATTCGTTGGCCTGATGCCGGCCGTGGCCGCTGACAAAGTCCAGAGCCAGCGGAATGACCCCGGGCTGTCGTCCGAAGGTGACGGTCCTGGTATAGTCAGGCGGCCAGGGCAACTGATAGCCCTGTTTTTGAGCGGCTTTCCTGACTGCGGCCTCCTGTCGTTGCTTCATTTTTTCTGTGAGAATCCGGTGCGGTCCCAGGGAAGGGAAGCGGCGAACACCTAACTCCACTTCCGGAGGCACCAGTTCCGGGTCCTCGGTGTAAGCGCGCTGTTCCAGGTCTAAGGTGGCCGTGGCCCAGACATTAAACGGCAGGGTCTGGGTGTTGGTCATGTGGACGGTGAAGTCAATCGGATACTCCACGCCAGCGGCGTTGGTTTCCTGAAGGAGTTTATAAATTCGCCGGTAGTACTGCCGCTGGCCAAAAAGGCTTATTCCGTAGCGCAGCGTGCCGTCGGGTGACCGGTAGGCAGGTCCGAAGCGGGGGTTGTAGCAGCGTTTCGGATTGGTGTTGTCAAAGTAAAGACTGACCCCTCGCTTCATCCATTCGTTCGCCATGTAAAGGGCAAAGTCGTGGTAACTGGGAGAGAAAACTCCCCAGTTGGCTGGTTTTTCCTGGAAACGGTTAAATTCGGTGCTGGCCCACTCGTCCTGGAAGACCTCCCACTCTGGCAGTTTCGGGTCGGTGGCATGTTCTTCAAAGTAAATCCCGCTATGGATGCGGCCCTGTTCCGCGGCGCGCTGGGCAAAGTGCCGGGTGAGCCAGAGCCAGTCGGTAGAGTCGTGAACCCGGCGGTCAGGCCAGCGTTTCTTTACCTCTTCATACTTTGCCTGGAAGAAGGCCTCGTCTTCCGGGGTGTACTGGCCTCTCCTTCTGATTTCCTGAATTCGGTCCACGATGCTCCAGTCCTGGTTGTCAGGGTATTTGCTGGAACAGAGCCAGCCGCCCCAGCAGACCACCGGTCCCACTCCGCTGGCAAACGGCCTGGTGCGAAACTCTTTTTCCATGGGTTTGCCCGGGCTGGCCATCAAGCCAAAGGTAATCTGTCTGGGGCTGACCAGACGCACCGGCCTCTGAAAAATTTCCACGCGAACCACCACTTTTCCTTTTTCCCGGTAAAGTTTCTGGAGGCTGCTGCGATAGTCAGTTTCAAAATTCTGTTCGTTCTCCATAAAGAAAGCCAGGCCGCGCTCTTCCGCACCTAACCAGAGGTAAGGGACGAAGAAGCGGTGGTCCCAGCTGGCCGGTCCACCGTGGGTTCGGGTATCAGCCGAAGTCCAGATAAGCCCTTCCTCCGGTCCTGGCTGGCTCACCTTCCAGCGGATGGGCACCCAGCCATCCCACTTTTCCCAGTACCACTGGATTTTTCCTCCCCGGGGTGTCTGACCGGCATAGTTAAACCTCATGCCATTGTCAGCCACGAAGTGGAAAAGGGGGACTTCCTTATCCAGCAGGGGAATTTCCAGCCAGAGCGCCTCAACTGGCTTTTTCTCCTCTCCGGGCAGCAGGGTCAACTCTACCCGGGCACAGCCGTCTTCGTTAACTACGGTTCTGGCCTTCACATTCAGAGTGGAGGAGCTAACTGTTCCGGTAAAGACAGCCTCGTCCTCATACTCAGCCCTTCCCGAGACCGAACTGTTTTTCCAGACAACCGGTTTACCTTCCACGACAGCCACCAGTTGGATGGGACCGGCCAGCAGTTCCCGGTCCAGGCTGCGCACACTATCAAAACAGCCAAAGCCATTCAGCCGGTATTCTCGGCCCACCACCTTCACCCGGTTGTTCCCCACCACTTCCACCGGAAGAAACGGCGGAAAAACTTTATGAGACAGGCCGTATCGGGTTTTCTCAAAAGGGAAATGAATCCGCTGGAAAGTCTTCGGGCAACGGTAGCGGTACTGGCCAATCTGATATTCCACAGCGTACTGGCCATCAGGCAGTTCCGGCACAGAAAAAACTTCCTGGCCGCAACCAGCCGTATCCAGAGAGACCTTTCCCGTGGCCACCACGCGGCTGCTGGAGAGCGCCATAACGTGGACCAGAACTTCTTTCAGGGTTTCGCCGGGTTTGAGGCCGGCTTTCTGTTTCAGTTCCGGCGTGAGTTGTACCGCCACTTCCATTTCGTTCCTGGAAGGATAGTAGGCAAAAGGTAACTGGCTGGCCAGGAGGCTGATTTTTTTCCGGCTGAGACCGTATCGGGAAGAAAAGTACGCTTTCACTCCGGCCAGTTCCCCGTCAGCCAGGGGCCGGTTATAAGCCAGGGCAGTTATAACCTCACCCCCGAAACTCCACACACCTCTACTTTCCACGCCGAGGGCAAAAGGGTAACTGGAAGCCAGCGGTTCTGTCCGTTTTGCCTGGCCGACCACTACCCCGTTTTCCAGAAGGGTCACCAGCTGGCTGGCCGGGTCATACCGGACCGCCATCAGCACAAAACCTTTTCCAAAAATGTTGCCGGCAGAAGAAGCCAGCGGTTGTTTGTTAAGACCCAGCCCGGTAATCAAAACGGTGCGGCGGTAGTGACTCTCTCCGGAAAGCCCCATCACCAGAGAACCTTCGGTCTTATAGTGTGCTCCGTAGCCCAGAAGAAAACCCAGCCCCACCGGCTCTGTCACCCTGGCCAGGACAAGCAGGGTCAGCCCCTGGTCCGGCGCAATGGTCACCGGCTGGCTCACCAGACCTGGCGGCTGGTGCTGGCTGGCAGTAAAACTTACCGCGGGGAAATTACCTAAAACAGCAGGAATTAACCTGGCAGGTTTTTCCGTTTTGGTCAGAGCCCTGAATTCCACCGGCTGGCCAGAACAGTCAGACCAGGAAAGTACTCTCCCGGAAGGATCGGTCGTCACTGCCCGGGTGCTGTCCAGCCAGAAAAGCAACCCAGCTATCCTGGATGGTTCCACCGGGCTGACTGGAAGATTGGTCTCTTCCTGGAAATACTCAGTTTCCGGCTCGGCCCGCAGAAGAACTGAAAAGAGAAAAAAGCAGCCGAGGAAAAAAACTGCGAAAAATTTTCGCTTCATGTCTCCTCCAGGTCAGTAGTGTATTATAAACCGGTTTAGCGGTTCCGGCTATTCATTACAAAAAACATCGGACTTGAAAATTCCGCTATAAGACCCCGGGCATCGACCAGGAAAGATTTCAGGGCACGGTAGCCGACCCTCTTTTGAAGTTAGACACATTTTTTCACAATCCTTTGTTATGTCGGAATTTTACCGAACCTCAGTCAATTGCCTTCTCAGGGAAGGCAGCGTATCATAAACTGTCTTATCACAGACCAGAAGGAGGAATCTGTGAACGGAAAACATACCTATAACGGAAGCTATTCGGGTGAGTATCTAAACCGCATTGCCTTTCCCCTGGGAGGTATCGGCGCGGGCATGGTCTGTCTGGAAGGAACCGGCGCTATCTCCCATGTTTCTCTGCGGCATCAGCCTGACCTGCACCATGAACCCTGTCTTTTTTCAGCCGTCTGCCTCAAAGGGAGAAAAAACATTGCCCGGGTGCTGGAAGGACCGGTGCCTGGCTACAAGATTATGGGTCGGCCTGCCGCGGGCAACGGTCTGGGTGGCACCAGTTATGGTTTCCCGCGGTTTGCCAGGGCTATTTTTCAGGCCAGGTTTCCTTTCGCCACCGTGCAACTGGAGGACCCCTTGTTGCCCCTGAAGGTGAAGATTACCGGCTGGAGCCCTTTCACCCCGCCGGATGCCGACCATTCCAGTCTGCCGGTAGCCGCCTTAGAGTTCACCTTTCAGAACCTCACTTCAAAAAACTTAGACCTGGTCTATTCTTTCCACAGCAAGAACTTCATGGCCACTGAAGAAACTGGCCACTCCGTGACCGGGCTTGACGGCGGCTTTGTTCTCCGGCAGGCTGGTTCCAGAGAAAAGCCCTGGGCTGAAGGTTGTTTTGCGGCGCTGGTGCCGGAACCTTCAGTTAAGGTTAACTGTGCCTGGTTTCGGGGAGGCTGGTTTGATGCGCTCAGCCTGCTCTGGCAGGAGGTGGAAGCGGGGCAGTGTCTTTCCCGACCAGCGGTGAGCGATGAGCCAGCCAGCCCGGGCGGCAGTCTATATCTTCCGGTGAGCCTGCGGGCAAAATCTCAGCTTACTGTGCCGCTGCTTTTGTGCTGGTACGTGCCGGAAACAGACCTCAGGATAGGTTCGGACACAGAGCCGGTGCCGAATAAAAACACCCACCGGCCCTGGTACACCCGAAGGTTCAGCCAGATTGAGGAAGTGGCCGCTTACTGGAGAAAACAGTATGCCTTCCTGCGGCAGGAAAGTCAGCGTTTCTGCGACTGCTTCTATGACACTGACCTTCCGCCAGAGGTGGTGGAAGCGGTGGCGGCCAATCTCACTATTCTGAAGTCGCCGACAGTGCTGCGGCAGCCAGACGGCCGGCTGTGGAACTGGGAAGGCTGCTGCGAAAATAAAGGATGCTGTCATGGCTCCTGTACCCATGTCTGGAATTACGCCCAGGCGATAGCCCACCTTTTCCCGGAACTGGAAAGGTCTTTAAGGCAGACAGAATTCAACGAAAACCAGGCGGAAAGCGGTCATCAGACCTTCCGGGCCAGTTTGCCCATCAGGCCGACCAGCCACGATTTCCACGCGGCCGCGGACGGCCAGCTGGGCGGTATCATGAAGGTTTACCGGGACTGGCGCATCAGCGGCGATACTGGCTGGCTAAAAAAGATGTGGCCCAGGGTAAAGGGTAGCCTGAACTACTGTATTGCCACCTGGGACCCGGACCATGAAGGAATTCTGAAAGAGCCGCACCACAACACCTATGATATTGAGTTCTGGGGACCGGATGGAATGTGCGGCAGTTTCTACCTGGGTGCTTTGAAAGCAGCCATGGAAATGGGCCGCTTCCTGGGTGAGGAGGTGACGCTTTACTCCGAACTTTACCAGAAAGGGCGCCGGTATCTGGAGGAGCGGCTTTTTAACGGCGAATACTTCTTTCAGGAAGTCCGCTGGCAGGACCTGAGGGCAGGGGACCCGGTTAATTTGCCCGGCCTGGGGAAAGTCAAATATTCTCCGGAAGCCTTAGCGTTAATCAGAAAGGAAGGTCCTAACTATCAGTACGGCCAGGGCTGTCTGTCTGATGGTGTCCTGGGTGTCTGGCTGGCGGCCATGTGCGGCCTTCAGGATATCCTTGACCGCCGGAAGGTGAGACAGCACCTGCGGTCGGTTTTCCGGTACAACTTTCGCCAGAGTTTAGCCAGCCATGCCAATCCACAGCGGCCAGGTTTTGCTCTGGGCAACGAAGGTGGCCTGATTATGTGCACCTGGCCCAGAGGGGCCCGTCCTGGCCTGCCTTTTCCTTACTGCGATGAGGTCTGGACCGGCTGCGAATACCAGGTTGCCTCTCACCTCATCCTGGAAGGTATGGTGGAAGAAGGACTGGCTATTGTCCGGGCAGCCCGGAACCGTTATGACGGCCGGGTGAGAAACCCGTTTGATGAGTACGAATGTGGCCACTGGTACGGCCGGGCGCTGTCTTCCTATGGTTTGCTCTCTGCTCTTACCGGTGTCCGCTATGACGCGGTGGAAAAGACCCTGTATCTGCGCCCCAGGATTTCCGGTGATTTCCGCGCCTTTCTGGCCACGGCCACTGGCTATGCCACCTTTGGCGTTAAAAACGGTCGGCCTTTTCTCCGGATAAGACACGGAACCATGGAAATCGCCAGAATTGATTACCGGAAGGCCCCTGATAGCACCAGGAAAAAGAAACCTGCTCACGGGCATACCGGAAAAAGCAAGAATTGATTTGCAGACGGAACTGGCGAAAACAAAGCCGGACTTTGTTGTCTATGTGCCGCGGAGTCTGGGCGGTTCCACCGGCGATACCGGCAAAGAATAGCTGGTGGGCGCAGGTTCTGGGTGGTGGAGTTTATGCGCTTTGAGAACCTTGACCGCAGACTGGTCACTTTCCGGGGATGAAGGCGAGACCTGGCAAGAGCCCCGACCGCTGCGGGAGGCTGAGCACGGCGGAGTTAGCCTTTTGAGAGAAGAGCTGGCGATGTACGCCAGTGTCACCAGATACAGTTAGGGTCTGTTTTCTCTGGTATCCTGACCGCAAGTTTTTCCTGCTGGGGAAAAAAATTAAAGCCAGCTGGTTGACACAGATACCGGTTCCTGAGTAAACTTTCTTGCCATGTTTTTCGGGGATGGAGTCCCCCTGCCCCGCCTTTTAGGCTGATGACTCCTGCCAGGAATTAGTTTCCACCAGGAATGTTTTGGTGAAGACAGATAAAGACACCCTTACCGAAAACCACCGTCGGGGCATCAGCGCGACATTGACCCTGCTGGATGAACTTCTGGCAGAGATTCTTCTCTGGGTGGACGGCCGGCAGGACCAGGGCGTGCTGGTAACTGAGATTAACGACCTTTCCCGACACCAGCGGACCAGGCTGCGGTTGCTGGTAACGGAAATACGCCAGCACTTAGAGATGGCCAGGAAGGAGTTTGGCTTGCCTGTCTCCCGCAAATCCGCAGTTTCTTCCATCTGGAGCCAGTGCCTTGCCTTACGAGAATCCCTGATTGAACTTGAAGGCCGTCGGCTGCAACGCTACGGTGCCCTTTCCGCGGCCTGGTTGTCACTTCTGGATGAGTATTCCCGCCTTTTTCTGAAGGACCTGGATACTCTGGTAGCATTACTGAAACGGAGCCACCGAAAGACCGCTTCCCCGGGGGAAGAAGTTTGAAGTTTAATTAAAGCTGGCCGCCCGGACATTCTTTCCTGACCGCCTCCAGCGCGGCCTCTAAGTTCTGGTCCGGCGTATCCTGCCCCGGGTAAATCTGCACCACCCTGGCTCCGGACTGGGCCAGGACTTTAATTCTCTCTTTAATCTGCGCCGGACTAAGCCGAAACAATTCTGTCGGGGTCAGTTGTACCCAGAACTGCTCTCCCATGACCTGCCGCATTTCCTCAAAGGTGAGTCTGGCACAGCCAGCGCCGTGAAACTCGCTGATGTTTAAATAATCTTTAGCCAGGCGGAGGTGTTCGCAGGTCAAAAGTTCACTGTGAAAAAAACGCCAGGCCCTGCCAGCATAAATCTTCTGGTAGCAGGGTATCAGAAAAGTCCGGAACATTTCCGGAGAAACAAGCCCGGCGAAGTCGTCCCCGACGTAGCCGTAGCCTGCGTCTTCAGCGCCGCAGAGAATGCGGTCAAGGGCTTCCACCTTGAAGTGCGCCTGCGTAACCAGGTCTAACAGCCGCCGGCCGGCTTCTGGCCTGTGTTTCAACCAGAGAAAAACCAGGTTTCCGGTCACCTGGCCGGCCGTGGTCATGATGGAACCGTCGTGTCCTCCTATCCGGCAGGGGTAGCCCTGTTCTTTCAAATAACGCCAGGCCCTGATTCTCCAGGAGATGTTAAAGTCAGCCTTCAGGTCCTTCCAGGAGAAATTGTCTATCTCCTGCGGTGACCTGATTACGGGCGAGGTAACATTTAGGCAGGGCAACTGATTTTCCTCCGGGAAGATGGTGCGAAGACCCATCACCGAAGCCAGACAGCCGCCAGGGGCGTCAACAAAAGGTTTCAGACAGTCTTTCAGTCCGAACCTTCTCTCCAGGAAAGCCGCCGCCTTCTTCTGGGCCTGGAGCATCACCGCGGGGTCAGAGTAATACTGCCGGTAACTGACCCTGGCATACCGACAGATACTGATGTTGGCTATGGCTACGTGCCAGGCTGGTTTCACAAATATAGCTCCAATGCAGGAAATGGCGAGAAATTATACCATTTACTGACCAATAGTTTTTCACCGGCTAAAATTGAATCCGGCTGAGGGCTTGGTCAGGATAACTTCAACAGTTTACCGAAGGCTGGTTTTTGACCGCAGGAAAGAGGGTCTGAAAGCGCAGATTGAAGGGCTCCTCAGGCAGGCCTGGCAAATCGGTTCTTGCTCAGGAAGGTCGTCGTGTGGTATAATATTTTTACAGGGGAGAAGGTTATCCCCTGAAGATTGTGCGTATGTGCGTATATGAAAAAGGCAGTGCGAAGATTAGATTCCGCGGCTGCAGAAGGAGCGTTCCTTCCTATCAGGCATGGTGTTACCCTGTTATTTCACAGCCGTTTTGCTTTTTCTTCTTCTCCTTCCTTTTTCTCGTCGGCAAACAATCTGGAGGTGACAGATGTTTGACAGACGCGTTGTTGAGAACCGGGGTTTCACCCTGATTGAACTTCTGGTGGTGATTGCCATTATCGCTATTTTAGCCGCGCTGCTTTTGCCGATGCTGGACCGGGCCAAGGCTGAAGCGCAGAAGAGTAAGTGCATTACCAACCTGAAAAACATGGTTATGGCTGTTCATCTGTACAGTCTTGATTATGACAGTAACGCGCCCATGCTGCAGTTAGCCAGTCCGGACCTGCAGTTACCAGAAACTCTTGACTATGTCTGGCAGTATCTCCTGGCGCCTTACCTTGGTCGGAAAGACCTGCCGCCTTTAGGCAGTGCCTCCCTCTGGAAAACTATGGAGGTTTTCTGCTGCCCGGCCGGACCGTTCAATTATGGCTGGAATGCTTGGATTGGCGGTCGCACGCCTGAGTATCAACTTGGCAGTTCTGCCAACCAGGCCTATAAACTGAAGATGCCTCCGGGACCGGGGAAGTGGAAGAGACTGCAATATCCTTCGGAGACCATCGTTGTTTTTGACAACCATCTCCGGGGAGTTCATGATAACTGGGACTGGTTTTTCTATTATTTTCTAAAAAGGTACAGTGGTCTTTCTACGGCGGAAAAAGATTGGTCCCACCACCCACCAGGTGGGCTGAATTTTGGTTTTGCCGACGGCAGTGCCAAGTGGATTTCCTGGAAGCACAAACGGTGGGAAAGAACCGGTCATGCTTATGTCAACCCCACCTTCCCGAACGGTTGCACGGACCCGATTCAGGCGGCAACCGGAGAAATACTGAGGTTTTTCTGAAGATAGGCAGGATATTATAACGCGGAGGATAAGGATGAAAAGAGATGGTTTTACACTTATTGAACTCCTGGTAGTCATTGCCGTCATCGCCATTTTAGCAGCGATGCTTTTGCCGGCGCTTTCCCGGGCCAGAGAGAAAGCCAGACAGGCTACCTGCCTGAATAATCAGAGACAGCTGGTGCTGGCCTTAAAGATGTATGTGGAAGACTACAACGGCTATGCGCCGCCTGGCGCCCAGATTCCACCATCTTATACGGCGCCCTGGTGGTATGAAGACCAGGTTTTCGGTAAGTACACCAACGGCCAGGCGAGAAAAACCCTTCTGTATTGTCCTTCCTCCACCAGGAAAAAGCCGCCAGCCGCATTTTCCATCATGGCCTGGTACCAGTTCGTCTACGCCACTACTTCTGCTTCCGGTATGGAGAGATACTTAGCCAACACGGCTAACGCTTCCACGGCGATTGTCTTTGGTGACTGCTACCAGTACGCTGGCCAGTACAGCAAATTTGATACGTATAAGTGGACGGAACCGCTGACGCCGGCTAACGCCGCTAACCAGGCCGATATGTACCGGCACAATGACGGTATCTGCGTGACTTTCTGGGATGGCAGTGGTCGCTGGATGAACCGCAAGGAAGCCCAGAGTAACGCAAAGTACTGGACCAGAGAGACCTATTAACTTTTTCCGGAGAAACCAGCCGTCTTCGGGCAGGAAGTCTGCTGGTTTTTTGCCCCGTTTTACCGTAAGCAATTTGTCTGGCTTATTCAGCCGGGGCAACCCAGCAGTAATTCCGCAGGTTTTTCGCTGAAGATTGTTATCCTTCCCGGCGCCACCAGCAACAAGTAAATATCAACTGCCACTCACCCTTCGGCATCAGTTGGTCAAGGCGTAAACGGAAGAAAAAACCTCTTCACAGACCAGGACTGATAAACCTCAGTGGCCACTCTTCAGGTTCCGGAAAAAGGTAAAACTGCTGGAGAAGGTATCTCTGGCGGTAGCGCCGGGCATAATGGCGCAAGGAAGAAAGAATTTCCTCCCGGGAAAGGGCTCCCTGAGAGTAAGCCTTGATTTGCTGAGCTAGCCTTTCTCTTTCTTCCTGAGGCAGGACTTTTTTGAAGTATCCTGCCAGATGCTGGAGCACGTTGGTGTGGGTTTTTCCGGTGGCTGGTTTCTTCATGGCAGCCGTAAGATATTTCTGGTATTGCGCCAGCACCGCGGCTTTGTTTCTGGCGCTGGCTACCAGATTTCCCAGAAGAGAAAGCAGGCGGACGCTGTGAGCCATGATTATGAGTTTGTGTCGGGCGTGAAAACTGACCAGTCCGCCGATAGAACCGTCCTTCTCCAGAAACTCCTGCCATCTCTTATAGACAAAAATCCGGTCCAGAAAGTTTTCCCTGACTTCAGAGTAGGCCAGATTTTTTTCTTCCACCAGCGGCAAATCAGGGAACCTTCTCTGCAAAAATGAGGTAAAAAGACCGCTGACCAGCACCCCGGAAGAATAGTCAAGGGCACTGGTTAGACCGCAACTGGGCGAGCCTGACTTCAGGATGAATCCGGAAAGGTTTGCCCGGACCAGTTCATCTAATTTCTTTTCCGTCCAGTGAACCATCTGCCCGGTAACATCTTTCCCTGTTTTCAGCCCCTTTAACCTGAAGGCTGGCCCTGGTCCGAAAAGGCCAATCTTTTCTCTGGGCACTGTCAGGCCACATTCTGTTTCCGGACAGACCGGCACCCAGGTGACAAAACGGCTCCACCTTTTCTTAAAGGCAGGGATAAGTTTGTCCTTTCCGTCGTAGCGCACCGGCTGACCCAGGAGACAGGCGCTGACACCCAGCCGTATCCGGCCAGGTTTCTTTTTTTCCGCCATGACGGCCTTGATTTTACTTAAATGACAGGCGGCAAACAAATCCTGCCTTTTCCGGCAAGAACTTCTGGTTCCCGGAAAACTTATAAGAACCTCCGCGAATGATATTTACCCAGCGCCAAGACAGGGTTTTCCTTTGAAAAGGGTGAGAAAATATGGTAAGCTATGGCAAAACCAGTGGAACTTATAAAAACACAGACGATTCTCTAATGAACCCGAGCCCACCCCCGGACTGGAAAGACTACCGCCAGCTGATTTCCATTTTTAATTCCCTGGATGAACTTATTTATGTGGTTGACCCCGAGACTTACGAGGTCCTTTATGTTAATCCTGTTCTGAAAAGGAACTTTGGAAATGTGGTCGGCCAGAAGTGCTACCAGGTGTTTCAAAATTTAAAGCAGCCCTGTCCATTCTGCACGAACAAGTATATCTTCGGCCCGAAGGCAAAACCTGTTTATATCTGGGAATTCCAGAACAAAATAAACAAGCGCTGGTATCACTGTATTGACCGGCCTATAAAGTGGATTGATGGAAGAAATGTTCGTTTTGAGTTAGCCATTGACATCACTGATAAAAAGTTAATTGAGGAGGCGTTGCGTCGCAGTGAACAAAGATATAAAGACCTCTGGGATAATGCTCCTGTGGCTTATCACATCCTTGACCGGAGGGGAATTATCAAGGATGTTAACCGGACTGAACTTAAACTTCTGGGCTATTCCAGGAAAGAGATGATAGGCAAATCTGTTTTCAACTTCATTCTCCCCGCCCAGAGGAGGGAAGCCCGAGAAAGGTTTCTTCTGAAACTGAAAGGGAAAAAGATTGAGAAATTTCATAACAGGGTATATCTTAGAAAAGATGGGACGCCTCTCTACGTCAGCATCAACACTGTCCCTGAGAAAAACGAAAAAGGACAAATTATCGGTATGAGGGCAGGGATGATAGATATTTCCGAATTGAAAAGACTGGAGCAGGCCCTGAAGGAAGCCTCGTTGAAGGACGAACTGACAGAAATTTATAACCGGCGGGGATTTTTTGCCCTGGCGGAACAGGAAATTCGCCGTAGCCAGAGGGAGAAGAGACCCTTTCATCTTCTCTTTCTTGACGTGGACGGACTGAAGGCCATCAATGATGCCAGGGGACACCTGGCAGGTGATGAGGTCTTGAAGAAAGTTGCGGAACTTCTGAAAAGGACCTTCAGAAAGTCAGATATCATCGCCAGAATCGGCGGGGATGAATTTGTGGTGCTGGTTTCCGAAGTAAAGGGAAGAAAGGGGCTGCAAGCCGTCATAGACCGGCTGAGAGAAAAAATTCAGGCTCATAACCAGGAAAAACGCAGGAAATACGAAGTTTCCATCAGCGTTGGGGCTGTTCGCTACGACGGGGATAAACCCGTTGACATTGACGAACTTCTCTCCAGGGCTGATAGCAAGATGTATCAAGAAAAAATCAGGAAATACAGACTCAGAGAAAATCAAGTAGTTAGTATCCCATCCGGCAGCAGGTAAACTTTCCGGGGAGAACGGTTGGCAGGGTGGCAGGTTTTTCCTGTAGAAAGGCTGGTGATTGTCCAGCCGGAAAATCCGTCTGCGGTGGAAAAGCAGGCCGCACTGGAATTAAGCCGCGGCCTTTTCCAGATTTCCCGGAAAAGGGTACCCCTGCTAAGAGCAAAACAGCACCGCCCGGCGGGCCGGATAGGATTGTTACTCGGGGAAAGGGCCGCGGCCAGGGTTGGTTTTGTCCGGCCAGTTTTGCCGGAAAACACCATTGAAATCTCCCGGGTCAGCCAGGATTTTTTTCTTTTTCGGGGAACAGAAAGTACCGGGCTGCTGGATGCCATTTACGCCTGGCTGGATTTTCTTGGCTGTCGCTGGTTCCATCCGGAGGTGTCTCGCTTCCCGGAACGGCAGAAAGTGGCGCTGCCGGAAGGTTTTCAGTACCGGCCTTCTTTTGCCTACCGGGACGCACTCTGGAAAATTCCGGGAGAAGACGGTGATTGGGCCAGCCGCAACCATCTCAATGGTTTTTTCACCGGGTTAAAGGAAAAACACGGCCGGTACTGGGTGTGGGAACCGTTCACCCACAGTTTGTATCGGATGGTGCCGCCGGAAATCTACGGAGGAAAACATCCAGACTATTTTGCTTACCGCCACGGTCAGGGGCGCCTCTTAGCCGGGGCCCAGCTTTGTCTTTCTCATCCGGATGTCTTCAGGATCGTCCGGGATTATGTGATGGAAAAGATGGCGGAACCAGGTATCCGGGTGGTAGCGGTCGCCCAGATGGATTGCGCCAATTACTGCCAGTGCCCGGAATGCGAGAAGAAAGACCGGGCCGGAAAAAGTCCAGCCGCCAGCCTTCTTGATTTTGTCAACCGCCTGGCTGAAGAAACAGTCAGGTTCCATCCGGACAAGTATGTGGCCACCTTAGCCTATCAGTATTCGCAGACGCCGCCGGCTGGCCTGAAGGCCCATCCCAATGTGATTGTGAAACTGTGTCACATGGAGCCTGGTTGCGACTTTCACAGCCTGGCCGGCTGCCGCCACAACCGGTTCTATGTTGAGTGTCTTCAGCAGTGGACCCGCATCTGCTCTCATGTCTTTGTCTGGCACTATGTCACCAATTTTCTCCACAACCTCTCTTTCCATCCCAATTTTGACGCGCTGGCTGAGGATATCAGGTTTTACCGGGAAAACGGAGTCTGGGGCATCTTTTTCCAGGGGCAACGAGAGACCGGAGTTTCTCTGGCGGAACTCCATGCCTACTGTCAGGCCAGACTGGCCTGGGATGCCACTAAAGACTATTTTCAGGAAGTCAGGGAGTTCTGTCAGGCTTACTATGGCCAGGCCGGGGAACCGATCATGGAACTGATAGAAGTTCTTCACCAGCATGTCCGTCAGGGTTTTCATGGCCATCTTTACACGCATCCGGCAGAAGGCACCTTCACCGGCCAGCAGCTTCAAAGGGCGGCGTTGCTTCTGAAGGAAGCCGAAGCCGCTGTCCGCAAGGAACGACCTCTGTGTGAGCGCGTGGAACTGGTCAGGCTATGGTTTAACTACACCTGGCTGGCCACTCTTTCCGGGTTGACCAGGTCAGGCAGGGCCTTTGTGGTCAAAGCCGCACCGAAGGCGCTAACTATCTTTTACCAGAGTTGCCACCTGATGAAGAAGCATCAGGTGACCCGGGTCCAGGAGTTTCCGGCCAGCCACCAGGATTTAAGGGAAAAGGTGGGCTGGTTTCTCAAGAGGAGGAAGCTTCCCGTATACACTATTTCTTCCGGCTCTCTTAAGGCTGAAGTTTGCCCGGAACTGGCCGGCCTGGTCTGCACCCTGAAACGGGCTGACGGAAAGATTAATCTTCTCTGTCAGCCAGCACCCTGGATTTTGAGGTATCCCACCATGGCCGGGCTAACAGAAGGTTGTACCGCAGACGGTTTTGGCCCTGGCTTTATGGAGCCTTACCATCTGGTGGAGAAGGGAACAAACTTCCTGGTGTTAAAAGCGGACCTGGCCAATCAGGTGGAAGTGACCCGGACTTACACCCTGAAGGATAAACAGGGCTGGTTACATCTTCACTCGGTTTATGCCAGTAAGTCCAGCCAGGTCCTTTCCCTTCTCTGGCATGTTTTTGCCCTGTTGAAAGTGGGCGAGCCTGGCGACCTTGTTTTCTTCCGTCAGAACAGCGAGGGGAAAACTGTTGTCGTTAAACCCGAGGTGCCTTTACCTACGGTTTCCGCCAGTCAGTGGCTCTGCTGGAAAAAGGAAAACTTGCCGGCAGGAGTCTGGGGCTGTTTTAACCGTAAAAAAGGCTACGGGCTGCGTCACGAATTTTCAGAAGAAGTCACCGCTTGCAGTTCCACCGTTTACACCCGGGACCACCGCGTCCTTCTGGAAGTGGTGGGAAAAACACACCGGGTAAAGCCAGGCAGCTAGGTCTGTTTTCAGCACCGCTACCGGCTGATAGAAAACTTATGAAAGAAAAAAATGGTGCCATCCTGGTCCTGGGAAGTCTTAATGTGGATGTGGTTACCCGTGTAGCGCATATTCCCGGCCCGGGAGAGACGCTGCTGTGCCAGGATTATCGCTTTGTCCCTGGAGGGAAAGGGGCAAACCAGGCGGCAGCCATCGCCAGACTTGGTGGTCGGGTCTGGCTGGCCGGCAGCGTGGGGAGAGATTTTTTCGGAGAATTCCTGAAAGAGAACCTCCGGCAGGCAGGTGTGGATACCCGTTTGGTCCAGGAGGAGAAAACAGCAACCACCGGTCTGGCGTTGATTATGGTGGACCGCCAGGGTGAGAACAGTATTGTGGTGGTGGGCGGCGCCAACCGAAAGGTCGGACCCCACCGGGTGGAAGGGCTTTTGCCATATTTACGGAAAGCCAGTTTTCTTCTTTTACAGTTAGAAATACCTCTGGAAACCGTCTTTCAGGCGCTTCTGTTCGCCAGGCGCCTTTCCCTGCCGGTCATCCTGGACCCGGGTCCGGCCAGGGACCTGCCGCAATCAATATTCCCTTTGATTTCCTTTATTCTGCCCAACGAATCGGAAACGGAAAAATTGCTCCGGGTGAAAATTACCGGAATCAAGAGTGCCCGGCAGGCCGCCCGGCGGCTGGTTCAGCTGGGCGTAAAATGTGCTGTGGTCAAGTTAGGGGCCAAAGGCTGTGTCCTGGCCAGCCAGGGGCAAACCGTGCATCTTCCAGCCCTTTCCGTGAAAGCGGTGGATACCACGGCGGCCGGTGATGTCTTTGCCGGCGCTTTCGCGCTTGCCCTTGCTGAAGGCCGGGAGAGTCTTTCTGCGGCAAAGTTTGCCACGGTGGCGGCTGGCCTCAGCGTTACCCGGGCCGGGGCCCAGACCTCCATCCCCACCCGGAGGGAAGTGGAAGCATTGATCCGGCGGAAAAAAATCAAACTATGATGGAGGAAAGATGCTGGCGGGTTTGTGGTGACGGCTCCAGCAGCCTTCAGTTCTGGTGCCAGGGAAGATTGCTGGCCAGGCTCTCCCTGAAACCGGAAATCGTAAGCGGTTCCGGGAAAGAGAAGCTTAAACTGAAGTCAGGAGAGCAGACCGGGAGCAGTTTTCAGCAGGGAGACAGCGAGAAGTTTTCTTTCCGGCGAGAGATAAAAAGAGAGGGTGAATTTTTCCACGTGAGCAGCCGGCTGAGTTTGAAGCAGCCGCTTTCTCTCCGGCGTTTTCAGGAATCCCTGACGGTGTTTTTTGACCGGGCTGAGTTTGTCTGGACGCCGAACCTGTGTCCGGAACCAGACGATGTGGTGGGCGACCATGTCTTCCGCGCTCCGGCAATTGTTCTCCAGACGGGACAATTTTCTCTGGCGGTTTTGCCTGACCTGGATATTCTGGCCAGGGGACGGTTCAGCCCGGTGGGCAGGCAAGACTGGCGGTTTGGCTACGGGAGAAAGCCCCGGTTATCAAGCCAGTTGCCGATGTTCGGGGCGCTGGTCCGCAGGGAGAGAAGTTATCGGATAGACCTCGGTCTGGCTGATTATCTTTTCCGCAGCCATCTTTATTACCGACTCAGCCAGCAGCTGGTACCTTTCCCCCAGGGGCAAGAGCTGATGTTTGGTTTTAACCTGTGGCTGGAAGCCGGCCTGGCTCCGGGCGAGCTGGGACCGCTGCTGAGTTTCCTCTGGCAGAGATATGCGCGAAAGTACACTGCTGAGGTGTTGCCGCAGAAACTACCTTTTTCTGATTACCGCACCACTTCTCTGGAAAGTATCGGCCATGCTGGCGAGCTGGTGGAATTTTTTCTGCCTGATGGCGAAAAGGCTGCGGGTCTGCGCAATACCAGCAATCTTTTCTCCAGCGACATTGCCTCTTCTTACTTCCGGCTTCCGGTGCGCTGTGTCTGGTTGCACGCCTGGCACAACAGTTTAAGGACAGGCTTTGGCATCAGGTATCACTTTCTCCGGACAGGCCAGGCCTGCTGGCAGAGAATCAGTGAAGAGGTCAAAAACCTGGTACTTTCCGCACCGGAGATAGCCAAAGCTGGTTTTGTTCCAGCCATCTATGATTACCAGAACCGGCGCTGGTGGTCAGGTGTTCCCAGGCTGGGCGCCGGCCCGGAGATTTTAGACTTAGCCGGCTGTGCTCACACCGGCCAGTGGATGCTTCGCTGGCACCGGTACCTGAACCCGGAGCCATTATTTCTGAAAAGGTGTCAGAAGATGGCGGCCGGGTTGCTCTCTCTTCAGGCGAAAGACGGTTCTTTTCCGGCTTATCTAACTAACCAGGGTAAGGTTCTGCCTCTGTTGCGCCATTCCGGCCAGGGAGCGATGGTGGCTCTTTTTCTGGCGGAACTTTATGAGACCACTGGGGATAAGTCTCTTCTGAAGCCGCTTCAGGCTGCGGCGGATTTTTTCCTCAGCGAGATTATTCCGGAAAGGCGCTACCATGATTTTGAAACCTTCTTTTCCTGTTCGGAAAAACCGCTGAATTTTTTTGACCGCCGTACCGGTCAGCATGCCCAGAATACCCTTTCTCTTTTCTGGATTACCGAAACACTAATAAGACTCTATACTTTCACCGGAGAGGAAAGGTATCTTGTCTGGGCCCGGCGCTGTCTGGACCAGTTGTCTCTTTACCAGCAGGTCTGGAATCCCCCCTTTCTTTCCCTTTATACCTTCGGGGGTTTCGGGGTGATGAACACTGACGGGGAGTGGAACGACATGCGGCAGGCCTTTTTTTCCGAGGCCTACTTCCGGGCCTACCTGATTATCGGAGAAAAGGAGTATTTTCAGCGAGCCGTGGCGGCACTGCGGGCCGGGTATGCCCAGATGAGCCATCCGCTCCATCAGGAGACCAATCCTCTCCGCTATGACAGTTATCCCCCTGGCCTGGTTCCAGAAAACTTTGCTCACACCGGCCTTGACGGGCGAGCCATCCGTTCAGGTTTTGACTGGGGAGGTGGCGCCCTGGCGACCATGACTTCGTTAACGGAAATTCTGTTTGGCGGGCTGTTCGTTGATGCTGAAAGAAGACAAACCTTTGGGATTGACGGGCTGAAGGTGGTGGAACTTGATTGGAGTGGTGCGAGAATGGCCGTCACCGTTGAGGAAGCCACCGGAGTTGGCCGGACCGTAAAGGTGGTCTCTGCCGGAACACGGGGGTTCACCGCTGAGCCGGTCAGGTTTTCTGCTGGAGAGAGGAAAAAATTAGTCCTTCCACTCCGGCAGCCATCAGGGACCAGATAGCTGGAAACAAAGATTGCTTTTTGTGCTTTTTCTGAGCCTGCTTCCAGTGGTGCTATTCGGTTTTCTTGGGGGGGCTGGTTGCACCAGCAGATAGTGGCCTTCCAGACAGGAGATGTCTTTGTAAGGGTACCTTGCCCGTTAGCTCCATTGCTTTGGTAAGTAGTTGTCCGCGGAGCAATTGCCCACGAATAACTTGCCTGGAGCAGGCGCCGCGATTACAATAAACCGCACTTATGGCTATTACGGCAATAATCTTTGATGTGGACGGGGTAATCTTTGATTCCGAAAAGATCCATGTCCGGGCCTGGGAGAAAATCTTTGGCCGGATGAACCTTGTCTTTCCCCGGTCAGTGTATGAAGCCGGGTTCGGCGTGTGCGACCGGGAATTCCTGCTCGGGTTGAAAAACGCAGGGAAAATTCCGGCAAAGGCTGACCTGGAGGCCCTCTTAGAAGAAAAGGTGCACGCTACCCTGAGTCTACTGGAAGAAGGTGTGCCGGTTTTTCCCTCGGTGGTGGCCACCATTCAGGGGTTAAATGGTCGCCGGGTGCTGGCCGCGGCTTCCAATTCTGATGGCCGGTTTGTCCACGGAATGTTAAGAAAAGCCGGCCTGGACAGATGCTTCCAGATAGTTCTTACCCGGAAAGATGTGGCGGTGCCCAAACCGGCGCCGGAAATATATCTCACCTGCGCCCGGAAACTGGAAGTGGCGCCGCAATGTTGTCTGGTCATTGAAGATTCTGTGGTGGGGGTGACCGCAGCCAGAGCCGCCGGTATGGTTTGCCTGGCCGTAACCCATACCACCCCGGCGGAAAAGTTAGCGGCGGCTGATTTCATCGTGGATAAACTTTCCGTTAAAGAAGTGGAGCGGGTCATCCGGAGGCTGGAAGATGGAAACTGAACTTTATCAGGAAGCGCGGGAAAAGGGCAATAATTACCGGAAGAAGATGCTGCGGCAACTCCAGCAACTAATAAAACAGAAGCAGAAAGAGTCAGAACTGTGCCGTCAGAAGTTTTTCCAGCCAGATTTTTCGTCACCCTCTGCTTACCGGGCCTCGCTCGGTCGTTACCGAAAGAAGCTAAGAGAACTGCTGGGCTGGCCCCTGACCTGGAGGGTGAGAGAAAAACCCCGGTTACTGCGCCGGCAGAAAGTCGGCCATGACAGTCTGGGTTTGATTGAGCGAATCTGGATTGATTGCGGTTACGGCCTCACTCTTTACGGCCTTTTCTTCCAGCCGGAAAAACCCGGTCCCGGGCCGCTGGTCATCAGCCAGCACGGTGGCGGGGGAACGCCGGAACTCACCGCTGGCTTTTTCGGCTCTGCCAACTACAACGACATGACCAGGAGGGTCCTGAAACAGGGAGTGGCTGTCTGGGCGCCGCAGCTTTTTCTCTGGGCGAAAGATTTTGGTCCGGAGTGTGACCATTTTCATCTGGACCGGCAACTTAAACACCTGGGAGGCTCCATGGCCGCCCTGGAAATTTATCGGTTGCAGCGAAGCCTGGATGTTCTGCTTCAGTGGCCGACGGTGGACCGGAGAAAAGTGGGCATGATTGGTCTCTCCTACGGCGGATTTTATAGTCTGCTGCTGGCAGCCCTGGACACCAGGGTAAAGGTGGCTGTCTCTTCCTGCTACTTCAATAACCGCTTCCTTTATGATTTTTCTGACTGGACCTGGTTTAATTCTGCCAGTTTCTTTCTGGATGCAGAAATAGCCGGACTGATCTGCCCCAGACCGCTCTACCTTGAAGTGGGCAAGACAGACCCGATGTTTCTGGTAAAACATGCCAGGGCCGAGGCCAGAAAAGTGGCGGGACTTTACCGGAGAATAGGTCTTTTTAGCAACTTCCGCTACCGGGAATTTGACGGCACGCACGAACTGGACAGGGCGCAGGATAATATCAACTTTCTCTGTCAGCACCTTCAGGATTGAGCGCAACCAGCACCTGGCTGGTGAGGCCACGACAGTACTGGCACTGCTGGCACTTTTTGTCACAGGCTAACACGCGGGGAAACCACTCCTGCGGAAATCTTTTGTTGTCCAGGATAAGCGGCCACCATTCCTGGCTGAAGCCGGGTTCCAGCAGGTCCAGGAGATTACCTTCGTAATGGCCCTGGCTGTAAGCGGCCAGAACCAGCCGGGGATGGCCGTGCATCCTGGTGGCCAGTTTGTAACTTCCGCTGAAAACCTGCTGATGAAGATGGATATCCTCTGGCCTGATCCAGGAACTGTTCTGGATAAACTTCAGGCGATGAGTTTCATCCCGGTAAAAATGGCGGCACAGGGTTGGCAGGTCCTGGACGCTGTCAATGCCTTTCATTTCCTTTTCGTGAGCTACGGCGTTATCGTGAAATGTCTGGAAGGAACAGAAATTAAGGCAGCCGCTATTGGCTAAAATCTGAAGTTCTTTCCCTTCGCTCCTGGCCCATTCCTGAAGTTGGAAAAGTCTTCCCCTGTCCCGGTTAAACTCCCGCTGGAGACAATAACTTTCAAAGAAATCAGCCACATATTCCAGACCAGCCACGGTCCCTATCCGGAGATTGACGGAAGCGCGGCGGCTGACCCGGGGAAAGTGTTTTTTCACCGTGCTGGCAACCAGCGGCGACATGGTGGTTACCACTTCCAGACCAACTTTCTCCATCAGGAAGTCCATCAGCGCCACGACCTCCCGGGAAAAGGAAACAGAAACAGCCTTTTCTCCATAGCAGGAAGCATTCAGCAAAAGGTTTAACCGGACGCCCAGGCGTCTTAACCGCTGCAGTTCCCAGAGAAGTTGTTCCTGGTGTTCTTCTGCCACCGGTGCGCGTCCGGAGGGCTGGCTTGGCCAGGCAAAGTAGACCTCGGTGACACTTTCCCGGTAATCAGCCACGATTTTCCAGAAAAACTCGTCCTCTTCCGGCATAACCTGGTAACCAACCGAGAATTCAGCCAGTTCCGACACGAAATTTTCCTCAGGTATTCATCCAGTTCCACCGCCGGCTTTCGTCCTGCTGCCACCAGTCACCGGTCCCGGTCAGATAGAAATGGACGTTTTCCAGAGAGGCCAGATGTTGCTGCTCATAAGCGAGGATTTTATCAAAAAGTTCTTTTTCTTCCCCCGTGGCTGCTTGAAGAAACTGCTGGTACATAGCCAGACCGGCTTTTTCCAGTTCCATGGCGGTGACAAGAGCCTGAGTGCTGGTGGCTTCTTTTTTCAATAACTCCGGCTGAAATCGTGTGAAGAAGTCCTTTATCGCTGTCTCAAGATTATTTCCTGGAAGCGTTGTCTGGCTGCTGGTCTGAACCATCGCCTGGATGAAGCCGAGGTGGTCAATCTCCTGCTTGGCCAGTTCCAGGAAAAGTTTTTGCACCAGCAGGTTTTCCGCACCTGCCCCTTTCTCCAAGTAGAAAAGAGCGATTTCTTTCTCAAACTTTACCGCCTGTCGCAGTCTCTGGCTCATATTTCCTTGTATGATGAAGTCAAGGTCTTTATCAGGGCATTTAATAAGAGTATTAAAGGCCCGACCGGGAGACCCGATGACTTCACATACAACCTCCCTGGTTAGATTTTACCGGGAAGGAGAGAGAAAACGGATAGTTTCC
>JAKPFT010000058.1 GCA_029551285.1 bacterium | reverse complement strand
CTCACTCAGGGTGCTCCGGCACAGACAAGGACTACGCCGAAATCGGCTGCTCGGCGAACTCGCCCACTACCCGTGGGCTCAGACACCGCCGAGCAAGGTATAGCGTCCCGGATGGACTTATCCGGTCCGCTTACCGAACGCCGCCGCTTTTCGTCTTGTCTTGTAACTGTGCCTTCGCAAATCGTTCGCCAGTTATTCCCTTCCTTTTTTGACACAGTGGAGGGTAATGGCGGAGAGATAAGGACAGGCAGAACCAAAATAAGGAATAAAAGAGGAATGAAAAGAAAGGGAACAAACTGGCTCACTCAAGGTGCTCCGGCACAGACAAGGACTACGCCGAAATCGGTCGCTCGGCGAACTCGCTCGCCCGGTGGCGAGCTCAGACACCGCCGAGTAAGGTATTGCGTCCCGGATGGAATTGTCCGGTCCGCTTACCGAGCGCGTGCGCTTTTCGTCTTGTCTTGTTGCTGTGCCTTCGCAAATCGTTCGCCAGCTGTCCCCTTCCTTTTTTGACACAGTGGGGGGAGGGAAATAAGGAATTGCAAAACCATTGACAGAAGCAAAGATGACGGAAAGGAAAAGGATGCTGGCCTGTATTGAACTGAAGGGTAACGGAGAAATTTTCTCCCGGGTGCTTATCACCTGGCCAGTCTGGGAAAAAAATGCTGGGCTGCTGGAAAGGGTGATAGCCAGATGCCCCCATGTGAAGGTGTCCACCGGGAAAAATGAGCAGCAGGCCGGGACCACGGTCAAAGATAAATGGGGATGTGTCTGGGCTTATGCGCTTGACCATCTGGCCGGTCAGGTGGTGGAGCATCCGCTGGATGACTGGGATAAACTCAAAAGTTATCTTGCTCCTGACCCGGAAAAGTACACCGACTGGGAAAAGGAAAAGGAGAATGTCAGAGAAGCCAAGAGAAAAGGACTTTTAGCCGGCGGCGGGGTTGACCACGGTTTTTTCTTCCTTCTGCTTACCTATCTTCGCGGGTACGAAAATGTCATGCTTGATTTTGCCCAGGAGCATCCCTGTCTGCCGGAGTTGATTGAAATTATTGAAGATTACTGGCTGAAGGTGGTCAGAAAGTGGATTGAACTTGGCGTGGACCTGGTCAATTTTGGGGATGATCTGGGGCTGCAGCGTTCCCTTCCGGTCAGCCCTTCCACCTGGAGAAAATACATCAAGCCTTCTTACCAGAAATTTTTCCGTTTATGTCGGGAAAACGGAGTCCACGCTGGTTTGCACACCGATGGTTATGTGGTGGAGATTATTCCTGACCTGCTTGAGTGCGGAGTTAGCCTTCTCAATCCCCAGGACCTGGTTAACGGAGTTGATACCATTGCCCGTCTCCTGAAAGGTAAGGTATGTGTTGACCTGGATATTGACCGGCAGAGTCTTACCTATCGGGGGACGCCAGAGGAAATTGAAGCCCACATTTTTCGGTGTGTGAAAACGCTCGGGTCAAAGCAGGGTGGACTTTTTCTCACCTTTGGAGCCTACCCGGGTATCCCCGGAGAAAACCTGGCCGCGGTGATAGCATCCTTTGAGAAATACCGCAACTACTGGGTGAAACAGCCTTCCTGAGCAGCAAACCTTTCTGGCCGTTTCAGTACCAGGTAGTGCCTGGTTTTACGGCAGCCTGTTTTTTCCTGTCAAACTCTGGCTGGTAGATGAAACCGCGGTGAGTAGCTGGCGCTGGCTTTTCCGTTAGAGACCAGGGTGGCTTCTCGCTGAAAACTGGTTTGTTCTGGAAGCGGTTTTTGACCACACCCTTTTTCTCCAGATGTTTCAGACAGCCGATAATACAGCCTCTGGCTCCGCAGAGAGCCGGCACACCGATGGACATCACCGCATAATAAGGCACGGAAGGAAAGATGCTCCAGCCTAAATCCCAGGCTTCCTTCCAGGTAAGTTCCTGCTCAGGTATCGGCAGGTAAAGACCAGGGTATCTCTTGATAAGAAACTGGCCGTTTTTGCGATTGAGGCCAAAGTGCGTCAGTTTACATTTACCTAAATCCAGGTCAGCCCACTCCAGGCGGTGCCCTTCCACCTCAATGGAGACCGAGCGGTTCCGGGGAATAGCACCAGCCGGACATTCGGCGACGCAGCGGAAACACCGGTCACATAAGTGTCCGGTGCGCATCGGGTCAGGTTCCAGTTCCGCTTCGGTGACAATGGCGTTTAACCTCTGTCTGGGACCAAATTCCTCCGTCAAGAAAACCTTGGACCAGCCAATCTCACCCAGTCCGGCTAAGGTGGCGGCAATTCTCAACTGAAGACAGACCTCACTCACCGGCTTGCCTGGCCGGGGGGCTGGTCCGCGCGGTCCCCACTCCCGGCTGCTGGCGGCCATTCCGGCAATGGCTGCTTCGTATCCGAAATCCTCAATAAAACGGCAGATGTGGTAGGCGGCTGTCTGGAGTCGGCCACTTAAGTGCTGGTAACCAAAGATGGTGTAAGAAGGCCAGTGGGTTCCCTCGTCAATGCCGCGGTAACAGCCCCGCAGAATCCGGCTGGCAATGACGATGACTGACCTGGCCCGGGGCATGATGTTTAAGGGATGCAGGTCAGCCGGCGCGTTTTTGAAGCGATCAATACTGGCAACACCGATTTTGTCCACACCAACCACATTTAAGGCAAATTCTTTCAGTTGCTTACTGGTTAACACTTTTTCGCCTCCGCGGTTGACTCTTTTTCTCCCGGAATGGATAACTAAAACTACTTTTCAATCGGCCACTGTCTTCCAGATGAGCCACACAGGCGCGGCCGCAGGCTGCGGCTATCCGCAGCGGCTCTCCCTGACTGGAGTAAGGGGCGTTTAGAATGCCGGTGCGACAGATGCGGCAGCTTTCCAGATGCAACCGGTAGCATCGTGCTTTGCCTCTGGCCAGGGGAAAAGAGAGCAGTCTTTCCATCTCCAGGGCTTTAGCCGGGCAGGCCCTGGCACAAAGGCCGCAGCCATCGCACAGTTTCCCGGAAAAAATTTTATCAGGTTCCAGCTCCAGATCAGTCACCAGTGCGGTAAACAACTGTCTCGGTCCAAACTCCGGGGTGAGAAAAAACCTGCCCCGGCCTATCTCGCCCAGTCCAGCCGCGTGGGCAGCAATATCCATGGGCAAAATCACATTGGGTTCTGGCTTATCAGGACTGACCGCCACGCCCTGGTGTTGCAGGTCAGAGGAATGGGCGAAAAGGGGAACGGTTTCCCAGCCTTCGCTTTCCAGGTAACGGGCCAGCCGGTAGGTGGTCTCCACACAGATGGCTGCTGTGGGAAAGGGGGTGGCGCCAGCCATCGTCTGCCAGGCCGTGCCTTCTTCCACCCCGCGCAGAGCGCCGCGGGGAATACGAAATCCCAGCACAATCACGGAGCGAGCCTGCGGCTGGATAAAGCGAGGATTACTTTCTGGCGGGAGAAAGTCAAAGGATCTGGCGGAAGCAATCCCTGTCAGGTCAGCCCCGCAGCTTCTGGCCAATTCTTTCAAGTCTGTTGCCGCGATCATTGAGGCACCTCCATAGTTTAAGTTTATTCTGACCAGAGTTTCTGGATAAATTCCAGGGTCTTCTCCACCAGGAGAGTTCCACCTTCCGGGCCGATGTGGTTGCTGGCCGGCACTGCACCGTAACTTTTGCCGGAGACTGCCCGTTCAGTCGGAACGTAGGTTCCTGGTCCTGCCAGCTGAATCAGGAAATTCTGGACCGCCGGACTTCTGGCGTGAATTCTGATGCCGTAGTCCAGAAAGTACTCAAAGGGGTTGGTGGCAAAAGCAACTTCCCCCAGGCGCAGGACATGAATCTCATAGGGTTGGTTCGGCCGGGTTTGCTGCTGCTGGTAACGACGGGCCACGTTTTCAAACCAGGCTGCCCGCCGGTAGGCATAGGTAATTCTCACGTACCAGCGAGGCTGGTTTTTCAATTCAGGCTTTTCTTCTAATTCTTTTTTCAGTTTTTCATATTCCTCCTTCAGTTTCCCGGCTTCTTTCAAGGCTTCCTCCACGTCAGCCCGGGTGAGTTTCCGCAGGGGCAATTCCACGGTTTCCACCAGGTGGGAAAAGCACACCTGGCTGTGTTTTTCTTTTTCCGCCAGGGGCAGAACGGCCGAAACCGCGGCGGCAATTCTAAAGGCAATTTCTTCCCGGGAACTCCGGCCAGCCAGTCTTAACATCCTTTCTTCGGCTGCTTTTCTGAAGATGTGGTGGGGCGACTGGTCACCAGCCGGACTGCACTGGGGCAGAACAAACAGAGAAGTACTGAACATTTCCCGCAACTTGAGCCTGGTCTCATGCCAGAAATCAGCGCTCAGGGTATACTCGCTTTCGCTCTCCTGGGAAGGACAGGCCAGGTTTACCACTACGCCGGTAAGACGGTTTTCCCTATCCCAGGTAAACAAAAGGTTAACGCTGTGGTCCTCATAGCCTTCAATATGGCTGAACTCAGGATTGTTAGTATTGCCGTACATCTGAGAGACACCGCCAGTGCTGGTCCAGCGCCGGTTGTGGCCAACTACAGCCTGGCCCAGGCCATAGCCAAAGCTTCCTTCCTGCCGGGTGTTCCACGCTTTGACAACGGCTCCGGCTATCCGTTCTGCCGCCCAGCGTATGTAGACGCCCGGGCTCATCACCCCTAACTCCTCAAGTGACAGGCCCGCCCCTTCCGTTGCTGTGCCAAAGGCATTGTGCCGTGGCTCAGGGGCAGTATGGGTGTGGGTGGCGTTCAGAAAGACCTTCTTCGGGTCAAGTCCTGGAGCGTGCTCTGAAATAGCTGCCCGAACACTGTCCCGCAACTCATCAGAAATGGTTACCAGGTCACAGCTGACCATGACGGCCTGGTCGTTGCCTTCCAGGGCCAGGGCAGTAGCTGTAATCGGGTCCCGGACACCTTCAGAAACCCGCGCATGGAACTGGCCACTCACCAGTACCTTTTCCGCTGGTGTTATATCTACTTGAGCCCAGCCAATCTTCAATTTTTTCTTCTCCATTTTTCCCCCTGGTTGATCATCGTTAGATTCTGTGAAAGACTTCAAGTTGTTTTTTCAGTCTTTTCTAATTCTATCAATGGTTTTGCAAGTCTTCATTTCCCTGTCCTTCCTCCCCACCGTCAAAAAAGGAAAGGAATAACTGCCGAACCAATTGCGCTGGTACAGGCCAGAGGCAGGCATCAGCCGCAAATCTCTTCCATTCAAGAGCAGGGACATCAGAACCAGGCCGGTAGCGGGTGTATTGCTCTGGTGTCAGGTGGGCTTTGCCGAAGGCAGCGGTGCGATAACCGTGTCGTTTCAGCATCTCCGGCAGGGTTGTTTTCTGGGGAGGCAGAATACCCATTCCCGGGACCTTGATAGTGGAAGGGTAAAGGCCAGTAAAATGACTGGCCGGGGAAGCCATGCAGACCGGGCTCTGACAGAAGGCGTTTTCAAAGGTGAAACCGGCGGCAGAAAGCGAGTCAGGGTGCGGGGTTTGAATTATCCGATTACCCATGCGGCCAAGATACTCAGCCTGGTGCTGGTCAGTCATCAACCAGAGTAGATTGGGCCTTCTGGCTTCAGTGGGAGATTTTTCAGCCACTGGCTCATTATAGTGTAATCCGGCTGTTTGTCAAAGTGGCTGAAAAATCTTCTTCCCTGAAGAATTGAGAGTTTTCACGACAACAGATCAAGCAGCGCTGGAAGGAGTTTGCCATTTACCAGAAACGCCAGTACTTGCAGGTTCGTTCACCGCATGTCTGCAAGGATTTTCCCGCGTCTCCCGGGTCAATAATTTCCCTGAGGTCAACGTTTTCCACATGACCATCCAGGAAGAGAGCATTCAACCTATCCAGATGCCTGACGTTAGGACAGAGCCTGGTATCTACCGGGGAAACAAAATGAGAATAGCCCCAGCCTAAACTGGCGCTGAAGCCTGTGTAAGGGAAGTTGGCTGGCCGGCTCACATGAATATCGGTAGCCAGGATGAGGGTCTCGGTGGAGTATTTTCCTCCGTATCTTCTGGCAGCCGCGGCAAAATTTCTGTAGCCGCCTGGCACGGCATTGGCATAGGTATCGTAAGTAGCCGAGTTCCAGCCATAACCAAGGCGGTTATTGTCAAAGTCGCAATACTTCAGTGAAGGGCACAGAAACAGTTTTTTGTCTTTGACATAGCCGAGATTGTAAAGAACACTGTACCATCTTCTGGCCAGGACGCCTCCGGAGCCACCTCCATCATTAGCCTGGATATGCTGGAGAATTCAGCCCTCGTTGTCGTCGCTGTACATTCTGGAAGCCAGACCGAGTTGTTTCAGGTTGTTAAGACAGGGGGCGGCCCTTGCTCTTTCCCGGGCCTTGCTCAGGGCAGGCAGAAGCATCGCGGCTAAAATGGCGATGATGGCAATTACGACCAGAAGTTCAATCAGGGTAAAACCTGTGGCGGTAGCGGATGAGAGACGGGCAGAGTTAATAATTTTTTCATGTTTCCTTGTATGATGAAGTCAAGGTCTTTATCAGGGCATTTAATAAGAGTATTAAAGGCCCGACCGGGAGACCCGATGACTTCACATACAACCTCCCTGGTTAGATTTTACCGGGAAGGAGAGAGAAAACGGATAGTTTCC
>JAKPFT010000057.1 GCA_029551285.1 bacterium | reverse complement strand
CTCACTCAGGGTGCTCCGGCACAGACAAGGACTACGCCGAAATCGGCTGCTCGGCGAACTCGCCCACTACCCGTGGGCTCAGACACCGCCGAGCAAGGTATAGCGTCCCGGATGGACTTATCCGGTCCGCTTACCGAACGCTGCCGCTTTTCGTCTTGTCTTGTAGCTGTGCCTTCGCAAATCGTTCGCCAGCTGTCCCCTTCCTTTTTTGACACAGTGGGGAGGAAGAATAAAGACCATAGTTGAAAATTTTGACAGGACCGCAGGTTAACTCAGGAAAAACAGATGGAAAAGAAAAAAACGGTCAGTCGAGTGGAAAATATTGTTAAAGCCCTGAATTACCAGAAAGCCACCATCGTCAGTCGAACCCTAATGGAGAAGAAAAGCGGCACCGTAACCATCTTTGCCTTTGACCGCGGACAGGGGCTGAGTGAACATGTGGCGCCTTACGAGGCGCTCATCATCATCCTTAGAGGTCAGGCCGAAGTGAGTGTTAACCAGCAGCCGTATCGGCTGAAACAATGGGATTTTCTTATCCTGCCGGCCAGCCAGCCCCACGCCGTGCGGGCCGTGGAAAGGATGAAGATGCTGTTGGTTATGCTCCGGGCACGGAGTTGAAAAATGGAAAGCCGCCAGCGGGTTCAGCGGAGTCTGGAGCACCAGACGCCAGACAGGGTGCCGTGTGATTTCTGGGCAGTGCCAGAGGTCACGGAAAGGTTAAGAAAACAACTTAATCTTCACTCTTCGGCGCACCTGCTTGATTATCTCGGGATTGACCTGCGCTATGTTTTCCCGGAATACATTGGTCCGGCGCTCAGGTCTTTCCCTGACGGCAGCCGTGAAGACCTGTGGGGAATTCGTCGCGACGGCCAGTACCATGAAGTTTGCTACGCCCCTTTAGCCACTGCGGAAAGTACCAGAGATGTAGAAAAGTTTTCCTGGCCTGACCCCTCCTGGTACGACTACGAAAATTTGACGGCTGCGGTGAGTTCTCACCAGGGCTATACGGTGGTTGTTTCCGCAGAGAGGACCAATCGGCCAAGTGTGCTTCATCAGGGGATTTATCTCTGTGGTCTGGAAAAGTTGTTGACTGACCTGGTGCTGAACCCGGCGCTGGTAGAGGCTATTTTTGAACGGGTGAGCCATTTTTACCTAAAAGTCCTGTTTAGAATTCTGAGCCGGGTTTCCGGTCAGGTGGATATGGTTCTGGTGGGCGATGACTTAGGGACTCAGGAGTCGCTTCTGGCTTCACCAGAAGTTCTGAGAAGGCTGGTTCTGCCTTATCTGAAGCGATATTTTTCCCTGATACACCAGTTTGGCGTCAGGGTTCTCTTTCACTGCTGTGGAGCCATCCGGCCGATGATACCGGATTTGATTGAGGCTGGGGTGGATATCCTCAATCCGATTCAGGTTCGGGCCAGAGGCATGGTGCCGGCGGAACTGAAACGGGAATTCGGGCGTTTTCTCTGTTTTCATGGCGGGATTGATATTCAGAAGACACTACCCTTTGGCACCCCGGAGGAGGTACGGGCAGAGGTCAGACAGCGCCTCCGGGAATTGGGCAAGGACGGCGGCTACATTCTTTGTTCCACTCATAACCTTCAAAAACAAACTCCGGTGGAAAATGTTCTTGCCATGTACGAAGCCGCTGGTTCGCTGAAAAATAGATGAGGTGGACGGATGGAAGAACTCTGGAAAATGTGCCCTTCTTTAGGGTGGCTGGTGCGAGTGTCGGCCAGGCGTTTCCCGAAGAACACGGCGGTCATTTTCCAGGGAGAGGAAACTTCTTACGCAGAATTAGACAGACTTTCTGACAGCGTGGCCTGGGTTTTGAAAGACCACGGAGTTGGTCCGGGGGACAGCGTGGCTCTTTCTCTGCCCAACTCGCCGGCTTTTGTCGCCGGTTACTTTGGCATTTTGAAAACCGGTGCTTCGGTGGTTCCGATTAACCTGCTCCTAAGTGCTGAGGAGGTCGCCTACATTGTTTCTGACGCCGGGGTAAAGGCCGGTATTTACTGGTGTGGTGCGGGTGTGGACCTGTGTAACCTGCAGGAAAAAGGTTGCCGTTTTTCCTGCTTGATCGCAGGCAACGCTGGAGGAAGACCAGGGTGTCTTTCCCTAAAAGAGGTGTTAAAGCGTGATTGCCCGGCCGTAGAAATTCCGGGCTTAAACCAGACGGAAGATGTGGCGGCCATTATCTATACCTCGGGTACTACCGGTCAGCCCAAAGGAGCCATGCTTACCCACCGGAACCTGTTGTTCAATGTCAACTCTGTAGTCAGCAGTTTACCGCTGAGCGAGAAAGACAGATTCATTGCCGTGCTGCCGATGTTTCACGCTTTTGGAGCCACCGCCTGCATGCTGGTGCCTCTGGCACTCGGCGCTACCATTGTGGCGCTGACCCGCTTCGTGCCTGAGGAAGTAGTTAAAATCATTGAAGTAACTCGGGCGACGGTCTTTATGGGTGTGCCTTCCATGTATGCCTTGCTGGCCCAGATTCCACAGCGGCAGTTAGATTTTTCTTCCCTTCGTTTCTGTATTTCCGGCGGAGCCCCTTTGCCGGCTGAAGTCCTGGAACGGTTTGAGAAAAGATACGGTGTTTTGATTTACGAAGGGGATGGTCCTACCGAATGCTCGCCGGTGACCGCGGTCAATCCGGTGGGCGGCCGCAGGAAGATATCTTCTATCGGGCTACCTGTGGCTGGAGTGGAAATGAAGATTGTTGATGAGTCCGGAAGAGAATTACCCGATGGCTGTGTCGGCGAAATCGTTGTCCGGGGAGAGAATGTGATGAAAGGGTATCTGCACCGTGAGGTTGAGACCAGGGAAGCCTTCTTTGGCGACTGGTTCCGCACCGGAGACCTCGGTTACCGGGATAAAGACGGCTACTTTTTCATTGTGGACCGCAGAAAGGACATGATTATTGTCAACGGGATGAATGTCTATCCCAGGATGGTGGAGGAAGTACTTTACCGGCACCCAGCTGTGGCTGAAGCAGCGGTGGTTGGCCAGGCCCATCCCTTACACGGAGAAGTGCCTAAAGCTGTTCTCGTGCTTAAACCGGGGATGAGCGCCAGCCGGGAGGAAATAATTGTTAGTTAACGATACGTTGTAGGATAATATTCTTTGTTTCCATTAGGTATTGAGATGGTGTTTTATAGCCCAAGCTCTTAATCTTTTTATTGTGATTATAATCATCAACAAACTCCAAAAGTCTATTATTTAATTCAAAT
>JAKPFT010000078.1 GCA_029551285.1 bacterium | reverse complement strand
GGAAAGTTGAGATGGTACGGAACCGGTTCCTACTGGTAATAAAACGGAGGTGAAAGATGAGACGGGAGAAGGGCTTTACGCTGATAGAACTTTTAGTGGTGGTGGCGATTATTGCCATTTTAGCCGCGATGCTTTTACCGGTGCTGAACAAAGCCAGGGAAAGGGCCAGGACAGCCAACTGTATGAACAACCTGAAACAACTGGGACTGGCCTGGATGATGTACCTGAATGACTACGATGAGTTTTTTCCGCCGGTGGACCATGGCAATGTCTGCTGGTCTTATCCCGGTAATTATCGCAACTCCTGGGTGAGGTTTCTGGCGCCCTATGTGCCGCAGATTCAGAAAAACTTCCCTTTGCCCACTAACAGAATTGTCGGCATAGATTTTATCACCATCTGTCCGTCAACCATGGGCATTTTTGTGGCAGCCACCAGCCAGCCTAATCCTGATACAGGCAACAACGAGTGGTGGAACTACAGTTACATGTTTCATTATTCTGACAGCCACAATGCCAATTACTCTTTTGTGATTTTCTCCGGAAGTAATCCGGTGCGGGGAAGGAAGGTCTCAGAAATAAACAAGTTCCCCGCTATTTACCGCTGGATTATGTGTGATTACGTCTGGTACATGAGGACGTCTAACATGGTCGTCCATCCCGGCGGTAAAGGCAGTACTTACGGCTACAGCGATGGACCCGGCGGTACCGGTGGAAGCTGGGTAAACCGGCTGTATCTTGACGGCAGCGTCCATCTGATTCACCTGCCGCAATTAACCAACTATCCTTACACCGGCGGTGCATGGCCTCACCGGGGAGATGTCACTCCTTTTGGAAGGGAGTTTTAGTCTCTCTTTACCGGAGGGTAAATTAAACGACGGCGGCCGGTAAATTCAGCCGGCAGCTTTCTCTTAATGGGGGAGATGATGAAGAAAATTCTTCTGTTTTCGCTAATCTTTCCTTTGTTCGCGGCAGCCAGGCACAACGGAGACTATCTTCATGTGATTACTACCAGCTATGTCACGCCTCATCTTGTCTGGGGGAAACCACTTTCCACCGGAAAGATAAAGTGTCTTTTCATCGTCGGCAGGCAGGGTGCCAGAGAAGTGGTGGAACTCTGGCAGAGAATGGACCTTGATTATGAGGCGGTTACAGTTTTCCATTCCGGATTGCTGGCCATGGAAGACATGTACGAAGGCCAGGTGGAAGGGACCACTGCTTACGAAAAGAAAAAGGAACTGCTTACGAAACTGGAAAAAGACTACGATGTTTTCATCCTGGGCAATGTCAGGTTTGACATCCTTCCTTCAGAGGTCAAGTATAGAATCTTAGAAAAGGTGAAGAATGGTGCTGGCCTGGTTTTCTTTTACAACCACGGGACCATCTATAAAAAAATCTTTGCTTCTCCAGAAAAGATAGACTGGGTCAGCCAGGGTCTGTCTCTGAAAAGTTTGCCCTTTTCCCCGACCGGCTGGACGCCAGGCAACCTTTTAACTCCGGAGAAAAAATTCAGGGTGGAAGAACTACTCAAGGGGTACCAGTTCGGGCAGGGAAGGATTTTAGTGGTCAGTTACCCCGGCCATCACAGCACCTATTACAGCGGGCTGACCCTGACCAACCCGGAGAAATTTTCCCGAACCTGGAAAAGTACCTATGAAAGCTACCTGGTGCTGGCTGGCCGGTGTCTTCTATGGGCTGCCAGGAGAGAAAAGGGTTTTTCCTTAACGCCGGTTAACTTCCAGAATGAGGAAGTCTTCAGTCAGGAAAAGTTGCCAGCTCTTTTAACCTTCAGGTGGCAAGGGCCAGAGAAGGTCAGAGTTCTTTTCCGGTTAAGAAACGAAGGTAATGAAGTGGTTTATCAGGAAAAGGTTAGCCCGCAGGCCGGAGAGCCAGGTCTGCGCCTGCCATTCGTTAAGGCCGGAAGGTACTTTCTGGACTATGTGGTGCTCAGCGAGAAAGGCGCTGATGACTTTGGCTTTTTCTCTCTTCAAATGGAAGGAAGGCTGAAAAACCTGACGCTGGAAACAGATAAGGTTTCCTATCAGACAGGGGAAACCATCAAGGGAAAATTTAGTTTTGAAGGAAATGTCAGGGAAAAGACGGAACTTCTGGTGGAAGTTTCCGACACCCTTCGTGGCCGCACCTATCTCCAGCAGAAGCACCGGCTGAATTTAGGAGTTGCCAGTTGCCAGTTTGAGATACCCGTGGAAGGTTTTCCCTCCCTGGCCGGATATTTAAGTTGCTCTCTGGTGGAAAGCGGTCAGACTATTGCTGAGGTGCAAAAAGAAATTTTCTTTCCAAAGAGGGAGAGGGAACTTTTCCCCAACATTCTCTGGGGAGGGCTGGACGAGTATTTAGCCCCACTCTACCTTCCCCGGCTGCTGCAGGCTGGCTTTACGGCTTCGCTGAACCATCCCAGCGAAGAAGGAAGGAACGCCAGATTAGGCGCTTTGTTTAACCTGAAGATGGTGCCCTATATGTACCGGATTATGCTGAGCAGTGATGAAAAAGGCTGGACGCAGGAGCAGTGGCTCAGGACCGCTGAGTCCAAAAACAAGGAGAAGTACAACGGCGACGGTTCCTTCTATAACCCGGTCGTGCAGAAAGAAGCGAAGGAAGTTATTCTGAAAAGAATGACCAACCTGCCCCTTTACGGACCACTGGTTTACAACTTAGGAGATGAGAACTTTTTCCGGTATGAAGGCGGTTTCTCACCCAGCGACGAAAAGGCTTTCCGGAACTATCTGAAAGAAAAGTATGGTCGGATTGAACTTCTCAATCAGGAGTGGGAAGAAAGGTTCACCAGTTTTGAGGAAGTAAAGCATTATCCGTTGAAAGAAGCCGCCCAGAACAGGAAATACGCAGCCTGGTACGACCACCGCTGTTTTATGGAGAAACAGTATGCGGACTATCACCACTACCTTTCAAGAATTATCAAGGAGGTGGACCCGCAGGCTGAGGTTGGCGCTGAAGGTTCGGTGCCGGGCAATCTGGAGGAGACCATCAGTCAGTTAGAGTTCTGGGGACCCTACGCTGACAAAATTGGCAACGAGTTGTTAAGAAGTATTGGCGGTAACCGGCTCCGGACGAACTGGTGGGGTGGTTATGTTGGTTCTCACGGCGGCCGGGATGCCTATCCTTATCCGCTGTGGAAACCGCTGCTGTGTGGCATTGTCAACGGAAACAGCTGGTATGCCGCGGGTCCCTCCAGCGAAGGTTTCCTCGGGGTTGACTTTTCCTACGCCGAGTATTTTGAAAAGATGTTGCCCAGGCTGAACCGGCTCAACGGTGGACTGGCACAGCTACTGGTGGTCAACAGTTTCAAAAACGACGGTCTGGCTGTCCACTGGTCGCCAGTTAGTGATGCCGTTTCCCTGCTGGGCGAGCCCTTTCTTTCCCCGAAAAACTCTATTGGCCAGTTGATTGATTTCTGCTATCGCCATGGTTTTCACTTTGAGTTTTTAACCACCCGTATGGTAGAAGAGGGAAAATTGAGCGGTTACAAGATATTCTTCCTTTTTGGTTCTTCCGCGATTACGGCTGCGGAGAAGAAAGAAATAGAGAAGTTTGTAAGTGAAGGGGGAATTGTGGTGGCGGATATGAATCCGGGCATCCTGAACGGCTACGGCCGTTTCCTGAAGGCCAGTCAGCTCAACGACCTTTTTGGCGTTAGCCTGCGGGGGGAAGCCAGGTTTACTTTCCAGCCGCTCAACATAGACAGGGAACTCCGGGGCAAGAAAATTGCCTTCCAGGCGGAAAAGGTGCAGTCCTCACCGGAGGCGGAACTTTTCCAGGTGAACCAGATAGGGAAGGGGCTGGCTATCCTTTTGAATTTTGACTTAAACTCAGCCTTCAACACTTCTTCCCGGAGCCTCTTTGACCAGTTTCTTTCAGGTCTGCTGGCTCTGGCTGAGATAAAAAAGGATGTGGAAGTTTCCGGACTGAATGAAGAAAAAACAGTGCTGCGCCTCAGAGAAAACCCTGACTTTAAACTGGTAGGTCTTCTGTGTGCGAAAGAGGATGTCGGCAAGAAACTGAAGATGAAGTTAGACAGAAAGTACTTTATTTACCGCTGCGACGAAGGATTTATCAGGGAAGGGGAAAGCCTGGAAGAAACAGTTGGCGAGCCGTTTATAGTTTATGCCCTGTTCGGGCAAAAACAGGCCAGACCCGCGGTGCAATTGGAATCTTCCACTATCAAGAGAGGGGAGAAAGTTACAATTGTCTTTTCTTCCTTCACTCCCGGAAGGATTTACCGGCTGCGTCTCTACGGGCCGCAAGAAGAACTCTTCCGGCAGGTCTGTCAGGTGCAGAAAAAACTCTACCAGCTTACTTTTCCCTGTAACGGGAAACCCGGCGCTTACAGGGTGGAAGTGACCGATGTGGCAACCGGCTTGAAAGAGACCCTCGGGTTGAAGGTGCTTTGAAAAATGAATCTCTGCTGGCTGCTTGTTCCGGTGATGTTAACCTGGTTGGTGCAGACTGCCGGCGCGTTAGAAGCCACGGTGAAAAATGAAATCAGCACTGACGCTGAAGGCAAAATCATCAACGAGAGAAAACTCTGGCTGGATAATCTAAGGATTAATTACCGGGCCGTACTCACCGGGGAGAAAACTATTAGCCCCGGAGATTTCCTTTTTGGTTGTGAATTTGGCCGCAGGGGCAACGGTGGCTGGAATATCTGGCATTTCCTTTCGGTCAAGACAAAAAAAGATGGCCGGCTCGTGTCTCTGGAAACAGCCTCGCCCCTGAAGAACATCTACCTGGCAGAAAAGACACCGGAAAGAGGGATGGCTGAACTTTACTGGGAAGGGGAACCGACGCTTTCCGTCAGGGTTTTAAAACTGGCCGCCTGGCCACAGTGGTTTTTCCTGAAGATAGAGGCCGGCACAGCCATCGCTCAGGTTCAGGTCAGCGCTTATCCCGGGGAGACCACCGGACCGCCGGAAAGGGAAAGGTGGTGTGGCCTGGATAGTGGCTTTTACAATCTTCATCAGGGAAAGGCGACGGTGAGAAAAGGCGACAGCAGCGTGGCTCTTTTCAACAGGTACGGTGGCTACCAGGATAAGTATGGAAATTTTCTTGTGCTTCTACCGGAAGAAATCGCTGACGGTCAGGTCAAAGGTACCTACGGCGTGATGGTGGAACTCACGCCTGAGAAGGACCGGAAGGAACTGACGCTGGCTTTAGGCTATTTCTACGACGAGGACCGGGAGCACGCGCTGGGTTCCTTTTTCCGGCAGACGGCCGGGGAAATCCAGAAAATTCTGACTACTTTATCCTGGAAGTTTACCGCTGATGGTTCTCTCTTCCGCAGTCTGGTGGCAGAGATTGACTCTCTGTCAAGCAGGCAGGAAGCAAAGGAACTGATAGCCGAGGCTGGTTATGCTACGCTGAGGAGAGAAGGCCAGCGGTATCTCCAGGAAAACAATTACCGGCAACTGGTGGAACTTGTGGAAAAACTGCAGGAACTGAAGGAAAAGATTTACCAAAAACTTCTGGCCGTCTATACTGGCAAGTGAAAGCTGTCAAAATCATCAGAAGGAGGACACCTTGAAAATACCCTTTATTATTCTGGAGGGCAGAAAGTGCCTTTTGTTATTTCTGTTCTTCTCTGCCGCTGTTTTTTCCCAGTCCAGAATACTTTCCTTCTACCAGGTCAGTTATCTGGAAGAAAATCCTCAGATTGATGGTTACCTCAGGGAGAACTGCTGGCAGCGGTGCCCGCGGGCCGGTGACTTTTACAAATACTGGGAGACCAATCCGGTGAGGGGAGAACTGAAAACTGAGTTTATGATGTTTTACAACGAGCGCGGGCTTTACTTTGCCAGCGTCAATTACGACGACTATCTGGAGAAAATTAAAGCCACCCGGACCATGAGGGACGACCCGGAACTATGGACTGATGACTGTAACGAAATCTACTTTGACCCTGAAGGTAAGGGTGTGGGCTACCTCGGTTTTGTGGTAAATTTTCTTGGCGCCAAAATGGACGTGCGCCAGATAGACACAGCCAACCGCGACCTTTCCTGGAACCTGGAAAACTGGGAATACAAAACCTCAAAGGGAGATGGCTACTGGGTTGTGGAGTCCTTTTTCCCCTGGAGTGAAATCTTTCGCAAACCGAAGGAAGGCCAGTTATGGATGTTTGACCTGGTGAGGTACTCTTTTTCCACGGGAAAGTTCCGGGGAGTTTCCTGGTCGTGCGGGGGCAGCAACGCTACCCCGGGCAAGTTTGGCTATCTTTTCTTTTCCCGGGGAAAAGAAATCAGCCTGGACAGAATTGGCGAAATTCTGGCCCGGGAAGTTTCTCCGGTCTGGGAGTTGCCCTGCCCGGAAGGTTTTCTCATCTGCCAGGATAAGGGAAAGTACCGATTTCTGAGGAGCGAGGAAATCATCACAGCAGAGAAGAGGAAAGCAGAAGCGCTGCTGCGTCAGATAGAAGGGCTGAGTAGCAGGCTGAAAAACGAAGCCGCTGCTAAAGAACTGGAACGGCTGAAAGCCGAGTTTTCTGAGAAAATAAAGGGACCGGTTGGAGCGGGGCAGGTGAAGGAGATAAGAGAATTAGGGGAGAAACTGAGTGCTCTTTACTGGGATTTAAAAATTGAGGAGGTGCTGAAATGAAATACTGGTGGGTATGCTTTTTGCTAACGGCGTCCTTTTTGCTGGCGAAAACACCTTACGAGTTTTTAAAGGAAGCGAAGAAACCAGAGTTTCAGAAAGGGCACACCCTGTTACCGTTATCCAGATGGGGCTGGGAACTGGCCAACGATGTTCGGCTTGAGTTGGCCAGAAACTGGGGATACGGGGTGGAGTTGAATGAGAGAATCGACCAGGAGGTGTGCCAGGCCGCGAGAAAGGAGAAACTGCCTCTGGCGGTGATTGTTCCCAGACCGCTGTACCGACTGGGCAAGGGTTTTCTGGACGACCTGGCTGACCAGGCTTTCTGCCGGGATGAGAAAGGAAATGTGGTAAAAAATGTTTTCAGCCCCCAGGCGCCTGATGTGATTTTTGAAAAAACTGGCGAGTTTACGGTGGATTTTTTAAATAAAGTGGCTGAGGTAGCCGGCGAGGAAAACATAAAAGTTATCCTGAACGGTGGAGAATACGGCTTGGGCGTTTACGGTTTTGGCAGCAAGTACTGGCAGAACGACCCTGAAGTCATAAAGGCGAAAGGAGAAAAATCCTGGTTTGATTACATCTCCGAAAGAAAAGCCGCGCAGGAGCGTCTCATCTATCAGACGGTGAAAAAGGCTTTTCCCGCCGCCGCTTACATTTACTATCATACCGAAGGAACCCACACTAATCGTTATCCGGGCTGGTGGCAGTGGAGTTATGATTACCGGCAGATGAGAACCATCTCTAATTTTCCAGCCACTTCCATTTACTACGGCCACTTCACTTCCGGGTTTGACCCGAAGGGAAGTTTGGGCGACATGCTGACCCAGGCGTTGAATTCGGTGGCCCAGCAACTGCAGTTCGGCGACAACCTCTCTTACAACTGGTTGAATGCGGGCTGGGAAGGGAACAAGCAGTTAGCCGACCTGTCCCTTTACATGGGGTACCTGAAGTGTTATTACACCGCCGGTATGATTGGCGGGGTCGCCGGTTACTTCAGTGTGCCGGCCAGAGGTGGTTTCAAGGGCGACCAGGGTGAGGAAGTGCCCCACTGGCTGGGTCAGATGATGGTGCTGTCCTACGTGCACGGTTTGTTTTCGCACCTGGAGGACTTCCTGAGAAATGGCGCGCTGCTGCCAGGACCAAACAGGCACCGATGGAGCAAGGACCTGCCGGCCTATGAGTTTCCCACAGGAGACCCCTACCTGCGCGTCCTGGCCCGAAAGCACAACCGCCGGGATGAATGGCTGGTCACGGCCTGGGCGATGGAGGGAAAAGAGAAAACCGCGGTGGTGGAGATTCCGGAGCTCGGCCGGCTGGAACTGGCGGCCCGGGGTTGCGGTTCTGTTTACCGGATTGTCCGGGATAAGGACGGAGTAAAGAAAAAACAGGTTGATGAGTTGATAGTTTATCCCTCAAAGTAACTGTCTTCCCGGGGGTAACATCCTGACTGAAGGAGAACATGAGGAGAATAATCTGTGTCGCCGGTCTTTTTTGGGCTATGGTCATTACTGCTGGCGCTGAGGTAGCGAGCCGACCATTTTCCGGCCATCAGTTGCTGGCTCCGGTTTATCCCTGGCGGGTTCCAGCCAGCCAGGGGAAACAGCGCGTGTTGATTATTGCTCATTCCTGGACCACGCCGGAAATGGCTGAGTTTGCCAAACGATTTGACTTTGACTACGACCTTGTTTCTGTCTGGAGCGAAGAATTTCTTGACCGTTCCTGGCGGTCCGAGGATGCCAGGAAAGTACACCAGCGGCTGCGGACGCTTCTCCAAGAGAACGACTACGCCTGCATCCTGATTACCTGTTACGGTAACTTTCCCCCCAGTGTCTGGGAAGCCATTTACCGACAGGTGGTGGAGAAGAAAGCCGGGCTGATTCTTTTCAACACCGGCGGTCCGTATGCGAGCATGCCCGGACAGATGGAAGCCGACGGCTTTCTGAAAAAGGAGTTCTACTTGTCCCGGTCGCCACTCACGGGTGTTTCCTGGACAGGCTGTTATGATGAGCAGATTCAGGTTGACTCCGGCGGAAATTTTTCCGGTTTTCAGGTGAAAGACTATCCCCTGGCCGGGAAAGTCAGGTTTGCCCAGAGGCCAGACGGCAGCCGGCTGGTTTTGTTTGACTGGCAAAAGCAGCCTTACGCTTACTGGGCTATCCATCACGCCATCACTCCCGCCGGCCTTTTCTTCCCCTTTGGCCGTATTTTCCCGATGGCTGACCATCTCTTTGCGCTGGTGGCCAAAGCTGTCGCCTGGGCCAGCAGAAGTCAGCCAGAGTTAGAGATTGTTTCCGTTTCCCCCACCGATAGGGAAGTCCTGCCGGCTCAGTTGCCTTCCCTCATTTATGAGGTGACAGTGAAGAATAAGTCCGGGAGGAAACAAGTTGCTGTTTTAGACTGGCAGGTGCTGGATGAGGCCGGAGCCTGTCGCAACTCTGGTCAGGTCAGGTTTACTCTAAACGGCCTTTCTGAAAAAACCGTCAGGTTAAAGAAACTGCCGGAAAGCGGTCAGCACCTTTATTTCCGGTGCCGGCTGCTGGAAAAAGGGAAGGTGGTTGACTTCGCCAGCGGTCATGTGAAGGTCGTTTACCCGGAAGGATTGTTTTCTTTCTCAGTGGTGAACGGAACTCTGAACCCGGCTGGCCAGCCCTTCTTTTCCCATCTGAGTTTTCCTCAAGTGGCGTCGGCTGACAGGGTTCGGGTGAATGTTTACGATAGCTGGGGAAGGCTGGTCACCGCTCTGGAACAGGAAGTTTCAGGAACATCTCTAAAAATACCTGTGGAGACTTATGGTCTTTCCGGATATGCCTTCAGAATTCAGGTCCTGGCTCTGAAAAACGGCGCGGTCCAGGGTGTCAAAGAGCATTTCTGTACCCTGCTGAAACCGTTAGCGCGGCACTATCAAAACATCCGTTCTGACAGCGCCACCGGCACCGTGAGTGGCTGGTATCTTTCGCAGTTGAACCGACTATACGGAATGAGTTTTTACCGAACCAGAGGCAGTCCGCTTTCCGCCAATATGATGTTCGGTTATCGCTTTGGCGTTTACTCTTACTATGGCAGGATTGCTGGTCCGGTGCCACCGGACATGAGTGAAACCTACCGCAGGTTTGTGGAGGAGGATGTGCTGCCCATCAAACCGTATGGCGGCTACCTTTACGACTTTGGAGACGATACCGGATTGAGTGCCGGAGTTTTCCGGTCCAGAGCCAGAACTGAGCAGGAAAGGAAAGCCGAGGAGGAAACAGACTGGCAGAACTTTGTTAGTTACCTGAAGACTGTCTATCGGGATGTTCACCAGTTAACTGACAACTGGCAGGTACCACTGAGTGATTTCAGCGGAGTAAAACGGGAGCACATCAGCGAAGAACAGAAGAAAAAAAATCTGGTCCCCCTCCTGGATTACCGGCAGTATCAGGAATGGCTTTACGCTAACCATCTGAGAAAGATGCGCTCTTTGCTCCAGGAGAAAATTCCCTGGGCAAAAGTGACGCTTAATGGTTACGGCGATCTTGGCAAGAATTTTGAAGTGGTCTGTCAGGAGGTGGACAGCCTGGTGCCTTACTACCGACCATCGGAATTGCGGGTTCTCCGGGGCATCCTGGGTCGCGATAAATACCTTGGGACCTGCACCGGGGCCTATTATTCTGACACCACCGATAAGCGATTCCTTGCCTTTATCCCCTGGGAGACAGTTCTTCTGGGTGGCAATACTATTTTTCTCTGGGGTGCCGGCTGCATCACCGGAGACGGCGGGCTCAGTGAGGCTACCTATCCCATCTTTGAAAGTTGCCGGGAGCTTTCCCGGGGACCGGGAGAACTCTTAGCCTGTTCTGAATGGGAAAACGACGGTGTCTATATTCTTCACTCACCGGCTTCCAATCACGCCCAGGAAACTGAACCCCGGCTGGGTATGACCAGAAACTCCAGTGAGAGTTTCGCCACGTTGCTGGAAGAATTGCAGGTAAACTATGACTTTATTTCTTCCGGGCAGGTGGCGGCCGGTGAATTAGTGAGGAGAAGGGCAAGAGTTCTCTTTCTTCCTTACAGCGTGGGACTGGAGCCAGCCGCGCAGAAAGCCGTCAGGGACTTTGTTTCTTCCGGCGGTACGGTGGTGGCTGACTTTCGGCCAGCCACCAGAACAGTCCACGGAAAACTCCTGGACGGCGGCCAGTTAGATGACCTTTTCGGCGTGAAACAGCGAAAAGTTTCTGATCTAATAGTCCGGGGGCAGTTAAGCCCTGCCGGGATAGAAACCCTGGCCGATGCTTCCACCGAGCCGGTCACGGCCCGGGTGGGTGGCCGGGTCGGTCAGGCGCCAGTGGTGCTCACCGGCACCGCCGGGCAGGGAAAAACCGTTCTGCTGAATTTCTTCGTGGGAAAATACCGAAGTCTGTACGCCGCTGGTCTGGCTGGCCCTTTCACAGAATGGCTGGCCGGGGTTTTGAAGGAAGCCGGGCTGGCCGTCAGACCCTACGGCGTTTTGCCTTCTGGAACCAGGGTCTTCCGCTTCCGCCGGCCAGAGATGGAAATTTTGGCGATATACCGTGAGGATGTTCCCGGCACACCGGAGAAGGTCACTTTAAGTCTGCCCCTGGCCGGGAAAAAAGCGATTTACCGGTTACGCTCCGGAGGTTTCTTTGGCCAGGACAGCCAGGTAAGTGTGACCGTGGGGAAACTGGAACCATGCCTGCTGGCCCTGCTGGAGAGTCCGTTACCCCGGCTGGAAGTGAAGGCTGCCGGCCTGGTGGCTCCGGGTCAGCCGTTGAAGATTTCCGTGGCCGCTGGTCAAACTTCAGTTAGACTGCTGCGGCTGGATATCTTCCAGCCAGATGGTCGCAGCCATCCGGAAAGCGGCGGTCTCTTCTGGCTAACAGGGGGAAAAACAGAACTAGTCTGGAAGCCGGCTCTCAGTGACCCGCCGGGAAGTTACCGGCTGGAAGTCGCCGATGTCGTTTCCGGAGAGAAGAAACCTATCAGGGTAACAGTGAAGGGTCAACCTGTCATTACCAGGAGATGAAGATGAAAGGGAGGAACAATTTTTTTCTTGTCTTTACCGGGTTTGTGTTTATCAGCCAGTTTAAGGTGGTGGCCGGCCAGGAAGTGAGGACGGTCTGGTTCCATCAGGTGCCCAGAGTGAGCCAGGCTCCGGTCATTGATGGCCGTCCGGATGACCCTTGCTGGAAAGAACTGCCTGTTCTGACTAACTTTGGCCGTGACCGTTACTCCCTGAAAAGTACCCATCCCCTGGTGCCTATGCGTCTGCAATTAGGTTATGACCAGACCTATCTTTATTGCCTGTGGAGAATGGCTAATGCAGCCGGAGAATATCGGGTGGACTACGGTGAACTGAAGAAAAAGCAGCAGGAAGCGATGTATAACTCTGCCATGTACTGGAACCAGCCGTCGGTGGAGTTCCGGATTGATGGTCGGCATGACCGGCACGGAGAGACAATGATTCAGATGAATCTAATCGGCCAGAAAGAGGCTTTTCAAAAGATTGCTACCGGCTGGTCCACCGAATATACGGAAGGCTGGGATATCTGGGCAGATTACACTTATGTGCCTGGCTACGATGAAAACTCCTGGTGGGTCGAGCTGAAGGTTTCTCTGAAAGACCTGAATGCTGAGGCCAGGCCAGGATACATAATGGGGGCTCAGTTTCGTTACTTCCACAAGCCTGGTGTTTACTTTGCCTGGACGCCGGCTGGTTACGAAACCGCGGGTTACGGAGACCTGGTTCTGGTGGAAAAACCTTTGCCGATGGATAAGGCCCTGAAGCTAATCTGTCCGGAATACGAAACGATGGTAATCAGGATGCCCCAGCCTGATAAGGTGGTGGTCGTGGAAAAAGGGAAAGTTTACCAGATGGATTACCGGGAAACTTTCACTCGTGACTGGAAAAATCTCTGTCTTAGCAGGGAAACAGTGGAAAAACTTCTGCTGGCCCGGCCCGCGCTTCAGAAGGACAGATGGGTGGAGACCATGCGGAAAGAATGGGAAAATCTGGAGAAGGAGATTGCCTCGCTTCCGGAAGTGGGTGCGGCAGAAATGGCGCGGTTAAAACAGCCGATGGAGACCCTTAACTGGTTACTGGAAGAGATAACCGCCAGAATCAGAATTCAAGAGTTAGTGGTCAAACCTCAGGGGTTGCCATGAAAAAAATTCTATGTTTTTTCTGGGCAGTTTGCTTGCTGGCTCAGCGCGGTGCCGCTGAGGAAAGGAAAGTCGTTGAGGAAAGGCTCAACCAGGCCAGACAGTGGCAGCAGCAGAGGGAAGCCGGTTTCAGCGCTCTGGAGAAGAGTTTAATTTTCCTGGCCGATTTTGAACAGGACGGGCTGGTTTATCTAACTCCTGACAGATTTGTGAAGGTGCCACTGGCCAGTGACCATTACCGGGCTGGCCGGTATGGCCGCGGGTTTTACTTTGAAAAGCCAGGCCACAATCTTCTTCCGGAAGAAATTGCTGACCTGGAGAAAACAACCAGGGGTTTCCGGGCCACAGGCGGCGCCGGGTTGACCCTGGTAAGTACTGCCACGCCCTTCGGAAAACGGTGTCTGGCACTAAGTTGTCCCGCGGCGGATACCGGACTGGTCACCGGTCCCTGGCCGGTAGCCTGGCAGTATCGTACCTGGCACGAGAAGGAATGGACGCTGCTGGCTTCCTGTTATGTTAAGGGACCGGCGAATAGCCGGGTGAAGATGGAGGTATCTTTCCTGGAAAAAGAACTGGTTCTGCCACCGGTGAAAAAAGGGGAGCCGGAACCGCCAGCCCGTGTCCCTGACAGAACCGGTCCCCAGGAAGTAACCCTCACCGGTGACTGGCAGCGGATTGCCTGCTGGGTGAGCGGGGATAACCGGCTAAAGGAAAGGGATGCTGTCATTACCTTAAGTTACCTCGGTCCGGCGCGGGCAACCCTGCTTCTTGACGGTTTTCAACTGGAGCAGGCCAGGTATTATCCGCATAATCACCTGATGCCCACCAGCTGGTTGCCTGGTGGCCAGTCCCGAGCAGCCACTTTTGTGGATATTGGTAGCCCGTTGAAAGAGATTTTCCCGGTGGGAGAAGGCAGTCTCGCTCTATGGACGATGACCCCGAAAGAATCCAATCTGACGCAGCCGGGGAGTCTCTACTGGGTGACCTTTGGAAGTGGATGGCGCGCCAACTGGACGATGAGTGATTACCGTTTTACGGCCGGTGGCGAAGGGTTTTGCTATTTCACCAGAACTAATGTTGCTGACGGTGCCTGGCATCATCTGGCTTTCACCTGGGACAGGGAAAAGGCTGATGTTTATGTAGATGGTGAGGCCAGGTTTACTTTTGACCGAAAGCAGGTTGACCTGTCCGCAGTCCTGGAGACTTATGTGTTCAGACTGGGTGGCGGAATTTCTTCTGGAAATGCAGCCAATTCTGTCCTGGACGATGTGGCTCTCTTCAACCGGAGGTTAACTGCGGAAGAGGTGAAAACTCTTGCTGCTGGAGCAGGCTTAAAACCAGGCAGCCAGATTCTTCTGTCTCCTGAAGGGAGAAGTGTCTTTTACCGGGATGAGGATCGCGGCGAAATCCTGCTGAGTATAGTGGAGACCAGCGGTAAACTTTCTCAACTCAGGGTTGACCTGGCTGTAGACAATATACTTTATGAAAGTCAGACGGCTTTTCTGAAAGACGGACGGGGCCAGGTTCACTTTGCCTTTCAGCCGCAGAAACTGCGTTGCGGGAAATACCAGTACAGAGCTGGCCTTCTGGAAAAAGGAGCCAGTGTTTACCTGACCGAGACCATAGAAGTTGTTCCGCCTTTACGGACAGAGCAGTTTCTTCTCTCCTCCTGGGGCCAGGGTGGGCCCACGGCGGAATGGCGAAGTTTTTTGAAGACGCTGGGTTTCAACGCTGTGGACACCTACGATTTGAATATTGAGCAACTGGGACGGGAAGGTTTTCTCTACGGCTGGCACTGCAATTTCGGCAACGGTGTCTGGAGCCCGGAACAGAGGGAGAAGGTAAGAGCAGAAATCAGGCAGCAAGCCGGGAAAAGGGCGGCCTATCCTAACTGGAAGTACACCCTGGTGAACAGTGAACGGCCGCCATGGCCGCTGCCCGAGGATAAGGAGCGATTGGCCTGGTTTGATGTCTGGGCAAAAAAAGAACTGGGCTTTCCAGTGCCGGAAAAGGGGTGGCAGTTAGGCACGACCGGAAATCCGATCTCCTGCTGGTTCCTGGAAGAGGAAAAACCTGGAGCCGATGGGATTTACCGGCAATCAAAGACCTTTACCTTTTTGAAGTGGTGGTACAACCGGGGCTGTGGCTGGTGGCGCCTCAACGCCGAAGCCGCTTCCGAAATTAAAAAACTCAGACCCGATGTCAAAGTCTGGACTGATCCCTTACACTATCCCGGGCAGATTTCAGAACTTGATGCCGGAAGCATCTGGAGTTACTCCATTCGCCCCGAACCACTTATCGGCACCTTTGAAGAAGCGGCGGCCATCGTGAAAGGCTCCGGCAAAGAGTTTTACACCACGTTGGGAATGAATTATGTTAATGCGGTGGCCACAATTACCGAAGCCGATGGAAAAAAGAAAAACCTGGCGCCGACCGTGGACGATTTAATCCAGCAGGCCTGGATTGCCGTGACCTACTTTCCCAGCCACGGGCTGCATTACTGGTACGTGGACGGTGTCTTCTACGGTGAACGAAAGGAAAAAGACTGGTACGCAGAGCCAGGCACAGCCGAGAAATTGGGTTCTGTCTGGAAAAAAGACCTTCTTCCTCTGGCTACCATGCTGAAAGGAGTGGCCAACGCTCCCCGGAGGTTAGCGCTTCTTTTGCCGGAAAGTACGCTCTGGTTTGACGCTGGAGAGGGCAAGTGGTGGTGGGGTACCGCCCATTACCCCAATCACTGGAAAAACTGGGTGGGAAACATGGGTGTGCCTTATGACATTATCAGGGACAATAACATTCAGCCCGGCGTTTTCCAGCAGTACCGGGCCGTCATCTTTCCCATGGCTGAGTATGTTGAAGAAAAAATCTACCGGGAACTTGTCTCGGCGGGACAGTCCGGAACAAAAATTATCGTGGACGCTTACTGTCGTCAAACTTATCCGAATATGGAAAAGTGGCCGCAGGAATACTTTTACCGGATGAGCCCGGAGGGGCGGAAAGACTACGGAAAAACTACCCAGGAAAAACTTCTGCAGTTAAAGGAAGAACTGTTGCCCTATCTGGAGGCTTACGCTACCGGCTCCAGCGGTCCGGTGCTGGTCAACATCCGGCAGGCTGACGGAGTAAAATATGTCAGCCTGGTCAACGATGCCCGGAAAAATGGTCCTTATACCGAGTGGACCCGGAACGAGAATTTCCAGCCATATGGGGTGGAGCAGGAAGCAACCTGCTACCTGAAAGTGCCCCGGGAGAGCGTGGTTTATGAATTTACAGAGTCAAGGAAACTACCGGCCACCTGGAATGGGACCCACCTGGTGGTGAAAGTACGGCTGCCGGCCCACGGAGGCAGACTTCTCTGTATTTATCCTGCCGCGCTAACGGAAATCAAGATAGACTCTCCGGCAGTTCTGCCCGCAGGCAGTTCCTGCAGCGTGAAAATCAAATTGCTGGACGCACGGGGTCAGGTTGTTTCTGGCAGACAGTTAGCGGAAGTGGTTGTCCGGGACTGCCGGGGAGAAGTTCATGATGAAAGCAGTTTTTACCGGATGAGTGATGGTTACCTTGACCTTCCAATCAGGATTGCCCTGAACGACCCGGCCGGCACCTGGGAGATTGAAGTTAGAGAAAAGACTTCTGGTTTAACTGCCAGCAAGCAGTTTATGGTCAGGTAAGCCGCCGGGTTTGACACGAGGTGCGTCTCTGGTTATCCTTCAGGCACAGCAAAAAGGAGGAACATGAAGTTAGGCACTCAGTTAGGAGCGATTAAAGGGGATTCAAGACCGGCGGTACTAAAAAGAGCCAGGCAACTGGGCTGTCAGGGGCTGGAAGTGGGGCTGGCCGTCTCCGGTATTCATACCGGAACCGCAAATCTTGAAGAACTTCTGCACCAGGCCAGGCAGATGCGGACAGAATTCCAGCAGGCCGGGATGGAAGTTATCTCGCTGACACCAGGGATTATCCTGAAGCATGTTCAGCATCCGGCTGTTATTAAAGCGGTGGGAGAAGTGGCCGCAGCCCTGGGAGTGAGACAGATCAGAATGTTTTTCTCCCCGCATGTACGGCTGGGCGGTCCTGGTTCCCAGCTCAACGAATGGCTGGCTGAGTTTGATGGAACGAAAGACAGCCGCTACTGGATGAAGCGGGACAGCGAATACTTACAGGAATTACTCCGTCTCTCGCAGGGCTTCAATCTGCGGTATGTTTTTGAACTCCACCACGGCTATGTGGTGAATTCTGCCAGTGGAGCGATGCGGTTGCTGGAGCACCATCCCGTGGAAAAGGTGGGTATCCTTATGGACCCGGGTAACATGGTTTTTGAAGGGAACGAAGGCTGGCGTAATTCTGTCCAGATTATGGGCGAGTATCTGGCCTATCTGCACTGCAAGAATAGCCGCTATGTTTACCGGGATGGCCGCTGGCACAAAGAGTGGGCTTGTCTGGCCGAAGGCATTGCCGACTACGGCGAAATTATAACGGCTCTGAAAGACATTAACTTTACTGGTTATCTGAGCGTGGAAGATTTGCGCGGCCACCTTTCTGATGAAGAAAGGATTGGCCAGGGAATTGCCTACCTGAAAAGTCTGGTGGAAAGTCAGGACAGGGTGATGCCGGTCTGAAGACATGACAAAACGAAAGGACAGATAGATGGCTCAATCGGAAAGCAGTGACTCACGAAAGAAAATAGCCGTAGGTCTGATCGGTTGCGGCGGCGCCGGACAGAGGATTCATTTGCCGCTTTTCCAGAAACACCACTGCCTTTACCAGGTCGTGGCCTGTGCTGACCTGGTCAGAGAGAAGGCGGAAGTAACCGCCAGAGAATTTGGTATTGCCAGGGTACTATCTGTGGAAGAACTTCTCCAGGACTCAGAGGTAGAACTGGTTGTGGTTGCCACCAGACCTCCGCGAACCCACCGCGACCTGGCTCGGACCGCCCTGAATTCAGGTAAGCATGTGGTCGTAGAAAAACCGATGGCCACCAACTCCGAAGAATGTACGGAGATGATAGAAGCCGCCGCCAGGGCTGGAAAGCTGCTCGCCGTTCACCATAACCGACGCTGGGATGTTGACTTTTTAGCGGTGAGAGAGATAATCTCTTCCGGGGTGGTAGGCCAGGTAAGACTGGTGCGGAATGAGTTCACGGCTAACTTTGCCGGCTGCTGTTATGACTGGGCAATTCATCTTTTGGACCAGACCATGGTCTTGAGTGCGGGCAGAAAGTTCGCGGAGGTGACAGCGACGCTTTCTCATCCGGAAGTGGCTAACCCCATAGAAAGCGGTGGTTTTTTCACGGCGAGATTCAGAACTGAAGATGGCGTCATCCACGATGTAGGTATGCTTCCGCCGGTAAACGGCAGTGCCTTGCGGCCGGGAAAAGCGCCGGTACGGTTCCTGATTGCCGGCACCGAGGGGGTGGCTTATCTGGACTGGTGTCAGCGGCCGGAAGACGCCTTCGGCAAGTTTATCTCTTATCAGGGGGCTTCCCCTGAGAAGTTCTGGGGTGACCTTAAATCCGTTCAGGCTACTCTAACGGTGGCAGACTTTTACCAGGGGCTTTTTGACGCCATCAGAGACGGCCAGCCCTGTCCTGTGAGCGGTGAAGAGGGACGCCGGGCTGTCAGAGCCTGGGAATTACTTTGTGCTTCGGCCTGTCAGGGCCGCTCTCTTTCCATTGAGTTGTGAGGTAGTGTCAAAAAAGGAAAGAGGAATGAAAAGGAAGGGAACAAACTGGCTCACTCAAGCTGCTCCGGCACAGACAAGGACTACGCCGAAATCGGTAGCTCGGCGAACTCGCTCGCCATCTGGCGAGCTCAGACACCGCCGAGTAAGGTATTGCGTCCCGGATAAACTTATCCGGTCCGCTTACCGAACGCTGCCGCTTTTCGTCTTGTCTTGTAACTGTGCCTTCGCAAATCGTTCGCCAGCTGTCCCCTTCCTTTTTTG
>JAKPFT010000074.1 GCA_029551285.1 bacterium | reverse complement strand
GCCAGTTATTCCCTTCCTTTTTTGACACAGTGGAAAGGATAGGGAGAGAGACAAGGACAGGCAGAACCAAAAAAGGAATAAAAGAGGAATGAAAAGAAAGGGAACAAACTGGCTCACTCAAAGTGCTGCGGCACAGACAAGGACTACGCCGAAATCGGTAGCTCGGCGAACTCATTCGCCAGGTGGCGAATTCATACACCGCCGAGTAAGGTATTGCGTCCCGGATGAACTTATCCGGGCCGCTTACCGAGCGCGTCCGCTTTTCGTCTTGTCTTGTCGCTGTGCCTTCGCAAATCGTTCGCCAGTTATTCCCTTCCTTTTTTGACAATGGGGGAAAAGGAGATAAGGAGTTTCAAAACCTTTGACAGAACACCGGGACAAAAGAGGAGAGGCCATGGCTGTTGACAAACAACTGGCGTTAAAACTCTTAAAACAGATGATGGAAATCAGGCAGTTTGAAGATAAAATCATGGAACTGCTGGCCAGGAATATCGCCGAAGGCGGTTCGCACCTCTATGCCGGCATGGAAGCCGTAGCCGTCGGAGCCATCTCGGTTCTGAGACCCGATGACTATATTACCAGCACTCATCGCGGGCATGGCCACGCTATTGCCAAGGACGGTGATTTGAAAGCTCTCATGGCCGAAATCCTCGGGAAGAAAACTGGCGTGTGTAAGGGAAAAGGCGGTTCCCTTCATCTGGCTGATGTTTCCAAGGGCAACCTGGGTGCCAATGGCGTCGTGGGTGGAAGCATCGGCATGGCTACCGGTGCTGCCCTTTCCGTCAAGATGAGAAAAACCAATCAGGTCGTGGTCTGTTTCTTTGGAGACGGCGCCACCAACCAGGGGATTTTTTATGAATCCCTTAACATCGCGGCTTTATGGAAACTGCCAGTCGTGTATGTTTGCGAAAACAACTTCTACGGGATGAGCGTTTCCGTAAAAAGAGCCTCTGCCGTGGAGGACCTTTCGCGGAAGGCCCTGGCTTTTGATATGCCGGCGGAAACTGTTAACGGAATGGATGTGCTGGCGGTACGCGAAGCCGTTGGCCGCCGTGTAGAAGAAGCCCGTAATCAATTTCAGCCCTCCCTGGTGGTGGCCAACACCTACCGCTATTACGGTCACAGCCGCAGTGACCCCCGTGTCTACCGCACCAGGGAAGAAGAAAAATTCTGGAAGGAACGCGACCCTATCCCCAATTTTGCCAGCCGGATGATAGAGCAGGGCGTGCTGATTGAACAGGAGGTAACCGAACTGGAAGAGCAGGTGCGCCAGAGTATTGAGGAAGCGACCCGTTATGCGATAGACAGCCCCTGGCCGGAGCCAGAGGAATTATACACTGACCTTTACGCCTGAAGAAACCTGTTAAAGACAATTTTCAGCGAGGAACCGATGAGAGAAATAAGTTACCGACAGGCCCTGAACGAAGCCCTGAATGAGGAGTTAGTTAGAGACCAGACAGTCTTTATTGCAGGTGAGGATGTGGCTATCTATGGTGGCGCTTATGGTGTCACAGCGGACCTGTGGAAAAAATACGGCGATGAACGGGTCAAGGATACCCCGATTTCTGAATCAGCCATCGTCGGGGTCGGGCTGGGAGCGGCCCTCACCGGTATGAGGCCGGTGGTGGAAATCATGTATATTGACTTCATCCCCTTGGCCCTGGAGCAAATCAACAATCAGGCCGCCAAGATCAGGTACATGTTCGGCGGTAAGTGCACCGTACCTTTGACCATCCGGACCGAAGGCGGCGCTGGCCGGACCCTGGGAGCACATCATTCACAAAGTCTGGAGTCCTGGCTCATCCACATTCCCGGGCTGAAGGTGGTTATGCCCGCCACACCTTATGACGCCAAGGGATTACTCAAAAGTTCTATCCGGGACAACAATCCGGTCGTCTTTATTGAACACAAAATGCTTTACAACAGCAAAGGACCGGTGCCGGAAGAAGAATATCTGATTCCCATAGGCCAGGCTGATATTAAGAGACAGGGCCGTGATGTGACTGTTATCACCTACTCGCGGATGGTTCTTTTCTCCCTCCAGGCCGCGGCTACCCTGGAAAAAGAAGGGGTCAGCGTGGAGGTAGTTGACCTGCGAACTCTTTTACCCATGGATATTGATACCATCGTTGCTTCCGTGCGCAAAACACATCGCGTCCTGATTGTCGAAGAAGATTGCAAGACCGGTGGCACCGGTGCGGAAATTGGCATGCTCATCATGGAGCATGCTTTTGACGAACTGGACGCCCCCGTAAAACGACTTGCTGGAGCCGATGTTCCCATGCCCAAAAGTCCGGTTCTGGAAAAACTGGCTATTCCTGACCCGGAAAGAATCTGTCAGGCTATCAGGGAGGTTCTCCAATGACCCATGAAATTATCATGCCCAAATTAGGGGAAACCATGGAAGAAGGTTACCTAATTTCCTGGAAGAAAAACGTCGGTGATAAAGTGCAGAAAGGCGAAGTTCTCTTTGAGGTGATGAGCGACAAAACAAACTTTGAAGTGGAAGCGTCTGAGAGTGGCTACCTGCGGCAGATTCTTTTTCAACCGTCAGACCAGCCCATTCCGGTAACCACGGTGATTGCCTATCTCACCGACACCCCTGAAGAGCCGGTGGAAGAGAAGAAGGAAGCCGTCAGCGCCAGACCGGAAATTCCCGCTCCGGAGCCACCTACCGCCAGAAACACTGAACCGGCTGCGCCGCCAGCAGAAAGAATCCGGATCAGCCCCCGGGCCAGAAAATTGGCGCTGGAAAAAGGGGTGGAGATAAGCGCCATCACCGGAAGTGGCCCTGAGGGCCGGATTGAGGAAAAAGATGTGCTCAACTACCTGCAGGCCAGACAGGCAGCAACTGCTTCGTATCAGGTCCACCCCTGGAGCCCGATTAGAAAAATTGCTGCCGAGCGGCTGTCTCTCAGCAAGAAAACAATCCCCCATTATTATCTCCAGGGAAGCATCGTCATGGACCAGATTGCCCGTCTGAAGGAAGAACTCAAGAAAGCGCAGAAAGACTATACCTACACTGACTTTCTCATTTTTTACTGCAGCCGGGTCATCAGAGAATTTCCGCTGCTTAACGCGGCCCTGGTGGACCAGGAAATCCGGCTGTATCCTTCGGTGAACATCGGCCTGGCCGTAGCCCTGGAGGACGGACTGGTTGTTCCGGTGCTCAAGGCAGTTGATACTATGTCTCTGGAACAGATCGCCAGCCAGGTGAAGTCTTTAACCGCCAGAGCCAGAAACAACCAGCTAAAAAAAGAGGAAACAGAAGAAGCCCGCTTTGTCATTTCTAACTTAGGCATGTACCAGGTTGAAAATTTTCAGCCCATCATCAATCCGCCGGGCGTGGCCATCATGGGGGTTGGCGCGATCACTCCCCGGGTCATGGTGTCAGAACAGGGAAGCGCTACCGCGATCAGTCTGGTAATGAAAATCTCCCTTTCTCTGGACCACCGGGTGATTGATGGAGCCTATGCTGGCCGTTTCTTCTTCAGATTGAAGACTGTCCTGCAGCAGCCCGGACTCCTCGCCGTTTAAACGAAAGCTTTTGCGCTCCAGGAGCGTTCATGTGGGCCAGAATTAAGGAAGACATCCGGACGGCCTTCGCCAGGGACCCTGCGGCGAGAAATACCTTTGAGGTTCTCACCTCCTATCCTGGTCTTCACGCCGTCTGGCTTCACCGGATAGCCCATTTCCTCTGGCAGCACGGGGAAAAAACGCTGGCCCGCCTTGTTTCCCACTTTGGAAGGTTTCTCACGGGAATAGAAATTCACCCGGGGGCTAAAATCGGCCGCCGGTTTTTCATTGACCACGGTATGGGAGTGGTCATCGGAGAAACCGCGGAAATCGGCGATGACGTTCTCCTCTACCAGGGGGTGGTCCTGGGCGGCACTTCTCTGGAGAAAAAAAAGCGGCATCCCACCGTGCGCAATCAGGTGGTCATTGGCGCCGGCGCCATTGTTTTAGGTGCAATTGAGGTCGGGCAGGGTGCCAGAATCGGCGCCGGTTCCGTGGTCATCAAACCGGTGCCGCCAAACTCAACCGTGGTGGGCATTCCTGGCCGGGTGGTGGGCGAAAAAAGAGAGCCAAAGATTGACCTGGACCATGGCCGGTTGCCTGACCCCTTTGCTCGGGCGCTTCAACTAATTATGGAAGAACAGGAAAGGTTAGAGGAAAGGATTAAAAAGATAGAAAGCATGGAGGGCCTCCACGCTCGTCTGGACGAATACTTTGAGAAGAAGAAAAAGGAAATCTGCGAGGTCTTCTGCCTGGAAAATGAGCCGGAAAAGAAGAATGAAAAACAATGAGGAACTCTCCGTTTTGCCCTGAATGAAATTTTCCTGTAAAATTTCTGAGCAAAGGCAGGATAACTGGTTGAGAAAGGGGGAGAGATGAGAGCAAAATTCTGTTTTTGCCTGCTTCTGCTGCCTCTGTGTCTGGCCGCAGAAACTGTGGTTTCCCATTACCACCGTGTCCAGCCAGGCGAAACACTTTCCACCATCTCCAAAAGGTATAACATTTCCTTAAGTCTATTGATGAAACAAAACAATCTGTCCTCCACCAGCGTTCAGGCCGGCCAGAGGTTGCTGGTGCAGAAGAAAACTCTGGAGGTAACAGGAAGTGCTTCTCAGAAATCAGCCGGCAGGAAAAAACGCAGGACCTACTCAACCAGAAAGAACGATGGTTCTAATCCTGCGGCCGGGACCAGCCTCAGTTATTACACGGTAAAACGGGGAGATAGTCTGGCCACGATCAGCCGGAAAACCGGCGTTTCTGTGTCCCAGATTAAACGTTTGAACGGCTTGAAGGGAAGCCTGCTGACCATCGGACAACGGTTGAAAATTAAATCATCTCCCGTCTTTGTTTCTCCAGAAGTGCAGCCGCGGCCAATTCTTCCTGGCCGGGAAAAAGTTTACTACAGGGTGCAGGCTGGAGATACCTTAGAGTCAATTGCTGAACAGTTTGGCATCCCGGCCGAAACTCTTCGGGAAAGCAACCTCTTAGAAGAAGGAGTTCCGCTCAAGAAAAATCAGGTTCTCGTGATTCCACCCCGAAAGGCCGATGACCAGCATCTTTCGGAAACAGTTCTGCAGCCGCCAGACCATCAACTTTCCCTCGGCCAGCGGGTGGTGGAAGAAGCCAGACGTTTTCTGGACACACCTTACCGGCTGGGTGGAGAAGGCTGGATGGGTGTTGATTGTTCTGGACTGGTCAGACAGGCCTATAAAGTCGTGGGACTGCATCTTCCGGCAACCTCTCAGGAGCAATTCTGCCAGGGTCAGACTATCTCTTTAAGTGAGGTGCTACCCGGAGATTTGCTCTTTTTCAGTGACCGGGGAAGCATCAATCACGTCGGTATTTATCTGGGAAACAACGACTTTATTCACGCCAGTTCCCTTTCCCGGAGAGTGACTATAAGCTCCCTCAGTAACGACTACTTTGCCAGACGTCTGGCCGGCATCCGGCGTTATCTGACTGGCCAGACGAGAAATACCTCCCTGCTGGCCAGAGAAGAAGACCATGCTGACACGCCCTGATGGTTGTCGCTGGGCTGAATACTCCTGGAAGAATCTGCGCCTGCTTTTCATGGAGAATGACCTGCTGCGGCTTCAGATTCTTCTGGATAAAGGCACCGACATTGTTGAATTTCTTTACAAACCTGCTGACCTGAATTTTCTCTGGCGTAGTCCGACACCCTTCTACCAGCTTCCCCGGATAAGCCAGCTTCCTCCCGGTGCGACCGGTTGCTTTCTGGATGCTTATCCTGGCGGCTGGCAGGAGATTTTTCCCAACGCTGGCTTACCCTGCCAGTACAAGGGTGCCAGCCTGGGTCTTCACGGCGAAGTAGCCCTTCTTCCCTGGGATTACCAGGTTCTGGTAGATACAGCCGAGCAGTTATCTCTGTGTTTTTCCGTCTTCACTGTCCGAACTCCATTTTCTCTGAGAAAAATTCTCACTCTGAAAAGGGGCCAGCCTTCATTGACCATAGAAGAAGAAGTAACCAACCTTGCCGCTGAAACGATGGACTTCTGCTGGGGACACCATCCTGCCCTTGGACCACCCTTTCTCTCTTCCGAATGTCGTATCAAACTGGCTGGCGCTACCGTGACCGTCTGTCCCGGAGATGGCCAGGCCGTTACCAACCTGGCGCCGGGTAAAGGTTCCTGGCCGCTGGTTGCCGGAAAAGACGGAAAAATTGTGGACATAAGCCTCTCTCCCGGTGAAGACGACTGTGTCTCTGACAATATTCTGCTGACGGATTTGTCTGAGGGAGCATATGAAATAGTCAACTCCCGCTTAAAGATTGGCTTTCGCCTGGAGTTTTCGTTAGATGTCTTCCGCTGTCTCTGGTTCTGGCGGGTTGCCCGGGGCAGTTTCCATTACCCCTGGTACGGCCGAACCTATACCGTAGCCCTGGAGCCCTTTTCCAGTCTGCCGCAACTCAGTGAGGCTGTTAAAAGGGGTGACCAGTTGACCCTGGCGCCAGGCGGTAAAATGGCAGCGAAATTAGTCGCTTCGGTAGTCTCCCTTCAGTAAGAAACTTTCTGAGGATGAGATGAAATTTGAGACGGTTATCGGTCTGGAAGTGCACGTGGAGCTGGCCACGGCTTCCAAAATGTTCTGTGGCTGTTCCACCAGTTTTGGCGCGGCGGCCAATAGCCAGGTATGTCCCATCTGTCTGGGCATGCCGGGGGTCCTGCCGGTGGTCAACCAGGAAGCAGTTCAGTTAGCCCTGAAGACTGCGGTAGCTTTCCACTGTCAAATAGCCGCAGTCTGCCGGTTTGCCCGCAAAAGCTACTTCTACCCGGATTTGCCCAAGAATTATCAGATTTCCCAGTACGAAGAACCTCTGGCCACCGGCGGCTGGCTGGAAATTTCCGGCCAGCGGATCCGCATCAGAAGGATTCACCTGGAAGAGGACGCAGGTAAACTCATTCACCCGGAACAGGACCAGACTTATTCATTGATTGACTTTAATAGAACTGGTATTCCCCTTATGGAAATCGTCACTGAGCCAGACCTGCGTAGTCCTGAGGCCGCGGTGGAGTTTCTTCAACGACTCCGGCAGAACCTGCGCTATCTAAGAGTCAGCGACTGTTCTATGGAGGAAGGTTCGCTGCGTTGCGATGCTAATATCTCTGTGAGAAGAGAAGGGCAGCCGGGCCTGGGCGTGAAGGTTGAAGTGAAAAACTTGAATTCTTTTAAATCCGTGCGCAAAGCCCTCCTGTTTGAAGCCAGCCGGCAGACCCGGCTGCTCATTGAAGGTAAACCTTTTCGCCAGGAAACCCGTCTCTGGAACGAAAATCTGGGCATCACCGAAAGTATGCGGGGAAAAGAACAAGCCCATGACTATCGTTACTTTCCCGAGCCTGACCTGGTGCCGCTCAGGTTTGAGGCCGGAGTGACCGCCTCACTGAAGACAGAGGTGGTGGAACTGCCCCAGGCCCGCCGGGAACGACTGATTAAGGATTACGGTCTTTCTTCGTATGAAGCCGAAGTACTCACCGCGGAAAAAGAAGTGGCTGATTATTTTGAAGAAGCGGTCCGGTACTACCCGCAGCCCAGAATGGTGGCTAACTGGATTATGGGCGACCTGGCCGGCCTTCTCCGTGAAAAAAAATGTGCCATTAACCAGCAACCGGTAACAGCCGAGATGCTTGGTGAGTTGGCAAGAATGGTCCATGATGGTAAAATAACTATGACCGCGGCTAAGGATGTCTTGCGCGAGACCTTTAACACCGGCAAGCATCCTGCGCTGGTGGTGCAGGAAAGAAACCTGGTCCAGATTGACGATGCTTCAGCCGTGAAGACAGTGGTGGACCAGGTAATTGCTGAGAACCCAAAAGCCTGGGCTGATTTTCTCGCAGGCACAGATAAGGCCATCGGCTTTCTTATAGGACAGGTAATGAGAAAAACGAGGGGCAGGGCCAATCCCCGGAAAGTGGAGGAACTGATTAGAGGATACCGCCATGGAAAATAAAAACTTCAATGTTTTACGAGCCAGAATCACCCTGGGCATCATCGGATTTCTCATTCTGGCCCTGATCTTTGGCAGCGATGTTCGCAGCTCCCAGGGCAGGAAGGCTGACGAACTTCTCTACCAACAACTGGATATGTTTGTGGACGCAATGGAGATTGTCCGCAAGCAATATGTAGAGCCAGTGGATGATAAAAAACTGATTTACGGGGCTCTGAAGGGCATGCTGCTGTCTCTGGATCCCTACAGCGCCTTTTTAGAGCCAGAAGTTAGAAATGAGCTCCAGATTGAGACGCAGGGTGAATTTGAAGGCGTGGGTATGGAAATTACTTTAAAAGACAATATTGTCACCGTGGTCAGTCCCATTGAAGATACCCCTGCCTGGAAAGCCGGGATTAAACCCGGTGACCGCATCATTGAAATTGATGGTCAATCCACCAAAGGATATTCCACCATGGAGGCGGCCAGAAAGCTCCGCGGAAAGAAAGGCACCCAGGTATCTATCAGCATCATGAGAGAAGGCTCCCCTAAACTTATTAAACTTACCCTGGTCAGAGATACAATCAAGGTCAAGTCTGTTAAGCCCAAAGAGTTCGGCAAAATCGGGTACATTCGGCTCACTGAATTTCAGGAAAGAACTGCCGAGGACCTGCAAAAGGCATTAGCTGAATTTGAGAAAAACAACCTTGCCGGTCTTATTCTTGACCTGCGCAACAACCCGGGTGGGTTGCTGTCTTCAGCCATTGAGGTGAGCGAACTTTTCCTGCCGCCGGGCAAACTAATTGTCTACACCCAGGGTCGTGAGTCAAAAGATCGCAATGTTTACCAGAGCCGCAAAAAGCCTCTCTGGCAAAAACCGGTGGTGATTCTGATTAACGGTGGCAGCGCCAGCGCTTCCGAAATTGTTCTCGGTGCCCTTCGTGATAATCTACCGCTGTGCCGTTCCGTGGGGCTGAAAACCTTCGGGAAAGGTTCCGTCCAGAACCTGATTCAGTTGAGTGATGGGTCGGCCTTAAAACTGACGATTGCCCGTTACTACACGCCAAAAGGTGTCTGCATTGAAGGTCAGGGTATCACCCCAGACGTAGAAGTTAAACTCCCCGAAGACGAAGCCGTCATCCCCACGGAAGAAAAGGACCTCCAGTTTCAGAAAGCTCTGGAAGAGGTCAAAAGTCTCATCGGTGAGCAGAATAAGTAAACGGGTAACTGATTGATGTCAGGCGGTGACAACCATGGCCGCCAAGAAAGTTTTGAGGCCTCAATGTCAAAGCCAGAACGTAACCAACCGCGGCAGCCGCTTTCCTGGAGTTTACCCCTAATCCTGCTGCTGGTTCTGGCTATTCTGATTGTTCTTCAGGCCTTTCTTAAGGAACTGAGGCAGCCCCCAGCAGCTCCGGAAATTCCAGTCCCTTCCACCAGACAGCCTGGCCGGCTAAGCAAAATGATTCTACCTTTTTCTCGGCAGAGTGCCGCTCTGGCAATTATTATTGACGACCTCGGCTGGTCGGTTAACCTGGCAAAAGAACTGGCGCAAATCAAGCAGCCGCTGACTTTAGCCATTTTACCCTTTTCTCCTCAGGCCGCAGTCGTAGCCCACATACTGCGCAAAGAAAAGAACAAAGAATTGCTGCTTCACCTGCCACTGGAAGCCGCAGGTCCGAAGGTCTGCCGTGATGGAGGGTTGCTGAAGGTTGAAATGAGCCCGGAGGAAATTAGAGAACAGTTTGAGAAAGACCTCAAAATGCTTGGCGAACCCGTGGAAGGAGTGAATAACCACATGGGTTCTCTTTTTACCACCGACGAAGAAAAGATGAAAGTCTTGCTGGAAGTCATCAAGGGCCACGGTCTTTACTTTGTGGACAGCCTTACGGCGGCTAACTCCTGTGGCTACCGGCTGGCAAAAGACATGGGAATACCCTGTGGCCGACGCGACGTATTCCTGGACAACTCCAGCAACCCTGAGGATATCCGGGAGCAACTCCGTTTAGCGGCGGACCTGGCCAGAAAAAATGGCCGGGCCATTGCCATAGGCCACGCCCGAAAGGATACCCTTCAGGTTTTGAAGGAGGAACTGCCGTTTCTGGAACAGCAGGGAGTTAAACTGGTGGTTGTCTCCAGCGTCCTGCAATAACTGACAATTTAGCCCTTCCGGACCATGACTGTTCTCGGTATTGAATCATCCTGCGACGAAACCGGAGTGGCCATTTTCAGGGGCCAGCGTCTTCTGAGCAATGTCATTGCCACCCAGGAAAGCATCCACCGACTCTACGGAGGTATTGTTCCGGAACTGGCCAGCCGGGCTCACTGCAGTCGCATTGACCGGCTCTGGCAGCTGGCTCTTAAGAGAAGTGGTTGTGACCCTGGTTCCCTTGAAGCCATTGGCGTTACCACCACACCCGGTTTGAAGGGCTCCCTCCTGGTAGGAGCCTGTTTTGCGGCCGGACTGGGCTACGCTCTCCGGATACCCGTTTACCATCTAAACCATCTTCAGGCTCATCTGGCTGCTAATTACCTTCATTCTCGTCTGTCCTTCCCGGCTCTGGGTCTGGTAATCTCCGGTGGCCATACCAATTTTTTCCTTGTAAGAGAAAAGGTCAATTTTCAGCTGATTGGCGGCACTGTTGACGACGCCTGTGGAGAAACCTTTGACAAAGTGGCCCGGATGCTCAACCTGAATTTCCCGGGTGGTCCGGAGATAGAAAAATTGGCTCGCCAGGGAAACCCCGACCGCTTTCGTTTTCCCCGGCCGCTTCTTTCACCAGGGTCGCTCAACTTCAGTTTCAGCGGGTTGAAAACCGCCGTCCTTTACCACATCCGTCAGCACGGACTGAAGGACATTCCGGACATCTGCGCCAGTTTTCAGAAGGCCGTCGCAGATGTTCTTGTAGAGAAGGTAAGGCGGGCTGTGGAACGTTATCCGGTAAAGACCTTCCTGCTGGGCGGAGGTGTTGTCAGAAACCGTTATCTTTCCAGGAGGCTGTGTCACTTTCTGAAGAGCCGTGGACTGACACCTTTAGTCCCACCGCCGCGGCTGTGTCTGGATAATGCCGGCATGGTCGCGATTCTTACCGCGGCCCTGATAGAAAAGGGGTATCCACCTGCACCAAAAAGCATCCGGGTAGTTCCTACCCGCTGAGAAATTCTTCTTACCCACTATCCTTAACCGCAACGGCTGGCTGGCTTTCAGAATTGCTGCTACTGTCCAGGTAAATTTTGATAGCCGCTGCGTGCTCGGCAAAGGTTCGGGAAAAGTGGTGGGTGCCATCACCCCTGGTGACAAAGAAGAGAAAGTCTGTGCGGGCTGGTTTGAGTGCTGCCTGAAGTGACTTTTTTCCCGGGTTGCAGATGGGTCCTGGAGGCAGTCCCCGATGGAGGTAGGTATTGTAAGGAGATTTCACCTTTAAGTCCTGATGAGACAGCCTGGCCTTGTGTTTTCCCAGGGCATATTCCACCGTGGCACAGACCTGGAGAGGCAAGCGTTTTTTCAGTCTGTTGTAGAGGACTGAAGCAATAACCGGACGCTCGCTGTCAGTTTCTGCTTCCTTCTCCACTATGGACGCGACCGTGACTACCTTTTTCATCTCCGCAGCAGTCAGTTCCACCTTTTCCTGGCCGTACAACTTTGAAAACTGTCCGTGAAAATTCTCCAGCATCCTGTTCACCACGGTTTCTACAGAAACATTCACCGGAAAGAGATAAGTGTCAGGGAAAAGAAAGCCTTCTAACTGTCGCTTCCGGGCAAATTCTTCAAAATCCTTCTGACTGATAACCCTTCTTCTTTCAAGGATGGCGCCAATGTCCCGGCAGGTGGCACCCTCCGGTACCGTTATCTTAATCAGGGCAATCTGACCCTGAACCAACTTTCTGATAACCGTCTTCAAGGCTGTGCGTCCGGAAAATTCGTAGATACCGGCCTGGAGTTTCTCTTGAACCCGCCAGCGGTTGGTCAGAAACAGAAACCAGGAAGCATGCCGGATGATATTTTCCTCTTTCAAGAGTTTTGCAATCTCACCGGCGGTGGCCTTTTCCGGTATCTCCACCAGTTTCGGTTCTTTCAGGCGCGGGGGCAGGGTAACAATACTGACCACCACCCATCCTGCCGCCACGACCACCAGCGAAATAAACCACCACTTTTTCACTTCCGACCCCGTTTTTCTTTTGGCCGCCAGCCAATTATTTCCCGCCTTAGAAAGTCCAGACCGGAAAAAACCGCTCGCTCCCTGACCTGCAACCTGTTTCCGCCAAACAGAAACTGCCGCGCCAGACACCTGTTGTCCGGAAAAGCCACGGCCATCCAGACCAGCCCTACCGGTTTTTCCGGACTGGCCCCTCCTGGACCAGCCACACCGGTAAGGCTCAGCGAAACATCAGACTTCCCGACTTTCCTGGCTCCCTTAGCCATGGCTATCGCTACCTGTTCACTGACGGCCCCGAATTTTCTCAGGAGAGTAGGGGGCACTTTCAACAGGCGCCTTTTCAACTGGTTGCTGTAAGCCACAATGGAGCCCTTAAAATAGGCAGAACTGCCGGGCACATCGGTAATTTTGCTACCGACCATGCCGCCGGTACATGACTCTGCCACCGTCAGGGTCCATCTTCGTTCCAGCAACAAGTTTCCAACCAGTTCCGGCAGAGACGGAGATTCCAGTCCTAAGAAAGCCTCTCCAAAAATAGTCTTCAATTCTTCTTCAATCTTCCGGGCAACTTCCTTTTTCCCTTCAAAAACCTGCACCAGCAATTCAATCACACCTGGCCCGGTAAGGATGGTGAATTCTGCCATCTCCTTTTCGTACCGGCTGAATAATGATGAAGACCTTTCTTCAACGACTGATTCCGGAAGGCCAGCCACCGTGAAGCGGAAACACCTCTTTTCCGGGGAAGGGAAGGCTTTTTTTAAGTGAGGCAGTACGCTCTCCTCCAGTATTCCTTCCAATTCCACCGGTGGTCCCGGCAAGAGAATAAGTGTCTTCCCACCGGGGTTAACCGGTATCAGCAAACCGGGAGCGGTGCCGCGGTGATTGGGTAACACCTGGCTTCCCTCAATGATGCAGGCCTGTTTTTTCACGCTTTCCGGAGGGTTAACCTTCCGCCGCTGAAAATATTCCCTGATTGCCTCCCAGACTTCAGGGTCAAAGATGAGTTTTCTGTTCAGCAGTTCCGCCACGGCTTCCCGGGTGACATCGTCAAAAGTGGGACCCAGCCCGCCACAGACAATTACCAGGCTGGACCGGTGCAGGGCTTCCCGCACACAGGCGGCAATCTCTTCCTGAACATCACCCACTGTTGTATTGCGGGACAGGGTTAATCCTGCTCTGTTCAGATAGTTACTCACCAGATGAACATTGGTATTCACCCTGCTTAAAAGAAGTTCTGTCCCCACACACACCAGTTCTACTCTGTTCATAATTTGGTAGAAGAATTATACCAGACAGACCGGGTCTGCTCAGAAACTGAGTTGTTGCCTGGTACTGCCGTCAGGCAGTTCCAGCAGCGAAATCGTCCTAATCTTCAGGTCTATCAAAACCAGCGTAGCAGGACCATCTTTGGGCAAGGAAAGACTTCCAGGATTGCACAGCAGGAGTTTTTCTTTCTTTACCAGACAGGCCTGGTGGGTATGACCGGAGAGCAGGAAACTGGCCTGCCAGTCCTGACCCAGGGAGAGCCACTTTTCCTGCGGAAAAAGATGGCCGTGCGAGAAAAGAAACCGATAGTGGTCAATCTGGTAGAGCCCGACCGGAGAAAGAAAAGGGACCTTCAAGAAAAGTTGGTCCACCTCTGAATCGCAGTTGCCCTTTACCACCAGAAGCGGAACACTAACCCGGTTAAGTTCCTCAGCCAGTTCCCTCGGACTATAAGTCTCCGGCATCGGGTTACCTGGTCCATGATTGAAAACATCCCCGCAATGAATGATAACTTCCGTTTCCTTCAGAAAAGGCCAGGCTTTTCTCCAGCCGGCCAGGCTACCGTGAGTATCACTGATGATACCAATCTTCATTTACTTTCAACCTTCGGCAATTTCACCCGGGGACCGATCGCCGCATGCCCATCAGGGTAGAGAATGGCATATCCGGCTAAGTGCGGGGCAGCCACCTGCTCGTTGACCGCGGTCATTTCTGTCATCAACCAGGTACTCCTTCCCAAACTGCCCGGATCTTTTCCGTTGACCGTGTCATTCCAGAGATAGTTGGTGCCCCTGCTATTTAACTCCTGGGGCAGAGCCGGACAGAAAAAAATCTCTTTGCTCACGCCGTAAGAACCAAGCAGATTGTGAAGCGCCCGACTATCATTGAGTGAGTCGGGAAAAAGTTTTGCCGCCGGCGCCCCGCCGTTGTCATTAACAAACATGGTAACGGCCAGATAAATCTGCTTTAAGTTGTTCAGACACTGACTTTCCTTACCTTTTTTAATAGCCTGGAAAGCCGTGGTGGAGACAGCCGAAACCAGGGTACTCACCGCCATAAGTTCTATCAGCGTGAAACCTTTCTTTCTTCGCCTTATTTCTATCACCTGTTTTCCTCCTTTTCACCAGTTAGTTTCCACCAGATCCGGCCTGTTGTAAACCGGAACCATCCAGGAAAGCTTTATACAATTGGGATTATACCGGCTGTAAATGATCTTATCAATGTTGGAAAGTACTCCACGTGGTAGTCAGCAAACAAAATGTTGCAGCCGTTATTGTGCCAGAGTCCAATGGCGTTAGGCTGGCTGTAGTCATAGTAGTTCCACCCCCAGCCGATCCTGGAAGCATCCGATACCAGAATAAACCGGTGCGGGACTCTCAGCCGTTCCGGTTTTAACCAGGGGTTCTGGTCAAGATAGACAATAAAGGCAAAGCGATTGGCAGCAAATGATTCCCCATTCATCCTGGCCTTGGTGGGACAACCATAGGTGGTCAATTTCTCATCACGGATATAGGGGTAAAGGGCACTGTTTTTCTGGCTCCACCAGGGCGCCCAGGTAAACTGGAGGGGATTGGTTGGCCTGGGCGCAGCGGCTGGCGGGAACACCTCATAATCCTGAACATACATGGCCACACCCAGCCCGATCTGCTTCAAACTGTTCATGCAGACTGCCTGTCTGGCTTTTTCCCTGGCTTTAGACAGAGCCGGCAGCAGCATTGCCGCCAAAATCGCAATAATGGCCACCACCACTAAAAGTTCAATCAGCGTAAAACCCGCCCCTTTCTTCATTCTGTCCTCCTCCAGGGCAAACAATGCCCTGTCCCTCCCTGGCGTACATTTTAAGTTTACCACGAAATCCTTTCTTTGTCAATAATTTCCTCGGGGGCCTCAAAAAAACAATGGTTTCTCGCCTCAGGCTGTGGTAACATATTGTTATGAAGAGAAACAAATTCCACTTATCCGCTGCTCGCTGCCGCCAGGCCCTGATAAGTTTAATTCTTTTTTCCGCAATCTTGCACCTCATTCTACTGGCTGCACTGGCTGTTCAATACCGCGACCTGACTTTTCTTAATTACTTCCACATTCTGGAACTTCACCGTTTCTTTCCCCGGTTGGTCACCGGACAATTAACCCATTTTCTTTCCCTTGTCGCCATCTTTTTCCTTTTCCTCATCATCTATTCCCTCACTCCGGAGAACAAACTCAGGAAAACCGAGAACAAGGAAGAAAAATGAAATGCGGTTTTGGCAGAGTGGATATCACCCCTCGCGTTGGCGTGGAACTTTGCGGTTTTGGCGCCTTCCTCAACCGGCATTCAGCGGGTATCCGTGACCGGCTCTGGGCCAGAAGCCTGGCCGTGGAAGTAAACGGTAGGGTAGCAGTGCTTGTTTCTTGCGACCTGATCGGAATTGACCGCGCGACCACCTGGAAAACTCGCTCTCTGGTAAAAGAGAAAATCGGTCTCTCAGAAGATGAAGTTATCATTCATTGCACCCACACCCATAGCGGTCCTGCCACCGTTGACCTGCTCGGCTGGGGAGACCCTGACCCGCCTTACCGGGAACTGCTGCCCTATCGTCTGGCCCAGGCCTGCGTGCAGGCTGTGAAAAACCTTGCCCCGGCCACCTTATCCTGGGCCAGAGTGAACTGTCCAGGTATCGGGCAAAACCGTGAGTATGACCGCGACGCTCTGCCCATAGAAGAAGTCCTGAAACCTGAATGGCAACCAGCCAGACCTGAATTGACTGACACTTCCTGCCAGGTTTTTCTCTTCCAGACCAGGCAGCGCCGGCTCGGCTTTATGAGTTACTTTGGATGCCACCCGGTGGTCTGCTGCAGCCAGACCCGATGGATACACGGTGATTTCTGCGGGGTGGCCACCAACCAGGTAGAGAGGGATTTCCCTGGTTCCACTGGTCTCTTTCTTCAGGGAGCCCACGGGGATGTCAATACCTGTGTCGTCCATAAACCAGAGCCGGAATCTCTCTTAGCCTTGGATGAAATTGCCGGCCGGTATGCTCGGGCTCTCCGACAGGGGTTGTCTCAGGCCACCCCGGTGGAAGTTAACTTCTTAAAAGTTGTTCGCCATAAAGTCAGGTTTCTCCGGCACCGCTGGAGCCTGAAGGAAATGAAAGAGCGGCTGGCCGAGCAGGAAAAAATCATCCACTCACTGGCGGCCAGTGATACCGACCCCAGGGTAAGACTGGCCTTAGTGTATGCGCTTTCCTTAAGACGGCTCATCGCGGCCAGGAAAGCCGGTCAGTGTCTGGAGCCGGAGACAGAAGTCCATGGCCTTCGTCTGGGACCCTTTCTGTTCCTCACGGCCCCTTTTGAAATTTTCCAGGCCATCAAAAATGACCTTGTCCGGCACTTTCATCCTGAACCCGTTCTGGTGATGAGTGTCACCAACGATTTTCTCGGTTACGCACCGGACCGGACAGCCGAGGCCAGGGCCGGCTACGCTGCCCGGGCCGTACCCTTAATCCTGGGGTCACTTCCTTTTCGCAACATCCACCAGCAGTTAGTGAGAGAACTGATTCGTCTGGGCGAAGCCCTGAAGTGAAAACAGTCACGATGGGTGCCAGAGACTGTCTTACCCGAGAGAGAAAGGGGCAAACTTTTCTTCTGATTATCCTGGTTATTATTGGCATTGGCGCCATGCTTTTGCTCCTCCTTTTGCCCACCACCGTTTCCATCAGGGAAGCGGAAAAGCGGCTCACCTGCCTGAATAATCTGAAAAAAATCGGTCAGGCGCTCCAGTTATACATGGCTGACTACGATGGCTGTCTTCCCTTTGAAAAGAATTCCAGCAATCTTCTCTGGGACGGAGGAAGAAAGGAAAAAGTCAACCTCGGCCGGCTCTACCCTGGCTACCTGAAACAACCTCAGTTGACCTGGTACTGTCCAGCCCAGCGTTATTACCGCGAAGGACATCCTGATTTCGGGTTTGCTGCCTTTGCCAGCCCCGGACAGAAAGCGTACAGCAGTTACCTGGTCAGGGGAGGCCTTCAGTTTGACCAAAACCTTTTACCAGACTCGCCCCTGCGGCCAGCCCTTTATCCGGAAAAAATTGCCTGGGTATCAGACTACAATGTCGTCGGAAGCGAAATCTGCGCCCATAAGGGCAGGGGGGTTTTTGTCCTGACCAGCGATGGCTCCGTCCACTTCGCTTCAGGCAGTTTCACCTGCACTTCCAGCACTGACCCCTATGGCCAGCAATTCTGGCAGACAATGGACCGCCGTTTCGCGGAAAAGGTTAAACTCTCCTCTCACGGCCTGGCTGAAACCAGCCCCGGCCTGGAGACAAACCCGGAAACATCGGCCTCTCATCCCGTTTCTCCTTAAAGCCGTCTTTTCTCTGACCGGGAAACCTGCGGCACCCTGACTATAAGGAAAACGATGGCGCCGGAGAAACTCTGCAATAGAACTGACACCAGAACCAGTAGAGAAAGGGCAAAGGCCTTCTCCCGTCCGAAATAAGGCGAGAAGAAAAACACATAGGAAAACTCCCGTACTCCCAATCCTCCCAGCGAAGGAATCATCGTGGCTACCCAGATGAGCGGCACATAGACGAAGAAGGAGATTAAACTCAACCCGGGCAACTGCCCTGGCAGAATAGCCCGGGCTAAAAGATACTGCGCAGCGATGGAGATAATCTGCAGCAAAAAACTAACGCCGATGGCGGCCAGGAGTGTTTTTCCCCTTGAGCAATAAGCAAACGCGGCCTGATAGAGCTGCTTTAGCCGCTGACTGAACCCGGTGGGTAAAATCCGGTCAATCACCCGGGAAACTTTCACCGCCAGGTTATAGTTGACCAGCAGAGCCAGCGCCAGACAGCACAGCAGAAAAACAGCGCCGACCACGGAAACTACCCGTTTCTCCAGACCGCGGGTGAAAAGAATGGCTCCCACGGCCATGGTCAGAACTGTTAGCGCGCCGATGAACCTGTCCACGACAACTGAACTTCCTAAGAGAAGTTTTTTTTCCTGGCCGCGCACAAGATAAAACACCTTCGCCAGGTCCCCACCGGCGCCGGTCGGAAGAAACATGTTAAAAAAAAGCCCCACCATGGTCATCTGCCAGATCAGAGAAAACGGAAAAATATCCTGCCGGGCACCCTTGAGCAGAAGGTACCAGCGCCAGGCCAGCAGAAAAGTCAGGCTAAGGATGGCCAGATAAGATATGGCCACCAGGGGCAGGCAGGCCGAGTGAAGAACGGCCATGGCTGGTTTTAAGTCAACCTTTCTGAGCACCAGGAGGAAAAATCCCGCACTGACCGCAACCTTCAGCAGCGGGGAAAGAAATTTCTTCATAAGGGAGCCGCTCACCTTGCCGGCGCTGAAAGTAACTGGAGAAATGCCTGTCCGAAACTGGAGGCCGACTGCGGACCGTCGGCGGTAACAATCAAACCATCCACCACCACTGGTTCCGGGCAATAACTAACTCCGGCTTTCTTCAGTTCACCGGCCGCACCCGCGTAAACAGTCGCTTTTCTGCTTTTTAAAACTCCTGCCCGCACCAGAATTACCGGCGCCAGACAGACCGCGCCCACCGGCTTCTTCCGGCTGACAAACTCCCGAACCAGTTCCTGTAGTTTCCTGTGCTCATACAGAACCGGAGTGCCTGAACCTCCCACCAGGATAAGACCGGCAAAATCAGCCGCGCTGACTTCTTCCAGTAACTTTTCCACCGGTACCTTCAACCCTAACATTCCTGTGGCCAGACCAGTCCGGGTGGAGGCTACCACCACGCGATAACCGGCCTTTTCCAGCATCTCTCGCGGCAGCCGGTATTCTTCGTCGCGAAAATTGATGAAGGCCAGAACCATCAGCACCACCCTGACTATCGTCGCACTCATGCTTAACCTCCTTCTGGTGCCTTTTTCTTTTCGCTGAGCTGCCTGACCCGGTCCAGAATGCCGTTCACAAATCCCGGCGAGTCCTCGCTGCCGTAAAGCCTGGCGATCTCAATGGCTTCATCAATAGCCACGGGCGCCGGAACATCCCCGGCATAAAGCAACTCCCAGGCACCTATCCTCAAAATGTTTCTGTCCACCACGCCCATCCGTTCTAACTGCCAGTTGAGGGCTGCCTCGGAAAGATACCTGTCAATCTCTGCCAGACGCTGGCTGACGCCAATGACCAGCCGGTCGGCATATTCCCTGACTTCCCGGGAATACCGCTCATTAACCTGCCAGAAATCATTCAAAAGCAGCCTGGCCGGTTCCTGCCTCATATCTGCCTGATAAAGAACTTTAAGGGCACATTCCCTGGCGGTACGCCTTTTCATTTTCCTCAAGAAAGACCATTACTTCTGCAGCAAAACCGCGACCTGAGCCATTTCAATGGCGCTCAGGGCTGCCTGCCAGCCCTTATTCCCCTGTTTGGCTCCGGCGCGTTCAGTGGCCTGTTCCAGCGTGTCAGCCGTGATAATCCCGAAGGTCACCGGCGTTTTCTGGCCCAGATTAAGCTGGGCTACTGCCCTGGTCACCTGGGAAGCCACGTACTCAAAGTGGGGGGTGGCTCCACGGATGACTGCTCCCAGACAGATAAGGGCATCGTAACGACCGCTCTCCACCATCCGGGCCGCTGCGTAAACAATTTCCACCGTTCCCGGCACCCAAACAATCTCCACGTTGTCGTCTTCCGCCTGGTGACGCCGCAAACAATCCAGCGCTCCTTCTAACAGCCTTCCCGTGATAAAATCGTTAAACCGGCTAACGACTATACCAAACTTCTTTCCTTTAGCGTCAAGCATCCCTTCTTTCACCTTCATAGCGCCCTCCTTGGTCAACCCCAGTTCTCTAAAAGACTTTAAGTCTTTTCCCCTTTCTGTCAATGGTTTTGCAGGTTCTTATTTCCCTGCCTTCCTTCCCACTGTCAAAAAAGGAAGGGAATAACTGGCGAACGATTTGCGAAGGCACAGTGACAAGACAAGACGAAAAGCGGCAGCGTTCGGTAAGCGGACCGGACAATTCCATCCGGGACGCAATACCTTACTCGGCGGTGTATGAATTCGCCACCTGGCGAGCGAGTTCGCCGAGCTACCGATTTCGGCGTAGTCCTTGTCTGTGCCGAAGCACTCTGAGTGAGCCAGTTTGTTCCCTTTCTTTTCATTCCTCTTTTATTCCTTTTTTGGTTCTGCCTTTCCTTATCTCTCTCCCTATCCTTCCCACTGTGTCAAAAAAGGAAGGGGACAGCTGGCGAATGAATTGCGAAGGCACAGTTACAAGACAAGACGAAAAGCGGACGCGCTCGGTAAGCGGACCGGACAATTCCATCCGGGACGCAATACCTTACTCGGCGGTGTCTGAGCTCGCCAGATGGCGAGCGAGTTCGCCGAGCTACCGATTTCGGCGTAGTCCTTGTCTGTGCCGAAGCATTCTGAGTGAGCCAGTTTGTTCCCTTTCTTTTCATTCTTCTTTTACTCCTTTTCTGGTTCTGCCTGTCCTTGTCTCTCCGCCTTCTCCTCCCCCACACTGTCAAAAAAGGAAGGGAGCAGCTGGCGAACGATTTGCGAAGGCACAGTTACAAGACAAGACGAAAAGCGGCACCGTTCGGTAAGCGGACCGGACAAGTCCATCCGGGACGCAATACCTTACTCGGCGGTGTCTGAGCTCGCCACCGGGCGAGCGAGTTCGCCGAGCTACCGATTTCGGCGTAGTCCTTGTCTGTGCCGGAGCACTCTGAGTGAGCCAGTTTGTTCCCTTTCTTTTCATTCTTCTTTTATTCCTTTTTTGACACTACCC
>JAKPFT010000073.1 GCA_029551285.1 bacterium | reverse complement strand
GTCATCGGCGCTCTGGTGGGTATTCTGTTGACTATCATGACCATTCAAATCTTCTGGGGGGCCGGCTTATGGAGAAATTAAGGGGGTACTTCTGGGCTGGCTTGCTCTTTATTATTCCGGTAAGTTTTTCACTCTGGATTCTGGTTCGGCTGGTAATTTTTCTTGACGGGCTATTGGGAGGGATACTGCGACGGTTTTTTCCTGAGGTCTATCTTCCGGGTCTCGGCTTTGTTTCCCTTATTTTGCTAATCCTTTTGCTTGGCTTTCTGGCCCAGAACTTTGTGGGAAGACGCATCCTCAGGCTGGTGGAACGGCTCCTGGAGTCAATTCCGCTCGTTAATAAGATTTATTCCTTTTCCCGGACAGTTGTTTTTGCTGTTTCCAGACCGGAGAGCCGCAGTTTCAAGAGTGTCGTCAAACTGCGCGCCTTCGGGGATGGTTATATGGTTGGTTTCGTCACCGGAGAAATAAAAGGTACCGATGGGAAAAGGTGGTTGAGCGTTCTGATTCCGACGGTGCCGAATCCGACGAGTGGTTTTTACCTGATTGTACCGGAGGAGGAGGCGGAAAAACTACCCTTGACCATTGAAGAAGGTTTTGCCCTGGTTGTTTCCATGGGGCTGGTAGCGCCGGAGCAATGGCACCTGTAGGTACTGAAGCTATTATTTTAAGAAAGATAGATTTTAGAGAGACCAGTGTGATTCTGGACCTGCTCAGCATGAAGTTAGGTAAAATCCGGGGGGTCCTTAAGGGGGTGAGGAAACCCAAAAGCAGGGTTGCGCCGCTGGCTTTTCATCCAGGCTCATATATCTTTGTCTTTGTGTATCCGCGGAGCAGAGGAGGTTTAATGCTATTACATGCCCCGCAACTGGTCCAGGCCTTTCCGATGGCCGGAGCCAAACGGTCAGCTATCTGGCAGTTAATGTTGCGCCTGGTTAATCTTTTCCTGCCGGAGCAGGAAAAGTGTCAGGAGGTTGTGCGCGCTCTTCTGGAAAGCGGTCAGATGATGATGGGTAAGGTTTCCCCGGAGGTTGTTTATGTCTGGTTCAAGATGAAGATGGTGCGTCTGTTAGGTTATGGTCTGGAACTGAACCGGTGTCTTCTCTGTCGTCGGCAGGGAAAACTTGGGTTTATCAGTGGCCGGCTGGGTGGGGTTCTCTGTGATAGATGCCTGCCTCGCGACCGTCGGGCTGTTCGGATTTCGCGAGCAGTTTTAGGTGTGATGCGATATCTGGAAAGAACTCCAGCCGAACGGCTGGAGGTCATCAAGAAAATACCCGCAGAGATCCTGGAAAAAACTAATTTTTTTTTGAATCTGGTTTTGCAGTATCACGCTGAGGCCGGTTATATCTGGTGGCAGGATGAAAGAAATATCTTTGCTGGAAGTAACTGATAAGGTGGCCGATCTTTTAGTGAGCATTAACCAGAGGTTGCCAGCCAGGGTGGAAAGGCTTCTTTCCAGGGCCAGAAACCAGGAAACGGTAGTCCTGGCCAGGCATTATCTGGAGGTAATCTTAAAGAATCTGAAAGTTTCCAGAAGGCTGCATCTTCCCCTCTGTCAGGACACCGGGATGGTGACTGTTCTGGCAGAATGTGGCCAGGAAATCCGCTTCAGGGCAGACCCGGCCGGAAGTCTGACCGGGGCAATCAATGAAGGCGTAGCCATCGCCACGCGCCAGGGATACCTGCGCAGTTCCGTAGTAGAGCCGTTGAGCCATATCAATACCGGCAACAATACTCCGGCAGTAGTCCACTTTTCTCTGGTTCCCGGCGACAGGTTAAAACTGACGGTAATGGCCAAAGGATTTGGCTCGGAAAATGCCTCCTCTCTGGCAATGTTAACTCCGGCCAGTGGCTGGCCAGGAATTGAGGATTTTGTGCTGGAGACAGTCAGGAAGACAGGTCCCAATGCCTGCCCGCCGCTTTTTCTCGGGATTGGTATCGGGGGAACATCAGAACAGGCCTGTTTCCTGGCTAAGGTTGCTTTGACCGAGATAGCCATTGGCCGCCAGCCGGACCATGGCTTGCGGAAATTGGAGCAACAGTTGAAAGAAAGAATTAACCAATCAGGAATTGGAGCCGGTGGCTTTGGCGGCCCTCATACCGCCCTGGATGTAAGAATAAAAACATATCCGACTCATATCGCGGGGCTGCCTGTAGCCGTGGCCGTTTCCTGCTGGGCTCATCGGGTGGGACAGATTGAGCTTTAGACGGAAAGGCAAATAACATGGGCAGAATATTTAACCGGTCATACCCGCTCCGCTTTCCAGTTGAAGAAACAAGTCTGCTCTCTCTGAAGATTGGCGACCCTGTGGCGATCAGCGGAGAAATTTATGTGGCCAGGGATGCGGCCCACCAGCGGATGCTGGCTGCTTTGCAGGAAAATAGGGCTCTGCCTTTCCCTCTGGAAAACGGACTGATTTACTATATGGGTCCGACTCCGGCTCCACCTGGTTTCGTTATCGGGTCCTGTGGCCCAACCACCAGCAGTCGCATGGATAAATTTACGATACCCTTACTGGCCAGGGGTTTGCGGGCGACCATGGGTAAAGGCAGACGCTCTCCGGCGATTGCCAGCGCCTGCCGCAAATATAGGGCCGTCTACCTGGCAACCTATGGTGGCTGCGGAGCCTACCTGAACCGTTTCGTTCGCGAATGTGTCCTGCTGGCTTATCCGGAACTCGGTCCTGAGGCTATCTACCGGCTTAAGGTAAGAGAATTCCCGGCCATTGTGGTCATAGATGTCACAGGCAGGGACTTCTATGCGGAGCGCGAAAAAAGGTATAATGATAGCCAGCGCCCATAGTTCAACTGGATAGAACGTCGGGTTGCGGACCCGAAGCTTGCCTGTTCAAGTCAGGCTGGGCGCACCATATCCCCGGGGGGTAGCGCAGTCCGGTTTGAGCGCGCATGGTTCGGGACCATGAGGCCGAGGGTTCAAATCCCTCCCCCCCGATTTTCCCCGGAGCCTGATAACCTATTTCTTCCTGACCCGGGCTAATTCGTAAAGGAGACAGGCCAGGTAGTAAGCAGTTGGGGCCAGAACAGACTCGTTCAGATTAAAAGTACTACTGTGGTTGTTGCCGGAGGAAGAACCAATCCCGGCAAAGATGTAGCAGGCCGACAGTTTTTCCGCCATGAAGGCGAAATCCTCTCCGCCCATGACCGGATGGTATGCTGTCAAAGCGGATTTCCCCAGGATTTTTTCAGAAAGAGCCCGCACCTTCTTGCTCAAGGCTGGTTGGTTCACCGTGGCCGGACAGTAGGTCTGGAAATTCAGTCTGGCCGAACAGTTGAAGGCCGCGGCGGCCTGGCAGATTTTTTTCAGGGAAGAGATAATTGTTTTTCTCACCCTGCCATCAAAACTGCGCACCGTGCCAGAAAGCTGCACCCTGTCAGGTATGATATTAAAGGCTTCTCCACCATGAATACTGCCAAAGGAAACCACAGCACTGGCCAGCGGGTCAATCCGCCGACTGACAATGGTCTGGACTTGGCTGATGAGAAAGCCAGCGCAGACGATGGGATCTGAAGTTAAATGAGGCGCTGACCCATGGCCTCCCTGACCTGTAACAACAATAGTGAACTGATCAGTAGCAGCCATGACCGGTCCGGCACCTACCCAGTAGTTGCCTGGCGCCAGATCGGGAAAATAGTGAAAGCCGATCAGGGCGTCAACATCGTCTATCAACCCGGAACGGATGACCTCCCTGGCGCCACCGGGTGGTTTTTCTTCTGCTGGCTGAAAAATAAACCTGATACTGCCGAAGAGATGCCGCCTGTTTCTGGCCAAAATAGCGGCCACCCCCAGGGCTGTAGCCATGTGACCATCATGACCGCAGGCGTGCATACACCCGGGATGGCGGGAAGCAAACGGAAGTTCTGTTTCTTCCTGGACAGGTAAGGCGTCCATGTCAGCCCGTAAACCTGCGCAGCAACCAGGTTTTTCTCCGTCCAGCGTAGCGACTATACCTGTCTTGGCGCAAACTTCAAAGGGAATTTTCATCTTTTTCAAGGTTTTTTGAATCTTTTGCGAGGTGGCCTTTTCCTGGAAGGCGAGTTCCGGATAACGGTGAAAGTGCCGGCGCCAGTTGATGATCTGTCCGGATAATACTTCACTTTCCTGCCGAAACTTTTGCCAGATACCAAGGTGTTTTTTGTTGGCCATCAGTTTTTCCCGGATTGTCTGACACTATCCTGGGCTTTACCTGCCCTCTGGAGATAGGCTCGATACGGAATCAATTTAAACTCCTGCTCAATCTGGGCCACGGTAAGGTCTGGTGCCAGTGGAGTCAGTACGAACCAGCCCTCAGGCCCATAGGTTTCCACCTGAATCCTGCCACCGTAACGACGCCGGATGGCTGGCAAAAGGTGTCCCTGATAGTCCCAGTGGTAAACAGTTCTTTCCAGGTCTATGGTGGCACATACCCACCACTGGAATCGGTCTGTCTGTACCACCCACTGACCCGTATTATTGATGACTCCTGAGTGTAAACTCCAGACAGCCGGAACAACAAAGGTGTGATTCAAAGTGGCGATAGAAGTCAGGATGCTCCCGCCGGGGAAAGCCGAGGGGAAGAAGATAATCTCAGCACCAGCAGAAACCAGCCGTTTCCAGTCTTCACTCCAGTTGGCATCAAAACATATTTGTAAACCGAGCGTCGCCCAGGGCGTTTTGATTGGTTTCTGGTCAGGAAAACCTGGCTGGACACCATCTATCAGTTCAGTTTCAGTCGGATGAACCTTGTCGTAGGTAGCCCAGAGTTTTCCCTCAGGAGATATCAGAACCGCTGAGTTAAAAATTCCTTTTCTGGTGGAGCGATACAGTGAACCAATTGTCCAGACGCGGTGCTCCCTGGCCAGAGCAAGAAGAACTGTCAGGTCGTCAGGACAGATTTTCCGCCGGGCAGCCCTACCTTCCAGACCGGCCAGGGCATACACTTCAGGAAAGACAATAACATCGGGGTTAAGAGTTTTTGTTTCTTTGAAAACCTTTTCCGCGTAACGATGGTTTTCGCTTCTTGATTTCACCCGCCGCAACTCGTAAGCCATGGAGACGGAGACAACAGTGAGTTTTCGCGACATGTTTTTCAGGAAAGATATTCACGGCCACCCAGGTAGGGTCGCAATGCCCGCGGAAGATAGATAGACCCGTCTGCTTGCTGATGATATTCCAGAAGGGCAATCAACGTTCTGGGCAACGCAATGCCAGAACCGTTCAGGGTGTGAAGATAATCCACTTTCCCCTTCCTGGACCGATAGCGCAGACCTGCCCGCCGGGCCTGAAAAGCTTCAAAATTGGAACAGGAAGAAACTTCCAGCCACCGTTGTAACCCTGGTGCCCAGACTTCCAGGTCATAGCATTTACTGGCAGCAAAACTGAGTTCGCCGGTACAGAGAAGCACCACCCGGTAGGGCAGCTCCAGTGCCTGTAAAACTTTTTCCGCCTCAGCCACCAGAGATTCTAACTCCTGATAAGAGCTCTCCGGACTGACAAACTTCACCATCTCCACCTTATCAAACTGATGGACCCGCACCAGCCCGCGCGTTTCTTTCCCATAGGCCCCGGCTTCGCGGCGAAAACAGGGTGTGTAGGCCACATAGTATAAAGGCAGCATCTCCTCCGGGATGACCTCCTCGCGATGAAGATTGGTTACCGGCACCTCAGCGGTGGGAATGAGAAACAAGTCATCATCCTTCAGACGATACATATCTTCCTCTAACTTGGGGAGCTGTCCGGTGCCAAACATACTCTCCCGGTTGACCAGGGCCGGAACCCAGACTTCCTTGAAACCAGCGTTGGTGTGAAGTTCAATCATGAAGTTAATCAACCCCCGCACCAGAGTGGCCCCCTGGCCCAGAAAACATGGGAAGGAACTTCCGGCGACTTTCGCTCCGCGGGTCAGGTCAAGTAGCCCAAGTTTTTCACCTATTTCCCAGTGGGGTAACACTGTAAAATTTTTTTCCTTGATTTCACCCCAGGTGCGCACTACCTGATTTGCTGAAGCGTCCTTTCCTCGCGGGACACTGGAGTGAGGCAGGTTGGGTATCCTGCTGGCCAGACTGGTAAGTTCTGCTTCCAGCCAAGCCAATTTTTCCTCCAGGGAGTCTATCTCTGCGGAAAGAACTCTGGCCTCCTGGAGAAAACTGTCACCTGACTGGCCGCTATTCCTGGCCGCGGCCACCTTTTCGCCCAGTTGTTTTTGCACATGCCTTTTCTCTTCAACTGCCTTCAGATAACCACGCCGCTGCTGGTCCAGCTGCTCAAATCTTTCCCAATCAACTTTCTCGTTCTTAAGTTCACTGGCCTGCCGCAAAAGCGCCAGGTTATCCCGGATAAATTTAATGGGAAACACGGTTGTCTCCAAAGATGATGCCTAATTCGCCCTCTCGCATGTAGCCGTATTTTTCTCTCAATATCTTTTCCGCGTAAAAGGGGTCCTGTTTCAGCCTGGTTAAAAAATCTCTAAGGTTTCTATTTTCCCTTTCCAGTCGCAGGGCTTCCTGCTGATAGAAATTAAGGAGATTCCGCTGTCGCACCAGATTAACAATCCTGCGAGTGGAAGCCGAGACAAAGAGAACCAGCACAAACAGATACTTTGACCCGACATGGCGGCGTTTCTTCATTTTTCTCTACCGGTTACTTTGCCTGAGGTAAGTTCCGGCATAGACACCGTTAACTCCCAATTCCTCTTCAATTCTGAGAAGTTGATTGTACTTACACAGACGCTCGGAACGGCTCAGGGAACCTGACTTAATCTGCCCGGCGTTAGTGGCCACGGTTAGATCGGCGATGAAACTATCCTCGGTCTCACCGCTGCGATGGGAGACAACGACGCCGTAATTATGACGCTGGGCCAGTTCAACGGTGTCCAGGGTTTCGCTTAAGGTACCAATCTGGTTAACCTTTATGAGAATGGCGTTGGCGATATTCCGTTTTAGCCCTTCGGTGAAGATCACCGGGTTGGTAACAAAAATATCGTCGCCCACCAGCTGCACCTTCTCGCCTAATCTTCTGGTTAATTTTTCCCACCCGTCCCAGTCCTGCTCAGCCAGTCCATCCTCAATGGAAAAAACCGGATATTTTTCCACCACCTTTTCATAGTAGTCAATCAGAAATTCCGTCTCTCTCGCCTGGCCCTCAAACTGATACCGGCCATTTTCAAAAAGCGAAGAAGCTGCGGTGTCAATTGCCAAATAAATTTCCTCGCCCGGCCTGTATCCTGCCGCAGTGATGGCCTCGGTAATCAACCTCAGAGCCTCTTCATTATTCTTAAGGTCAGGGGCAAAACCGCCCTCGTCCCCGACCGCGGTAGAAAATTTCTTTTTCTGGAGTATCTTCTTCAAATGCTGGAAAACTTCAGCCGCCATCTGGTACGCCTGATGGAAACTCCTGGCTCCCAGAGGGGCAATCATAAACTCCTGGATATCCAGATTGTTGTCAGCGTGAAGTCCGCCGTTGACCACATTGCACAGTGGCACCGGGAGCACGTGCGCCCGCTTACCTCCCAGATACCGGTAAAGGGACAAACCCAGACTTGCCGCCGCCGCCCTGGCGCAGGCCAAACTCACACCCAGGATTGCGTTGGCCCCTAATTGCGATTTATTTTCTGTGCCATCCAGATTAATCATAAGTAAGTCAAGCTCTCGCTGTTGCAGAACCGACTGACCCTTTAACCTGGGAGCAATGAGTCTGCTGACATTGTCGATAGCCTTACTTACCCCTTTCCCCAGAAAATCCTCACCCCCATCCCGTAATTCCAGAGCCTCCCTTTCCCCCGTGGAGGCTCCTGAAGGTACCGCCGCCCTGCCCATCAGTCCATTTTCCAGGTAAACATCTACTTCTACGGTGGGATTACCTCGTGAGTCCAGAATCTGCCGCGCTTGAATTTTCTCTATTTTCATCCCTTCTCCTCTTTTCAGCATTGTATAAAGGAAGTTTACAGCCCGGTCTTCTGTATGATTAAAGTTTAGACCAGGTCACTGCCGCTGTCAAAAGGCACCCATTGAATTCTGGTCAGAGCCGTGATATTCTTTTCCTAAACCTGAAAGATTCGCCATTGTCTAAAGTAATAAAGAGGAGAAAGCATGACCAGGATTTTCCTGACCGGGTCAGCAGTGATAGTACTGGCGTGGGCCAGCCTGGTCCTGGCCGAAGGTGAACCAGAAGTACCTGGCCGTCTGGAAAAAGACCGCCAAGTAATAGAATTAATCACCAGGATGAGACATATTGAGGAAGAGGTAGTTAGACAGGACCAGGAGCTGCAAATGCTCCGGCAGCAGTTTCGTCAGCGGCTTAATCAAAAGTTGCAAAGTCACACCGAGTACACTCGTTTGAAGAGACAACTTCACGAAATCAAACCCGGGCTCAGCCAGCGCAGGGGCCCCCGGCCAACCGGCATGCCATCGCCGACAGAATAACCAGCATGTTTGGCGGGATTGACTTCATCGCGTCAACAATGCTTCTGGCCGGAGTACTGATGGGCCTGGTACGCGGTTTTTTGGGAACTCTGATTGACCTGGTTGGTATTGCCATAGGGTTGTCTCTGGGCTCCTTCGTTTACCTGGGACCGGTTCGCCTTTTTCGCCAGTTCAATATCACCGGTAGCCTCGTTGACCTGCTCTGCTTTGTCTTTTCTGTTTTTGTCCTGACTTTCACCTCAATCGTCCTCCTGGATATGCTTCGGCGCCGCGCTGACTGGAAGCATTTCCTGGACCGTCTGGGTGGCGCTCTTTTAGGTGTCGGGGAAGGCCTGGTTCTGGCCAGTGGCACCCTGATCTTGATGAGCGCCTCCCCGAGAGCCGCCGGTGAGATTTCGCAGAGCCCTGTTGCCAGTAAAGTTTTACGGTTTTTGCCGGAGATTGTGGAAAGGACGGAAAAGCACGGCCTGGTTTTGCCCAAAATGGTGATGTTACCTTCCTCCTATCCGGCTGAGTTTGAGGTGAGCCAGAAGGGCTTTCGGTTTATAAAGATATCGTTCACCAGTCTGGAAGGGGCTACCTGTCTGAAGTGCGGAGGCAAGGTTCATTTTGCTGGATACTTTGTTCGTCAGGGGGCAAGTCTGAGCCCGAAGTTTGTTTGTGAAAACTGCGGCCGAACTTCTGACGGATGTCAGACCTATGAAGGTTTTCATCTGATTTACGGGACCTGTCCGGTAACCCTGGCCCGAAAGGGTCAAAGGTTTGATTGTGGCAACTGGCGGAATTACGAATGGGTCAGCCCGAAGGGGACCTGTCCGGTCTGCGGCCAGAGTCTGGAACTCTGGCAGTGGCAGGCGGCAGAACCGTATCGCTAAACAAACAGTGTGAATCAGTGGCAGGCTATTCGTACCGCAGCGCCTGGATGGGGTCAAGACTGGCGGCCTGTCGGGCCGGGTAGATGCCAAAAACCATGCCCACACCGACTGAAATGGAAAAAGAAATCAGAACAGACCATGGCGTAATGAGAGTGGTCATCCCGGCCAGCCTGGTGACAATTTTGGGAATAATTACTCCCAGGCAGACGCCGATCAGCCCCCCGGAAGAAGAAAGGATAACAGCCTCACTAACGAATTGCTGCAGGATGTCCCGTCGCCTGGCTCCCAGGGCTCTTCTGATACCAATCTCGCGAGTCCTTTCCGTTACCGTGGCCAGCATAATGTTCATAATGCCGATGCCGCCCACCACCAGTGAAATTGCGGCAATGGAACCCAGAACGATGTTAAAAATCCTTTTGGTATGCTCTGCCTGCCTGAGCAGTTCCAGCGGGACCATAATGTCGTAATCCTGCCTCTTATGAGTGGTTTTTAGCAACTGCTGAATCAGCGCCGCGGTGGCGGAGACCTGCTCCATGCTGCCGACCCTCACCACAAACCGGTGGTAGCGAACCCAGTTGCGTTCAGTTATTCTTCCACCCTGGCGGTTAACTTCATACTCTCCGAAGAAGAGACGACGCGTGGAAAAGGGAATATAGACATCCGAGCCGGTATCTTCAAAGCCAGCGCTTTCACTGCGACCGGTGAGTGATTTTTCAGCGGCCACCCCGATAACAGTGAAATAACAGCCACGCACTTTAACCTGCTGACCAATGGGAATTTGAGCCGGGAAAAGAACCGTGGCGACTGTAGCGCCAATGACCATCACATTCTTACTCTCCTGCAGGTCAACCTGGTCAAAGGTCCGGCCCAGAGCCAGATGCAGGTTCATGGCAGGGAAATAGTCTGGTGTTGTGCCCACCAGACGAACAGAAAAACTCTTTTCAAAATGCCAGGCCTGTTCTTTTATTTCCCAGGTAGGCACCACTTTTTCCACCGAGGGGATGGTGCGAATCTGCCACAGGTCAGTTGGGGTGAGACCAAAAACACCCAGATAGCTTGTCTGCTGGGAAGCAGTCTCATCGGGCGGTTTCAGACTTCTGAGGATGATATTGGTACTACCCAATTCTTTTATCTTTTCACGGGCTTCATAACTGGCGCCTTCGCCAATAGCCAGCATGGCAATGACCGAGGCTACTCCAAAGACAATGCCTAAAATGGTCAGCGCCGAACGGAGCCGGTGCAGCCAGATATTCTTAAAACCGTACCGGACAATCCGAACCAGATGCTGAAGGTCAATTTTCATAGAGACGAGCATCCAGCATGCGCAGGATTCTGTGAGCATACTGCGCAATGCTGGCATCGTGGGTCACGATAATCAGCGTTTTTCCCTGATGATTAAGTTCCACCAGCAGATTCATAATCTCCCGTCCGGTGGTACTATCCAGATTTCCGGTGGGCTCATCGGCCAGAATTACCGCCGGATTGTTCACCAGCGCCCTGGCGATCGCCACCCGTTGCTGCTGGCCCCCCGAGAGCTGGGTTGGCCGATGGCTGAGACGGTCCCCCAGGCCAACAAGTCTGGCCATTTCCGCAGACTTTTCTCTAATCGTCCTTTCGGCCTCTCCCTGATAAAAAAGTGGAATGCCGATATTTTCCACCACTGTTAACTGCGGAATTAAATTATACGCCTGAAAAATGAAGCCAAGCCGGCGGCCCCGGATGGCAGAGAGAGCATCATCGGAAAGCGTGGAAACCTCGGTGTTTTCAATAAAGTAGCGGCCGGAAGTGGGCCGGTCCAGACAACCCAGGAGATTCAGCAGGGTGGTCTTGCCACTGCCCGATGGTCCCATGATGGCCACGTGTTCTCCCTCTTCAATGAAAAAAGTAATGTCCTTAAGCGCCTCCACCCTGACGCTACCCAGGTCATACACCTTGTTAACAGCTTCCATCCGGATGATGGTAGCCATGGTTACGGAATGTTTTCCGGTTGCCCCCGGTTAGGCGGAGCCCCAGCCGGCCCGCCTGATGTCTCAGAATTCTCCCGGAGGATTTTAGTGCGACGGGACGGCCTGGCTTGTTCCGTTGCCGTTGTACCTTCTAAAGGGTTAGGTTTACTCACTTCTGCCGGCGAAGCGGCCTCGCCGGGCATCTCCCGCTGGCGGCCAGACGAAGAGGAAACCGCTGCCGGCCCGGAGACAGAACGGGTGGCTGGAGAAGTAACGGTCTTGCCTGTGGTCGGGCTGGCCATACCCGGGGCCGGACTGCTTCCGGAAAGAACGACCAGGTCCCCTTCATTTAAGCCTGACTTAATTTCAATGTACTCTTCGTTGCTTTCGCCAAGTCTAACCGGTCGTTCCACTAACTTTGTCTTCTGAAGCAGCCGGCAAACTGCGTTTTCCCCGCGGAAGGAAATCGCCAGTAGTGGAATGGCCAGCACCTGCGGTAATTTTTTAACCAGAATCTCAACCTGGGCGCTCATGCCTGGTTTCAAAAAATCATAGACCTGATCCAGGGAAATCTGGGCCACATACACATTCAGGTCCGGGTTCATAAACTTCAAGGTTGGGTCAGGCATCAGGGCAATGTTTTTGACCTCACCGGTGAGAACCCTCTCTGGAAAGGCATCCACTGTTACCCGGGCGGGTTGTCCCACTATCACCCGGTCGATGGCTGACTCGTGTATCTTCACTACCACACCCATCGTGCTGAAATCAGGCAAGGTTAGAAGGTCCTGATTCTGTCGCACAGTGGTTCCGGCCTGAATCGGCGTTTCGCTTCGCCAGGGCCGGTCACTGGTGGCATAGACCACAAAGCCGGGCTGAGTGGCGACGATGGTGCAATCCTTCAGTTGCTTCTGTAAATCCCGTAAGTTGGCAAGATTGAACAGATGAGTAGCCTTCTTGCTTTTAACATCAGCCTCGGCCTGAATCAAGCGGGCCTGACACTTGGCTCTGGTCCGTTCCAGTTCCGCCAGCGCTTCCAGGTAGTCGGAGTAAAGTTTTTCTACCTGCTTGGGAAAATCATACTTAAAGTAAAGCTCCGCGGACAGTCTGGCCTGTTCCAGAGCCACCTGCTTTTGTTGCAGAGCAAGTTTGTCTGCTTCCAGTTCCGTTTTGGTAATGTAGCCCCTGTCGGCCAGCTGACTGCTCCAGTTGGTCCGGTCCGTCGCCCGAGCCACTTCCTCCCTGGCCAGGTCAATATCAGTTTCCGCCTGTCGTTTCCTGTTGAGAGCCTCTCCGCCCAGAAACTGGCTGGCCAGAAGTTCTGATGCCGGCATGCCTGGCTTCTGCAAAAAAGTCTCGGTCAGGGTGCTGCCCAGATACTTCTCCAGGTCAAGTCTGGCAAAACGCACTTTCAATTCCGCACCTTTCAGGTCGCTTTCGTTCTGCTTTTTCTGGATGAGCAGGTTTTCCTGAGCCTGAGTGTAAGAGGCTTCGCTGTTTTCCACGGTAATCTGCATCTGCTGCAGACGGTCCTCAATATCCTTGGAATCCAGGCGAACCAGAATTCTTCCGCGGCGCACATCCTCTTCGGTAATCCGGGTGCCCTCCTCCACCACTTCCAGAATGGTTCTGGAACCCGGAACCTGGTTAGTAATCTTCTGAGCCCGGAGTGCCTGAAGGTTTCCGCCTTCCCTGACGGAAATAACCAGGTCCATCTTCCGGACCCTGTAAGTAATAAGATTCTGATTGTTCCGGCGACGCTGCCATCTCACAAAAATCACGCTGAAAATGACCACGACGATCACCACAAGGGTGAGCAGTCCTAAAATTCCCCGGGTTCTATCTGATAGTTTTCTCATAGGTATCTCCTTTCCAGACACCGGCCTCGTCCAGCTCAAGCAATTCCGCATCTCGAAGGAGACGCAGATAAGAAATCTGGTAATTGACCACGGCCGCCGAAAGAGCATTCCTGGCTCTGGTCAAAGCCTCCTGGGCTTCCAGAAGGTCCCGGGTCGTTGCCCGGCCAGCCTGCAGAAGCAAATCAGTGCTTTCCACCCGCCGCTGGGCCAGGGCGAGACTGGACTTCTGAATCTGGTAAGTCCGGTAAGCCTCTTCAAGAGCCCGATAGGATTCAGCCACCTCAGCCGTTACGATATCCCTCTTCAGAAAAAACTGCCGCCGGGCTCTCTCCAGATTAATGAGACTCCGCTGGTAGGCGTTGCGTTCTTCAACCCGGCTGAAGGGAAAGGAAAAATCAAGACCGCCACTGTAGTCTGGCTGAGACAGTCGCCAGGTGGGATGCTCGGTCTGGTCGGAGCTGGTCTCCAGATGAAGTTTGAGGGCAAGGTAACTGTGCAGATTATCTCTGGCCACAGCCACTTTTCTTTTTGCATCCTCAAGCTCATCCGCAGCAGTAAGTAGGTCCAGGCGACCGGTAAGAGCCGCCTGAAGGCATTCTTCTTCCCGGAGAGACGGTTCGGAAACTCCCTGGTTCAGAAGACGGATGAGCACTTCCTTGTCCAGAACAACAGGCTGGTTCAAGGGAATAGCCAGCAGGGTGCGAAAAGTGTCCAGACGCGACTGGTAGTCATGGCTGGCTCTCAGCCAGTCCTGATAAGCCTGTAATTCGTTCTGGCGGGCCTGGTCAGCCTGAAGCGGTGGTAGCCGTCCGGCTTCGGCCATCATCTCAATACGCTGTCTGGTTTGACTCAGGAAGAGATAATTGGCCCAGTAGTTGGTCAGGGTATCCTGAGCCAGAAGAATCTGGAAATATTGCTGGGCCACATCTACGGAGAAACTCCGCTGATATCGCAGAAAAGAGCGCATGGCGTAAACGACATCACGCTCGACCTGGGTCAAGTTTTCCTGAGCAACCTTTCGGCCCGCCCCCTTCAGCAAGGGTTGCAGCAGGTCCAGTTGCATCATGGACTGAAAACTCTTGCTCTTGTCCCCCGTAAGATATTGGAGAAAATCTTTGGAAAGATTAAAGGTAATCTGGGCTCCATCAGCCAGCCAGCGCACCAGCCTCAAACTGGAACTCGTTGCCCAACTGTGCTCATCCTCTTTGTTGTATTCCAGGCCACCGCTGGTGTCCCAGCGCCAACGATAGACAAACCGGGCGCCAGTCAAATCCAGAGCCTTCAGGTAAACGTCCTCTTTGCGGCTCTGATACTCGCGATTATTCTTTGCCGCGGTAATCAAAACCTCTTTCAGGTTCAGTATCCGTGTCTCTGGCGCAGTCTCACCATTAAACCGGGGCAGCGCAGCAGAGACCGGGTGAAGCAACTTTTCCTTTTCTCGCAAAATAGAATTTACTTCCAGGTCGGCACTCTGCCGGTAGTAAGCAACACTGCACCCGCTGGTCAGGACAAAAACCAGCAGCAATCCGGGCATCAAAAATTTCACGGTCTTAACTCCGGGCAGGCATGTACAGATTTGAAGGCAATCTGTGTCTTTTCAGTCTATGCTCACAGGCTCTTTCTTTTCCGCCGAGAGGTAGATAGCATCAATGATTTTCATCAAAACCAAAGCCTGCTCTGGCGTGGAAAGAGGTTCGGTTTTTCCCTGGACTGCCTCCACAAAGTTGATAAGAGCCGTTTCCCGGCCCATGGCGACATCCGGTGTTACCAGAATCATTTTGTTTACAGGCAGACCGTGCTCCATGGTGTAAAGCTCGCACTCGTCAATGGCTGTTTCATCCAGTCCGTCCCGACCAAAGAGCCGACGAACCATTCCGCCAGCAAGGGTACCTTGAAATGTGACGGAAACTTCCTCCCGGCGGTTTAGTTCCGCCCAGCTATTCCGGATAAAAAGGACCTGCCCTGTCTGGAAAGTAACAAAACCGTGGGCGGCTGTCTCCACATCAACCACCGCCTTTTCCATGTCCGGCAGTCCCCAGGGTCCTTTGAACCGCTTATCTGAAGCAAAGTCACGGAAGGTAGCCGCCAGCACATAGGCTGGCGCAGGGAAATTCATAAAGTACAGAGCAAGGTCAATCATATGCAGAAGATCAATTACCGGCCCGCCCCCGGAAAGGGCTTTCTGGGTAAACCATCCGCCAAATCCCGGGATACCACAGCGCCTGATCCAGATAGCCTGAGCTGAGTTGATGGTACCCACCTGGCCGTTCCGGATATAACTCATTATGGCCTGGGCCTCGGGCCGGGCGCGGTTATTAAAATCGAAGAGTAAAAGCCTTTTGTTTCGTTCGGCGGCTTCCTTCATCTGAGCAACTTCCGTTGCGTTGAGGGCCGGTGGTTTCTCGCAGAAAACATGAACTCCGGCGTTCAAACAGTCTGTCGCAATAGGCGCGTGAAACTTGTTTGGCGTGGCCACGCTGACCATGTCTAAATCAGGATGAACCCTGAGCATCTCCTGATGCGAGGCATAAACATTTTTAACCCGGTAGTTTTCCGCAAATCCCCGGGCCCGGTCCAGGGCAGGGTCAGCCACGGCGATGACTTCCACGCCTGCCCGAAGAAAACCCCTGAGGTGATAGTGGCTGATGCCACCGGTTCCGACAATACCCGCCTTCATTTTCTGCATGGCTTACCTCCTCAAGTAGCATGCTGGCTACTATCATTTCAGGTTGCCAGCGATATCCTGACGAAAGTATTTTCCGGAAAACTCAATTACCTCTGCAGCCCGATAAACCTTTTCTCTTGCCTCGCTGAAGCTAATACCCAGGCCGGTCAACCCCAGTACCCGGCCGCCTGCGGTAACGATGGTCCCGTTTTCGCTGGTTTTTGTGCCTGCGTGGTAAACAAAAACATCCTCAACCTTGTTCAAACCCCTTATCGCATAACCGGTCTGGTAAGGGCCTGGATACCCCTTAGAAGCCAGAATAACACAAACTGCTTTTTCCTGTTTCCACCTCAGGTCTATCTCTTTGAGACGACCGGCGACGGTGGCCTCCATAAGTTCAACAAGGTCATTCTCCAGACGGGGAAGAATCACCTGCGTTTCCGGGTCTCCAAAGCGGACGTTGTACTCCAGTACAGAGACACCCTTTTTCGTCAGCATCAGACCGAAGTACAGAACCCCGCGATACTCAATGCCTTCTCTAAGTAGAGCCTTTAACGTTCTGTGGACAACTTCTTCCTGGACAAACCGGGCCGTCTCCCCTTCCAATAGCACTGCCGGACTGTAAGCTCCCATTCCGCCTGTATTGGGACCCTGGTCCAGGTCAAAAATTCTTTTGTAATCTCGCGCTGGAGCCAGAGGGTGGTAGGAGAGAGTATCCGTCACAATGAGGTAGGAAACCTCTTCTCCAGTTAGCGCTTCTTCAATAACCACGGCTGGTCCGGGTGAACCAAAAATATTTCTTTCAAAGATATCCTCAAGAAAAGAGACCGCCTCTTTTCTATTCCAGACAACGCGCACGCCCTTGCCTGCCGCCAGACCATCATATTTTATGGCTACCGGATACCCTTTTTTTTCAACCTGCTGGAGCGCTCTGGAGATCGTGTCAGCTACAGAAAAATCAGCCGTGGGAATACCGTGTCGTTTCATGAATTCTTTGGCGAAGATTTTTGATGATTCCAGCCTGGCCGCGCGGGCCGTGGGACCGAAAAGTTTCAAACCGCTGGACTGGAAAGTATCAGCAATACCCCTGGCCAGCGGAACTTCCGGGCCAACAACAGTTAAATCAATTCTGTTATCGGCCGCCAGCCTGACCAGAGCGGGGAAATCTGTTTCTTTCAGGTTGAAGCAGGTTGCCTGCTGGCCGATGCCTGCGTTACCGGGAACTGCCAGCACTTCCCTGACAGCAGGGCTCTTTGATATTTTCTGAACCAGAGCGTGTTCCCGGCCGCCACTGCCTATCACCAGAACCTTCATGCTACCGGCTTTTCGGACGAGTTTGCACCTTTTTACTCACCAATAATGCGGGTATCTTCATCCAGATAGATACCGCGCAGGTTCATTTCTAAGGTATGCGGTGAGGGAGAAGCAGCAAAACCAGTTTCCCGGTCAATGAGTTCACCTTCAATGAGTCTGACCAGATGCTGGTTGAAGGTTTGCATGCCGCTTTCCTTATCTGAATGCATAGCCGGATAAATCTTGTTCATCTTGTTTTCAGAAATCAGTTTGGAGATTACCGGGGTTACAACCATAATCTCACACACGGGGATCATCCGCTCTTTATCCTTTGAAGGCAGCAGTTTCTGGCACACAGTGGCGCGAAGATGGTAGGCAATAATTTTTCTGATCTGGTCGTGCTGGGAGGCTGGAAAGAAATCAAGCAGCCGGGTGATAGTCGTAACCGTGTCAATGGTATGAAGAGTGCCAAAGACCAGATGGCCCGTTTCTGAAGCATTGATGGCAGCCTCAAAGGTATCGGCATCACGCAGTTCACCAATGAGAATGACATCAGGATTTTCTCTGAGTACATGTTTCAGGGCAGATCCAAAGGAAAGTGTGTCCAGTCCAACCTCACGCTGGTTAATAACACATTGCTTGTCCCGGTAAACGAATTCAATCGGGTCCTCAATGGTAATGATATGCTTCACCTGATTGGTGTTAATGTGTTCAATCATCGCCGCCAGAGTAGTAGACTTACCGCAGCCAGTGGGACCGGTAACCAGCACCAGGCCGTCCGGGAAGAGGGAAATCTTCTTTAATACCTCTGGCAGCATGAGTTCTTCAAAGGAGGGAATTACGTCCTTTATCCTTCGGAAAACCAACCCCAGGTTGCCGCGCTGGAAAAAAGCATTGACCCGGTAGCGACCGACATCTGGACGGTCAAAGGCAAAATCAAGTTCCTTGGTAGTCTCCAGAATTTCCGCCTGCTTTTCACTCATCAAACTTCGGCCGATTGCCTGCAACTCCTCTCTGGTTAAAGGATGGTCCCACTCGGTCACCTCCCGCAAATCCTTCCTGATGCGTAAGAGGGGTTTTCGCCCCACCTTCAGATGAAGGTCAGAGGCTTCTCTTTCTTGCATCAGGTGCAAAAGTTGCACAAAGTCCATATTCGCCTTTCAGGAATTGCCTTGCTCCGCCGTTGAGGCTTGACCTCCCGCCTGCTGGCTGGTGTCAGCTGGCACTTTCTGTTTCGCAGAAAGAAGCCTATCCTTAAAGAGAAACTCCTCAAGAACAAGACGGGGACTGCCAGGGTCAACTTCGGCCATTTCCAGGGAAGCGCTGGCTCCGCTCATCAGAACGTGGGCGCGTTCCGCCAGTTGTAAAATTAACTGGTAAATGTTGCTGTTACGATCGTACCTATCCAGAATTTTAGTATTAATGTTCATGTCTGCCCACTCCAGGTTTTTGGTCTACACCAGTTGAATCATAGCCATGGCGGCAGCATCTCCGCGGCGCGGAGCAATCTTTATTATCCGGCTGTATCCACCAGGCCGCTCCCGGTATTTTTCAGCAGCACTCTTAACCGCAGCCACAACCCTTTTCTGTCCAAGAACTTTCTGGATTCTCTGTTCGGCCGCAGGACCTGGTTGCTTGGCCAGGGTAATTAATCTTTCCGCCATGGTTTTCACCTGACGGGCTCTGGCCAGCGTCGTACTCAGTTTCTGTTGTTCAAACAGTTTGATGGTAAGATTGGTAACCAAACTGCGACGATTACTCTTGTTCCGGCCGAGTTTACGAATTTTTTTTCTGTGTCTCATCGTTTTCTCCAGAGTCTTTATCTGTTTCTTCTCTGGTCTGCAGGTGGTAACCTCTGGCGCTAACCGCGGCTTCTATTTCCTCAAGAGACTTCTTGCCCAGATTTCTAATTTCCTGAAACTCTTTTCTGGGAGTTTTTATCAGGTCGCCCAGCGTCTTAATGTTTCGGGCCAGCAGGGCGTTTTCAATCCTGGTGGAAAGTTTTAGTTCTGTGACTGGTGTCTCCAGAGGGTCAGCGACAGGTGCCCTTTTCTGCTCTTCATCTTTTTCCTGCTTCTTCTCACCGACTGTCTGATGCTCGTTGATAAGGGTAAAATGCTGGTTAATCAACCTGGTGGCCACGGAAACACTTTCTACCGGCGAGACCGCGCCAGTCGTCCAGACCTCCAGAATTAACTTCTCATAGTCAACGGATTGGCCCACCCGGGTATTTTCTACATGGAAGGTCACCTTACGTACCGGTGTGTAAATGCCGTCCAGATTAATGGTACCAGCCGGAGCCTGCTTTTTGACCAGCCTCATTTTTTCTAAGGGGACATAACCATATCCCCGGGTAATATCCAGTTCTAATTTAAGGGTGCGTTTGACCGTCAAGGTGCAGATGTGAAGATGACGATTGAGAACCTCAAGGCTTCCGTCGGTAAAGAGGTCCCCGGCTAAAACTTCTCCGCAGCGTTCTATTTCCGCCCGCACCGTGTGGGGAAATTCTGTGATTACAGGTTTTAGCGCTACCTGTTTTAAATTGAGGAGAATTTCGGCAACATCTTCTTTAACTCCTTCAATCGTGGAAAATTCATGAGCAACCCCATCAATTCTTAAACCGGTGATGGACACACCTGGCACCGAAGAAAGAAGCACCCGTCGCAGGGCGTTACCCAGTGTTACTCCGAACCCCCGACAGAGAGGTTCGACCACCAGTTTACCGTAAGTAGCGCTGTAGGTTGTTTCTTCCCAGACAAAGTGTGACGGAAAAACAAATCCTTCCATTGTTCACCTCGTTTTCAGTAAACTATAACTGCGTTTATCTTCTTTCCTCACCTGGAGTACAGATTAACTACCAGTTGTTCATCGCAGGGTACTGATATTTCCTCCCTGGTCGGCCGCCGTACAACTTTAGCCACCAGGTCCGCTGAATCAGGTTCTAGCCAGGCCGGCACCGGGAATTCCTTTCTGCTTTCCTGGACTTGGGCCACCATGGTTCGCTGGCGACTTTCAGGTTTAACTCTGATTTCGTCTCCAGGTCTGGCCACGTACCCGGGCCGGTTGAGCCGGCGTCGGTTTACCTGGATGGCACCGGCCACAACCAGTTGTCTGGCCATGCGCCTTGATTCTGCCCAGTTGAGTTTGTACACAATGTTGTCCAGACGGCACTCAAGGAGTTCCAGCAGGGTGGTCCCGGTAACACCTCTTTTTTTCTTGGCAATCTCAAAATACCGCCGGAACTGGTTTTCCTTGACTCCGTAGAAAATCTTAATTTTATTCTTTTCCCGTAACTGCAAACCATACTGGGAAATTTTGCTCAGCCGTGTACGGCGGCTCCGTCCGTGCCGTTTTTCCAGAGGGCACTTGCTGCTGGAACACCTCCGGCCTTTCAAAAAAAGTTTTTCATTAAACCGACGACAATAGCGACAGTTGGGTTTAGTTGCTCTGGCCATAACCTCTCCTTTAGACACGTCGTCGTTTCGGGGGCCGACAACCATTATGAGGAATAGGGGTAATGTCCTTGATGGAGATTACATTCAGGCCGGCTGTTTGCAGAGAACGAATGGCTGTCTCCCGTCCTGGTCCCGGTCCCTTGACACGAACCTCAACCTCTCTCATGTTCAGTAACGACTGGGCTCGTTTAGCCAGGTTCTCGGCAACTAACTGCGCGGCAAAAGGAGTGCCCTTTCGTGTACCCTTAAAACCAATACTGCCGGCGCTACCCCATAACAGAACTCTACCTTCGGGATCAGTCAGCGTCATCACAGTATTGTTGAAAGAAGCTTTGATATGAACTATTCCTCTGGGCACGCTGATGTGCTTCCGACGTTTTTTAACATATTTTCTTTTCTCAGCCATACAGGTCACTCCTTAGTTTCGCTTCTGGCTTTGAGCGCCTTGCGGGCGGTCTTATCGCGGATGACCCCCACAGTTTTTCGTGGTCCTTTTCTGGTTCGGGCATTGCTCCTGGTGCGTTGTCCCCTTACCGGGAGGGAACGACGGTGGCGTTCCCCGCGATAGCATTTTATATCCAGCAGCCTTTTTATATTCTCCGCCACCTCTTTTCTGAGGTCTCCCTCTATCTTGAAGTTCTGCTGAATGAAGGCGGCCATTTTCCCCAGTTCTTCCTCGGTCAATTCCTTAACCCGTTTATCAGGATTAACCTGCGTGGCCTCGGTAATAATCCGGGCAGCCGCTGGCCCGATACCGTAAAGATATCTCAGCGCAAAAACAACCTTTTTTTCGTTGGGTATTTCTACACCAAGTAGTCTGGCCATAGTGTTTTCTCCTCTTTCTTATCCCTGTCTCTGCTTATGTTTAGGCCCATCCTGAGGATTGGTGCAAATAACCATCACCCTGCCCTGGCGTCGCACAATCTTACATCTGGCACATATCTTTTTGACAGATGCCCGAACCTTCATATTTTCTCCTGGTGGACGACACAACTACAACCTTTTAACAATTCTGCCGCGGGTGAGGTCGTAAGGTGATAGTTCTACTACCACACGGTCACCCGGAATAATTTTAATGTAGTGGAGGCGCATCTTGCCGCACAGATGAGCTGTTACCACCACCTGGTTGGGTAAACTCACATGAAAGGCAGTGCCTGGCAAAGCCTTAATAACTGTCCCCTCCACTCGAATCTTTTCATCCTGCATAATTAAATGGCTGTCAGAATTTCTGCGCGGTCATTCCTGACAAGGACAGTGTCCTCAACATGGGCAGAACAGGACCTGTCAGCGGTGACCGCGGTCCAGCCATCAGAAAGAATTTGAACTGCCCAGCTCCCTTCATTGACCATCGGCTCAATGGCCAGAACCATGTTTTCTTCCAAAAGATGACCGTGCCCGGCCACGCCAAAGTTAGGCACTTCTGGTGGCTCGTGCAGACTCCGGCCGATTCCGTGTCCGGAAAAGTCTCGCACCACCGAAAAGCCAAATTTTTCAACTGTTTCCTGAATAGCCCGGGAGATATCTCCAACTCTGTTTCCTGGAACGGCTTTCCCAATACCGGCTTCCAGCGCCTGATGAGCCGCAGCCACCAGGAGTTTCCGGGCAGGCGAGACCTCGCCCACCAGAAAAGTGTCGGCACAATCTCCATAGTAACCCTTGTAAACAACACCGATGTCTACTGAGACCAGGTCTCCGGAACAAATTTTCCTGCGCGGTGAAGGAATACCGTGAACGACCTCTTCATTAATGGAAATACACAAAATTCCAGGATAACCACGATATCCTTTAAAGGCGGAACGAACGCCTCTCTCCTTCATCAAACAGGCCGCCTGCTCCTCAAGCTCGCCTGTCGTTAAGCCTTCGCCAATCCGCCGGCCAAGTTCCAGAAGAATTTCCCGGCAGATACGGCAGGCTATCCTGATCTGCATAATCTCCTCAGCAGTTTTCACCATGGACATTGTTGCTGTATCGTTTCCAAAGTTTCCTGGAGAGGCCGTTCTCCGGAAACCTCCGTGAGACGACCCGCCTGACGGTAGTAGTTCAGCAAAGGTGTCGTCTGCTCATGATAAACGGCCAGCCGATTCCTGATTACTTCAGGCTGATCATCATCTCTCTGGATTAACCTTCCCCCGCAGCTATCGCATACCCCCGGCTGTCGCGGCGGTATATTGATGAGATGAAAAATGGCGCCACAAAGTTCACATACTCTTCTATTGCTTAATCGTTCCACCAGGAAGTCATCACTGGCCTTCAGATAAATCACGCGAAAATTTTCTTCGTCAAGCAACTGGCTTAATGCTTCTGCCTGAGCGGCAGTCCGTGGAAATCCATCCAGAATAAAACCGCCGGCCGCGTCAGTTCTGGCTAACCGCTGGCCAATCAAACCTAAGACCAGCCTGTCAGGCACCAGCTGGCCTCGTACCATAAACTGGCGTGCCTGCTGACCAAGTTCAGTACTGTTCCTGACACTTTCCCTTAGCAGATCCCCTGAGGAAATCAGGGGGATTCCCCACTGTCGGGCAAGATGGGCGCCCACAGTACCCTTACCTGCGCCTGGCGGACCAAGAAGAATCAGTATCTTCTTCATCTGGGTCGAGCTTTTTTAATAAATCCCTGGTAGTGTCGCACCAGCAGGTGGGCTTCAATCTGTCTCATGGTCTCAATCAGTACAGAAACCACGATAATCAAACCAATGCCACCGAATTCACTGGCTACCAGCGGCGGAATTTTGCGCACAAAGTGCATCAGAATATATGGGAAGAGAGCAATAAATGCTAGCATCAGCGAACCCGGCAGGGTCAGCCGGTTCAGAATTTTCTCAAGATAGGCCGCTGTTGCCTTTCCGGGTCTAATACCGGCCACAAATCCTCCGTACTTCTTCAAATCCTCGGAAACATTATCCGGATTGAAAATGATACTGGCGTAAAAATAGCAGAAAAATATGGTTAACAGCGCGTAAAGCAGCATGCCTGGACCGCCAGAAGGCATAAGGTAGTCAGCCACCCGTCGCAGAACAACGTTCTCCGAAAAGCGCATCATTGTGGCTGGAAAAGTTAGAATAGAAACAGCAAAGATAAGGGGGATAACCCCTCCCTGGTTAAGTTTTATCGGCAGGTAGGTTGACTGACCTCCGTAAACCCGTCGGCCTACTACGCGTCGGGCATACTGAATGGCAATTCGTCGTTCACTCTCGTTAAGAATGATAGCCGCACTTATAATCAGAACCAGCAGGGCGATAAGAATGAGAATAATGATAATGTTAATTTCACCGGCTCCCATCAGCATCGCCAGGTAGTGCACTGCTACCGGCATTCGGGAAAGAATACTGGCAGTAATAATCAGGGAAATGCCGTTGCCGATCCCCTTTTCTGTAATTTGTTCTCCCAGCCACATGAGGAAAATCGTTCCGGTGGTCAGGGTGACTACTGTGGTGAAATAGAACAGTGGTCCCGGGTTGGGTACCATTACCACATTTTCAAAATGTGCTGGATTGGAGAGCCAGAAGCTGATGGCCGTTCCCTGGAAAAGGCACAGACCTACCGTTCCAAAACGGGTAATCTGGGTTAACTTGCGTCGTCCCTCAACACCACTGCGGACCATATTTTCAAAGTAGGGTACAATGGAAGCCAACAGTTCCAGGATAATGGAGACACTGATGTAGGGCATGATACCCAGGGCAAAAATGGTAGCGTTGCTTAAAGCTCCCCCGGCAAAAAGGTCAGCGATTCCGAACAGGGTATTCGGAACCCGGGCAAAAAACTGGGCCAGGGCCTTTCCATCTATTCCCGGAGTTGGTACGTAGCACCCGAGCCGGTAGACCGTAAGAAGAGCCACGGTGAAGATAATGCGCCGGCGCAAATCCGGGATCTTAAAAGTATCCTTAAAGGCCGTAATCATGGTTGTTCTTCTTTCTCTTCTCTTGGACTAACGGGCTTTTCAACCACCACCGCCTTACCCCCTGCCTGCTCAATCCTGGCCCGGGCCAGTGCGGAAAAGGCATGGGCCTCTATCTCGAGAGGCTGACGGAGACTTCCGCTGCCAAGTATCTTGAGATACTCGCCCGCTTTGAGCAGACCGCGCTGACAGAAGTTTTCAATTTTGATGGACCGGGAGCCACCGAAAAGAGCCACGACCTTCTTCAGGTTAAGTGCCACCCACCTGGTGGTTTTTGCGTGGCGAAAACCGTGTTTGGGCAGTCGGCGGCTGAGAGGCATCTGTCCTCCCTCAAAGTTAAAAGACAGGGAAAAGCCAGTCCGTGACTTATGTCCTTTGTGCCCCCGGGTGGAAGTTCCGCCGTGCCCGGAAGCATCACCCCGCCCCAATCTCTTCTCTTTGTGCCGACTACCTGGTGGAGGCTTAAGTTGATTTATTTTCATCACTGGTCCTCTCAGAAAGGTTGAGCTTAGTAACGGCTTTCACTGTGGCCTGGATCACATTTACCGGGTTGGTCGACCCCAGACATTTTCCGGTGATATCACGAACACCGGCTGTCTCAAAAAAAGAACGCATCGCTGAGCCCAGCACCAGACCATGTCCTCTCGCGGCTGGCTTAAGAATAACCCTGGTAGGTCCAAACTTAGCCTGGACCGGGTAAGGAATGGTCGTTTCCTGCATCGGTATCTTAATCATAGACTTCTTTGCTTTCTCCGTAGCCTTTCTGATGGCCTCAGGGACCTCGGTTGCCTTTCCGATACCAAATCCGGCCCGGCCGCATCCATCACCGACCACCACCAGAGCGCGAAAGTTGAGATTCTTACCGCCTTTGGTCACCTTGGTAACCCGCCTGACCTCAATGACTACCTGCTTTTCTTCAGAGGTCGTTTCCGAGATTAAACTTTGGTCTAAAATTTTAACCCTCCCTTTCTTGCCCCTTCAGCCAGAGCCTTCACCCGGCCTGCGTACTTGTAAACAGAGCGATCAAAAACGACCGTCTCAATGCCAAGCGCTTTAGCCTTCTCCGCCAGTAACATTCCGACCAGCCTGGCTCCTTCTGTATTCCCCCCTTTAACCTTACTCTCCCCTTTTTCCTTGAACACCGGGGAAAGACTGGAGACACTTGTGATAACCTTGTTGGGCACCTTTTCGTCATCAACCAGACTGGCATATATATGTTGGTGGCTTCGGAAGACCACTATCCGGGGTCTCAGCGCAGTCCCCGCAATCTTTTTTCTGGTACGCCGGTGTTTTCTTTCTCTGAGCGTTACCTTCATTTCGTACCTCCAGCCGCGGCCTTGCCCACCTTCTGCCTGACGTACTCTCCCCGGTAGCGAATCCCTGTACCCTTATAGGGTTCAGGCGGACAAACGCTTCTTATCTTTGAGGAGAAACTGCCAACCTTTTCCTTATCATAACCGCGAACATAAATGATAGTATCTTTGACAATCTGGACAGTGATGCCGGTTGGAATTTCCAGAACTACCGGGTGCGTAAAACCGAGATGGAGAAATAACTGATTGTCTTTAAGTTCAGCTTTATAACCAACACCATGGATTTCCAGGATTTTTTCAAAGCCTCTGGTTACTCCCTCCAGCATGTTCAGAATAAGCTTTCGGTACAATCCAAGCAACTGGTCTCCGCGGCGGAAAGTCTTTTTCCGACCCGAGGAAACCACACTCTGGAGAACAAGCTCGCGGTTGTTGCTGGAAACGCTAAGTTCACCCGGCAGGTTAAGGGTCAGGCTACCCTTCTCCCCCGAGGCAACCAGGGTCCTTCCGTCAACTGTCAGTTTTACCTTCTCCGGGATAACTACTGGTTTTTTCCCAAGTCTTGCCATATCTTCCCCCTGGCGTGGCTCAACAGATTATTCTCTTTTTTCGTTACCAGATGTAGAAGAGCACCTCTCCCCCGAGACCTGACGCGCGGGCCTGCCGGCTGCTCATGATACCGCGCGAGGTGCTCAACACAGCCACGCCAAAGCCGCCGCAAACAGCTGGCAGGTTCTTCCGGTTACAGTAAACGCGTCGACTCAGTCTACTAACCCTCTTAACTTCGGTAATGGCTCTTTTTCGGTTCTCCCGGTAAAGCAAATGTACCCGCAACTTTTTTTTACTCCCGTCACCTAACCTTTCGAAATCTTTAATGTAGTTCTCTGACTTCAGAACAGAAAGAATCTGCTCAATAAGTCTTGAGTGAGTAACTTCCACGTAGGGAAGATAAACCTCGCTGGCATTTTTTAATCTTACCAGCATATCGGCTACCGGATCGTTTACCGACATAGTTATTCTCCTCTTCACCAGCTTGCTTTGTGAAGCCCGGGTATTTCTCCACGGGAAGCCATTTCGCGAAGACAGATGCGGCAGAGACCAAACTTTCTGAGATAGGCCCTGGGACGTCCACATTTCCAGCAACGGTTCCTGCGTCTGACGGCGAATTTTGGCTCCCGCTTCATTTTTTCAAAAAAGCACTTTCTGGCCACTCACTCCTCCCTGATGGGCAGGCCTAAACCCCGTAGCAGGGCAAGAGTTTCCGCGGGGGTTCGGGCATTGGTAACGAGAGTAATATTCATGCCTCTAATTTTGTAAATAGAGTTGTAGTCTATTTCCGGAAAGACTACCTGTTCCCTGAGTCCCAGGGTATATCCACCCTGGCCGTCAGTCTTTGCTGGCAAGCCATTAAAGTCGCGCACTCTGGGCAGGGCTACAGTGATGAGCCGGTCCAGAAATTCGTACATTCGATCCCGTCGCAGAGTCACCATAATTCCGGTAATGTCCCCCTGACGAAGGTTAAAACCCGCAATCGACTTCTTGCCTCTGGTAATCACGGCTTTCTGGCCGGTGATGGCCTCTATTTCCTTCTGTGCCGACTCAATAGCCTTGGCATCTTTGTTTTCACGGCCCACACCGCTATTAATCACAATCTTGAGAAGCCGGGGCACCTGCATGGGGTTGCTATAATTAAAAGTCTTCATCAGCTCCGGCTTCACTTCTTCGCGGTATTTAATTTTCAGTCTTGGTTCCATGTTACCTCGGCTCAATTATTTCCTGACAACCCGCACAGCAGCGCAATTTGTTACCGTCGGGTAATAGCCGGAAACGCACCCGGGTCGGCTTTCCGCACTTCATGCAGAAGTACTTGAGATTAGCCAGGGGAACCGGTTTCTCCATTGATACGATCCCACCCTGCTGGTCAATCTTTCTCGGTCTTACATGCTTTTTAACAAAATTTACTCCTTCAACCAGGGCACGGTTTTCCTTTGGATACACCCGAATCACCCGGCCTTTCTTGCCTGAGTCTTTACCCTTGATGACCTGAACGAAATCCCCTTTCCTGATTTTTAGGCCCATTTAAAGCACCTCCGGAGCCAGCGAAATTATCTTGGCATACTGCGCTTCTCTCAGTTCCTTCGGAACCGGACCGAAAACACGCGTGCCCCGAGGATTATTGTCATTGTCCACAATCACAGCACAGTTTCGGCCGAAGCGAATGAGAGAGCCATCGGGACGGCGAATAGGTTTGACCGTTCTTACGATAACGGCCTTGACTTTCTCCTTTTTCTTAACGACTCCGTCCGGCAGGGCATCTTTAACGCTGGCCATAACAAGGTCTCCGACCCGGGCATATCTCTTTCGGGAACTACCCACCAGCCCGATCACCTGGATCTTTCTCGCTCCGGTGTTATCGGCCACTATTAGAACTGACCGAAGTTGAATCATGAGTAGACTCCTCAGTAGCAGTATCTTTGCGCGGCGCCTCCCGAACAATCTGAGCAATGAACCACCGCTTGGTTTTACTCAAAGGCCGGCACTGCACAACCCGGACTATATCCCCCTGACGCGCCATGTTGGTCTCGTCATGGGCAGCCACCTTCAAAAGCCGGCGAATCTTCTTCTTGTAAAGGGGATGCTCACTGACCCGGGGAATAACCACCAGGCGTGTCTTATTCATCCGGTCACTGATAACCGTTCCAATTTTTTCCACTCTGTTATGCTTTCCGGGCAACCGGCCCATGCTGACCTCCAGCCAGACGTTTTTCCTGAATGAGCGTCATGTAGAAAGCGATTTCCTTCCGTTTCTCTCGGATCAGCGACACCTGCTTCAGCTGGCCGAGGCGAAGTTGCTGCCTGAGTCTGAATAAGTCTGCCCGGGCAGCCTGAATTTTCTCCTCCAACTCAGAAACAGTAGCTTCCCGCAGGGATTTCTTCTCGTCTCTTTTCATGTAAGTTCTCGCGTTAAAATTCGCGAACGATAGGGAATCTTATAGGAAGCCAACCGGAGTGCTTCCCTGGCAACGGATTCTTCTACGCCACCAATTTCCAGCAGTACCCGGCCCGGCAGAGCGATAGCCTCCCAGTGGGAAACATCTCCTTTGCCCTTACCAAGCCTTGACTCGGCCGGTTTTTTGGTAACCGGATGGTCCGGGAAAATTCGCACCCACAGGCGACCGCGGTTTTTCAGATAATGGGTTACCGCTACCCTGGCCGCCTCAATCTGGGCGCTGGAAATGCGTGCCGGGTCAAGCAGCTGCAGTCCGTAATCTCCATAAAACAAGGTATTACCGCGGGCGGCTTTCCCTTTTGTGGTTCCCCGCTGCATCTTCCGATACTTCACTCTTTTAGGCATCAAGGGCATACTTTACCTCTCAGCTGGTACTTGCTTGCGCAGCAGCCTGTCCTTGTTGCTGTTCGCCAAGGTAAACCCAGACCTTGACCCCCACAGTTCCGGTTTTTAGGACGCCGGTGCTGGTTGCGTAATCAATCCTTGCCCGAAGCGTGTGCAGCGGAACCTTACCCATGATGTACTGTTCCGACCGGGAAATTTCCGCACCGGCAATCCGACCGCTGACCCGAACTTTTACTCCCTGAGCGCCGGCCTGAAGCGCCGAGGTCATTGCTTTTTTTATGACGTAACGGTGGGGCGTTCTCTTTTCTAATTGCATCGCGATACTGTCTGCTAAAAACTGGGCACTGGAAGTTGGCGGATTAACCTCAATCACATCAATGGACAACTGTTTCTGTAATTTTTCATAGAGTTCGTCACGCAAGCGGTTGATCTCTGCTCCCTTGCGTCCCAGAACAACTCCCGGTCTTGCCGTGTGAAGCCTGATCTGGACTTTATCCGCAAACTTATCAATGTCAATCCGGGCGATGGAGCCGCGCGGGTACCGCTGGGAAATAAACTGTCGGATCATTACATCCTCTTTCAGAAAATCCTTAAAATTTTTCTTACCAGCGAACCAGTTAGCGCGATATTCTTCCGCGATTCCCAGCCGCAGACCTATTGGATTGACCTTTTGTCCCATTTTTCTTTGTCTCCTCCTGAGCAGCCCCCTCAAGAACTACCGTAATATGGGAGAATCGTTTTCTAATCAACATGCCGCGACCCATAGGACCAGCACGCATTCGTTTCATTCGGGGGCCTTCGTCGACTACGAGATTTTTTACGCGCCAGGACGCTATTTCAGGATGCAGTTGCCTGGCGTTGGCCAGCGCCGAAGCCAGGGCCTTACCCACCGGGACAGCTCCACGTTTAACCGTGTGTTTCAGAAGGGACATCGCCAGGCTGGCTTCTTTTCCCTTTATCATGGGTCCCAGAAGCCTTAATTTTCTGGCCCCCCCTCTTACATAGCGAGCCTTACATAATACCATCATGGGTCAGTTCCTTCTGCTGACTTAGGTTTTCTCGCGAGTCTTTTCAGTGTGAGCACCATGCCCGCGAAATGTTCTCGTCGGTGCAAATTCACCGAGGCGGTGTCCAACCATATTTTCCGTTATATAGACATTGACAAAACTACGCCCGTTATGGACTGCCAGAGTGTAGCCAACAAACTCAGGAGTTACCGTGGAAGCCCGGGCCCAGGTTTTGATTATTTCTTTACGGCCAAGTTTCTTCAGACGCATCAATTTTTCCAGAAGATTCCCATCAACGAACGGTCCCTTTTTCTTTGACCTCATTATTGCTTCCTCCTCTGGAGAATCAGCCTGTCGGATGGTTTAGCTCGCCGTCTCGTCTTATATCCTTTGGACGGTTGGGCCCAGGGACTCTGCGACTGGTGTCCCTTTCCCTTACCTTCTCCTCCGCCCATGGGATGGTCCACCGGATTCATGGCTACCCCCCGAACCGTGGGTCGGATACCCATCCAGCGCGTTCGTCCAGCCTTTCCCGAGGATTCGTATTTATGCTCCGGGTTGCTAACCTGGCCGATGGTGGCCAGACATTGTACCGGAAACAGCCGGATCTCACCGGACGGCAATTTTACCTGGGCGAATTTATCTCCCCTCACCATCAGGGTGGCGGCAGCTCCGGCGGCCCTGGCCACCTGTCCACCCCGGCCGGGAACAAGTTCTATGTTAGAAATAACCGTACCTTCCGGAATAGCCTGAAGCGGAAGACGATGACCTGCCCTGAACTCTGCTCTGGAGCCGCAGAGTACAGAATCGCCCCGCTGCAATCCTACCGGAGCGATGATATATTCCTTTTTCCCATCCTCAAACTGTACCAGGGCAATCCTGGCGGTTCTATTAGGGTCATACTCAATACTGAGCACCCGACCGTAACGTTCCGGATATCCGTGGAAGTCAATGGTGCGGTATAACTTTTTGTGCCCGCCTCCCCGATGGCGCACCGTAATCCGTCCGGTGTTGTTCCGACCGCCACTCTTCTTGAGACCAACCACGAGCTTTTTTTCCGGTTTTCCCTTTGTAATCTCGGAGAAGTCCGGTAGCATCATGTGTCTCTGCCCGGGAGTCACAGGTTTTCGTTTACGTAATGGCAATCTGTTCTCCTTCTTTTAGGGTTACGATGGCTTTCTTGTCTCGGCGGTGATAGCCAATCTTTCGCATCCTGTATAAACGTTTTTTGGCCGGGGGGTTAATGATCGCCACCCTGGTTACATGGACTTTGTAGATTGTCTCCACAGCCTGTTTAATTTGCTGCTTATTAGCCCCCGAATCCACGCAGAATAAATACTTCCGTTCCTGGGCCAGCAACGTTCCCTTTTCCGTAACGAGCGGATATTTAATGATAAGATAAGGGTCAAACATTTTCCTCCCCCAGGAGTTTCTCAATCGCCGGTAATACTTCCTTTTGAACAAGCAGATGTTCGCTCCAGAGAAGATCGTAAGCGTTTAGATTATCAAGGGCACAAAGTCTAAACTCCGGTAAATTGCGCACCGCCTTCACCAGTTCCTGAAAGTTGTTACTTTCCCGCGATAGAACCAGCACCACCTTCTTCTTTTCCAGCCCCACTTTTTTAAGAAACTTAGCGAAACTGGAGGTCTTCCCCGTCAGAGCTTCGTCAACCTGAAAGAGGCTGACGCGATTATCAAGAAGTTTGTCCTTCAATGACTCTCTCACTGCCGCCTTCCTTTCTTTTCGCGGCAGCCTGATGTAGTAGTGGCGAGGTTGAGGGCCAAAAACAATCCCCCCGTGGCGCCAGATAGGATTGCGGATAGACCCTACCCTGGCGCGGCCGGTACCTTTTTGCCGCCATGGCTTCCGGCCGCCGCCGGAAACCTTCCCCCGAGTTTTACTGCTCGCGGTTCCCAGACGCTGATTGGCCCGGAAGGCCGCGACATAATAGTAAAGGATATCCCGGTTAACCGGCGTCTGGAGATAAGCGTACTCCAATGTTTCTTCGCCTTTCGGTTCTCCGCTGAGATTGTATACAGGTACCTTAATCATGTTAGTCTCGTCTTTTTGATGGCTGGCTGGATCAATACCAGCCCCTCCCGGGGACCAGGAACAGCACCTTCCAGGAGCAAGCAGTTTTCCTCCGGGAGGATTTTCACAATCTTCAGGTTCTGCACGGTTACCTTCTGACATCCCATATGGCCAGCCATTTTCCGACCTCTGGGAACTCGCTGGGGTGCAGTGTTGCCTATGGAACCAGGAGCGCGATGGGACATGGAACCGTGGGTCGCCGGGCCGCCACGGAAGTGGTGTCTTTTTACAACTCCCTGAAAACCCTTGCCGATGGAAGTCCCGGTGACGTCTACGTACTGGCCAGGCTGAAAGGCCTCCACCGTCAGTTGCTGGCCGGGTGTGTACTCGCTGACCTTGTTTGCCGCTACTCTTATTTCCCTTAGTGTACCCAGTGGAGGTAACCCTCTCTTTTTCAAATGCATCAGAACTGGCCGGGTGAGCTTTTTCTCGCTCACCTGTCCATAACCGATCTGAATGGCATTGTAGCCATCCTGTGACTGTTGCTTCACCTGCACGACAAAGCACGGTCCAGCCTGAACGACGGTTACCGGGACCATCGTTCCCTTTTCGTCGTAAACATGAGTCATACCTATCTTTTTTCCGATAATTCCAGGGACCATAGCAACCTCAACTCAGTTTCATTTCCACTTCCACACCGGCCGGCAGGCTGAGTTTGGTCAGCGCGTCTACTGTGCGGGCCGTAGGCTCCAAAATGTCTATCAAACGCTTGTGGGTTTTTAATTCAAACTGCTCCCGACTCTTCTTATTTACGTGGGGCGAGCGCAAAACCGTGAAAATTTCCCGCCTGGTCGGCAGCGGTACCGGACCACAGATCTTAACACCGGTTTTCCTGGCAATCTCAATAATTTCCCTGACGGACCTGTCCAGCAGCCGGTGGTCAAAAGCTTTCAGTTTAATGCGAATTAATTTGCTTTCCATTGGTTTTTCCAGGTTGCTTACTCAATAATTTCCGAGATAGCGCCAGCCCCGACAGTGTGACCACCTTCTCTGATGGCAAACCGTTGCCCCTTCTCTAACGCCACCGGATAGATTAACTTTAC
>JAKPFT010000071.1 GCA_029551285.1 bacterium | reverse complement strand
CTGCACCTCGGTCAACTCTGTCTTACCCTGCCAGCAGAAATGGCAGAGAAGGTAAAAGCCGCCGCTCGCCGGGAAGTCATCTTCGGTATCAGGCCGGAAAACATATATCCGGCACCGCTGGCCGCCGCCAGGGCAGACAACGGGACCAGTCAGGTCGCCGCCAGCGTGGACCTGGTGGAGCCACTCGGTCCCAGTCTTCTAACTTACCTGAAAATAGGAGACTTAGACTTTCAGGCGCTCTTTGAGGCTAATACCCGGGTGCAGCCGGGTGAGACTCTGAAGGTAGCCTTTGACCTGAAGAAAGCCCACTTTTTTGACCCGGACACCGAAACCGCCTTACTGGGAAAACCGGTCTGAAAAAACTATGCACACCATCGCCATCAGGGAAGAAATTGCCGCAGTACTGACTGAACTTTCTGAAAAATTGAAACTCCATCCGGAACGGAGAGCCGACCTTGCCTGGCAGGCCATCAGGGAAAACAGGCCCCGCCGTTATCCTGCCTTCTCCCTGGGAAGGGTAACGGACATCTCCGCCGGCGAAGGAAAAGCAAAACCGTTAGTTTCCTTGAAAACTGAGAAGCGGCTCCTGGAGAAACTGAAAAACCTCACCGCTCCGCTGGCGCTTTTGAATCCGATAGCCCCAGTAGTTCCCACAGGTTTTGGCCCGGGGACTTTAGCGGCTTCCTTCGGACTTAGCCTTGACCCGCAGGCCGGGTATGTGCCCCGGCAGACCCTCACTCTGAAAACTGCCCTGAGCCAAGGTCTGCCAGACCCGGAAAAAAGCGGTCTCCTGCCGGTAATCAAAGAAGAGATTGACGCCGTCAAGGAACTGACCCCGGCCTGGCTTAAGATTGGCCTGCCTGATACTCAGGGGCCCTTTAACATCAGCCACATGGTTGCTGGCAACGAAGTTTTTACGGCACCGGACACCACTCCGGATGAGTTCGGCGCTTTTATGAAAATGGTCACCGAATTTTTCATTCAGGTAAGCGAGAAGGTCAGGACCTGGATTGGCCCTGAACGGCTGCCCCGGGGAGATGAAGAAACCGTCCGTATTGCGGAATGTTCGGTCAATTTAGTCTCGGCTGACTTCTATGAGCGGTATCTGCTGGCTCACGACCTATCTGTGGCCCGGCGCTGGCCATACGTGGATATCCACACCTGCTCCGGTCCCCATGTCTTTCAGGTAACGCTGAAGTCCATCTCCAATCTGATAGTCACCGAGGCTGGCTTCATTGAGAAGGCCTGCGCTGGCTGGACACCTGTGGAGACGGCCCTGAAAGCCATTGGAGACCGACCTATCATCTTGAGAATCGGCGAAGAGTTGCCGGCTGATTTCCACCAGGCTGAGGAAAGGATTAAGAGTCGCTTTCTCCTGGCCAGGGGAAACCATCGGCTCTCCTTTGCCTTTACCGGTATGTACTGGCGCAAAACTGACGAGCAAAAGATGGTGGAACTTCATCGCCGGCTGGACGAATTCTGGGAAAAAGAAGTCTGGCCCTGTACGTATCAGGAGAAAACCTGATGCGAAAATCTTTCCTGCTGGCCTGGTTGCTGGCCTGCTTTTCCCTGATGCTCACGGTCAAAATTGTGGCTGGCCTTCAGGTGAGCCGCTGGCCGGTCTTCCTGCTGGCTTCCCTGGTTATCGGTTTGCTCAATTCCTTCCTGCGGCCGGTACTTTTTCTGCTGACTCTGCCAATAAACCTGGCCACTTTAGGCCTCTTCAGTTTGTTTATCAACGCCTTTATTTTTGTACTGGCAGGCTATATGGTGAAGGGCTTTACCGTAAATCATTTCTGGAGCGCCTTCTGGGGGGCGCTTCTCTTCTCAGCGATTAACGCCCTGCTCAATAGCCTGCTGGGAAGCAGGCAGGTACACTGGCAGATTATCCGGCAGGTTCCGCAGCCTGACCCTGACAGAAAAGTCATTGACCTGAAAGACTACAGCCTTCAGACGAGCCCGGAGGAAGATACTCCGCGGGAAAACTGAGCTGCGCTACCAGTTGTCTGTCCGAAACGGTGACGCTGGGAATCCTTCCCTGTTGTAAAGATTGCACCCGGCCGGATTCATAGCAAAGGCGTACCTGACGGCAACCGGTTTCGGCACGCCCGGACTGGAAACAACCACGGTGGCACCATCAATAACGGCTTCCGCCGGAACAAACTTCCTGTCCTCTCCGGCGATGCTGAACCAGGACAACCGACCACCAGGCACTTCTTCCACCGGCGCCAGTCCGTCCTTACGACCGACCATCAAACCCTGACCCACATTATCAAAGAAAATCCGGATTTTGTTGCCCTCAACCACGTGTCTCTTGTAAAGCGGGCCGGTGGGAACAAGGGAACGACCATAGTCTCCAGCCAGGGCCAGCCGCGCCAATCTTTTGCCCACGTCCTGCTTGTTTTTCGGGTGGATATCCTTGGCCTCGCCAATATCAATCGTCACCGCCATCCCGGTCCTGGGAATCTCCAGACACTTCAACTGCGCTTCTCTAAGGAGCGTCCAGCCGTCGCCGCCCGCGGCATTTTTCGGGTCAGAATACTGGAAGTTGGGTAACTGCACAAAGTAAAAAGAGAAATCTCCCTGATTCCAGACCGTTCGCCAGCCTTCAATCAGGGCTCTCATCTTGTGATAGTAACTTTCCCCTTCGCTGCCGTTGCTTTCGCCCTGGTACCATAATACTCCACGGATGGCCCAGGAAACCAGAGGATGGACCATAGCGTTGTAAATCCTGGTTGGCTGCTGCTGGTCACCGTCAATCCAGGGAACAGCTGGAGGTTTTGGGAGATTCTGGCCTGCTTCCACCTGAACCCGGGCTTTTTCTATCCAGTTTTTCAGTTCTTCCAGATAGGCCAGGTAATGCTTGCGGCCCGCTTCGGTGGACGGGTCAGCGGCCTGTACCCTCTGGTTCAAATCCTTCAATTGCGGAACCCGGGAATACCCCTGCGGACAAATCCACGGCTCAATTCTTGTCCCGCCCCAGCTGCAGTTGACGATGCCTACCGGGACACCCAGTTCTTTTACTATTTCCCGGGCGAAAAAGTATCCGGTGGCGGTGAAGCCGGCCACCACTTCCGGAGAACACACCTGCCAGCTGCCGGTCACTTTTTCCTCTGGCCAGGCACTGTGTAAAAGTGGAACCCGGAAGTGCCGGATTAAAGGCTGGTTTCCCCCAGCCTTCTCCTGCTCCGGGTTCAAACAGCTGCTGACCGTCAGCGCCATATTTGATTGACCGGAACACAACCATACTTCGCCGACGAGAATATCTCTTACCACCAGGCTCTGCTGGCCTGACCTGACCGTCATCTCCAGCGACGTCTTGCTTGCTGATAATGGAGCCAGTCTGGCCTGCCACCGGCCGTCAGGGTCGGCTTTGACCTTCACAGTTTGGCCCGCAAAAGAAAGGCTGACCTCTGCGTCTGGTTCTGCCCAGCCCCAGACAGGAATAGCCATCCCCTGCTGCAGGACAGCATGGTCGCTGAGCAGGGAACACAATTCCAGTTTGCTGCCTGCGCCAGCGCACCAGTTCCCGGACAGCAGCGCCACAAGAAAGATACCTGCTAACCAGACTATCCCCTTTTTCATCCCTCCTCCCCTGTGAAAAACTAAGCCGAAAGAGCCAGCACTACGCCCGGATACACGGGCCTGATTCCGCAAAAACATCCTGTTAAGCATGCGCCGGAAGACACTGGGACAAACAAGTACAGCCTTTTTCAGTTTTCAAACATCTCCCGGCCCGCCGTCTCACCGAAGGCTGCAGCCCGGTATGTTCTTTCTGACACATAGTTTACACTTTATTCCTGGCAGATAGTTTACACTTTTATTCATATTTCCTTCAAATTACTATCTTAAAACCAAACGGATCATCGCAGGGCGTAAATTTCTCGCTTTCTTCATCAAAGAACCCCAGCGTATAACTCATAAAATCAACCCGCCATATGCCGCTGTCGACTTCTTTCAGTCCGACGGGTTGATTCGCAAATGCCTTGCTTATATGTATCTTCTGTTTATTCCAGCAGACCCCGCCGCAATTGGTGATCATCAACGATTTGTCGTATCCAGGATAGGTAATATCCGGTAACCCGGTGTATTTCCGTGCGGACTCTCGGTATACATCGGCCGGCCGTTTCATCGCGATAGCCTGATGCGGACGTTGATAGTTAAACTCTTTCCTGAAATAATCAAATCTTTCTTGTTGTTGAAGTAAATTACCAACGGCGGGATTGGTGGCTTCCAGCTTAAGCGTGCGATGCATCCTTTCGTGACGGCCGTTCTCCTGGGGATGGCCCGGTTTAATGCGTTCCAGTTTTATCCCTAACCGTATCCACCAGACCGAAAGCCTCGTTAAGTTCCAGGTGGAATTCCCTCCGGCAAACGGTGCTCCATTATCGCTCCTTATCGCCACCGGAAGTCCATATTCCTGAAACGCTTCTTCAAAAACCGCAAAACATGGATTGATTTCCGGGTTGCTTAACGCTTCGCAGCTTATAAGATATCGGCTGGTAAAATCTGATATGGTCAGCGGAAAACAATACGTCCCGTTCCTCATCTTAAACTGCCCCTTAAAATCCGTGCACCATAAGTCATTGGGCTCTTGGGGAACTGATAGGTAGGTAGCGGTGGCGTGATATTTATTCCTCTTCCGGTGTTTGTCTACCAGATCATGCCGGTCTAATACACAATGAACGGTGCTTATGGCGGGCAGTTTAATGTCCGGATATTTGTTCCGCACTAATTCCCGGATCTTCGGCGCTCCCCATTTCGGCTTCTCCTTCTTCAGCCGAACTATAAGTTGTTCTATCTCAAAAGGAAGCTGGTTGGGATGTTTATGCGGGGCCCGGCTGC
>JAKPFT010000054.1 GCA_029551285.1 bacterium | reverse complement strand
GTTTCAAAAGCCGCCGGCAGAAAGCGCCCGCCACAACTGCAAAATCTCCCGGTACCCTGGCTGGCCTGGCGCGGTCTTGCTGGAGAGCGCGGCATAGGTGAAGAGAGAACCGAAGGAAAGAGGTATCAAACGTTCCAGGAGCGTCGTCCCCATGGGAATAACGACCAGCGGGCACTTGCGGCTGTAGTTCGCGGTAAAAGCAACCAGCCTCAACAAATCCTCACGGGAACAAACGCGAGCCGCCACCTTAAGAATATCCCCGTTCAGCAGACGAAACCTCCGGTAAAGACGCCTCAGGGCTGAATTGCCCGGGCAACTCATAAAATAATGACTGGAGAGGATAACTTTTCTGTTTTGTTGATGTGCCTGGCCAACCATCTTTCTGGCCAGACAACTGCGCAGTTCCACATCAAGATAATCAACCTCCGGCAAAAGTATCCGGTAAAACTTTTCTCGTTCGCTTTCCGTCAACCGGTTTACTGGCGCGGCCTGCTCCTTGAACCAGCGCACCGTGGCAACCAGTCTTCCTGAGAAGTGGCGCCGCACCTGCTTTACCCAGCCGGTTAAATCTTCCCGGGGGAAGACAGAAAGAAACCGGTCAACCCGCAATTCCACCCAGCCAGCCTGAGGCAACCGGGTTTGTAGCAGCCTTTCCTTTTCCCCTCCGACCAGCACCAGCGCCAGTTGCTCAACCATATTTTTTAGTCCTGGCCAGCGTTTTCTCCACCAAGCGCTGGCTGTTTTTGAGAACTTCCTGGACATCATTTTCTTTGACCCCGGAAGAGAGAAGCACCCGCCGGGCAAACTCGTCGTCCACCAGGTCTTCCGCCGCATGGGTGTCAGTGTTCAGAACCAGCGGAAAGTGAAACTGGTACCACCTGACTACCGTCAAACCGTTGCCCAGACAGTGTCCCTTTCTGGTGGACAATTCCACCGCAATGCCTCTTTCCGCAGCCAGCCTGGCATCTTCTTCGGAGAGGAAACCAGGGTGGGCTAAAAGGTCTATTTCGCTTTTCAGGGCAGCCCTGTTGGTACCGGGCAGCACCGGTTCCACCAGCGTTTCTCCGTGCACCACCACCAGCAGAGCCCCCAACTTTCTCGCCAGAACAGCCAGTTCCGGAATTTCCACCGGAGCAACATGGGTAATTTCGCAACCAGGAATGACTTTCACCGAAGCCGTCTCACTGAGGTGGCGGCTGGCTTCCACGGCCGCCGGGACAACCTGCCTGACATTGGAGAAATCCACGTGGTCGGTCAGGGCCAGCGCGGTGTAGCCTCTGACCTGCGCCCGCCGGACCAGTTCTGAAGGCAGGAGTTCGCCGTCGCTGAAGAAAGTATGCAGATGTAAGTCAATCATTCTTCACCGGTTCGCCTTCTGCGATAAGTGAACTTCTTTGACCAGCACATCCACCCTGGCCACCTTCAAACCGGACATCTTTTCCACCTCTTCCCGGATGGCTTTCTGCACCTTGAAGGTTACTTCCGGGATATTGACCCCGTAGTCCACGACAATGCTCAAGGTGAAACTGACCTCGCCTTCGCCCACCACCACGTGGACGCCGGCATCCGGCCGTTTCCGGAAGAGATGGGTCAACCCGGCCACCAGTCCGGTCTTGATGCGGTGCACGCCCGGAACGCCCATCGCGGCCACTCCAGCAATGCTGGCCAGCACTTCCGTGTCAATTTTTACCTGTCCGCCAGTTTCCTCAGCCATAGCCACCCCTTATATTATTCCTGGTGCTGTCAAAACGCTGAGCTGCCTTTTAATCTTTTCCTGTGTGTCTCAATGGCTCTGCAATTCTATCTTCCGCCCTTACCCCCCACTATGTCAAAAAAGGAAGGGAATAACTGGCGAATGAATTGCGAAGGCACAGATACAAGACAAGACGAAAAGCGCACGCGTTCGGTAAGCGGACCGGGCAATTCCATCCGGGACGCAATACCTTACTCGGCGGTGTCTGAGCTCGCCAGATGGCGAGCGAGTTCGACGAGCAACCGATTTCGGCGTAGTCCTTGTCTGTGCCGGAGCATTCTGAGTGAGCCAGTTTGTTCCCTTTCTTTTCATTCCTCTTTTATTCCTTTTTTGGTTCTGCCTGTCCTTGTCTCTCTCCCTATCCTTCCCACTGTGTCAAAAAAGGAAGGGAATAACTGGCGAACGATTTGCGAAGGCACAGCTACAAGACAAGACGAAAAGCGGCAGCGGTCGGTAAGCGGACCGACCAAGTTCAATCGGGACGCTGTACCTTACTCGGCGCTGTCTGAATTCGCCACCTGGCGAATGAGTTCGCCGAGCAACCGATTTCGGCGTAGTCCTTGTCTGTGCCGGAGCACCTTGAGTGAGCCAGTTTGTTCCCTTTCTTTTCATCCTTCTTTTGTTCCTTTTTTGGTTCTGCAATTC
>JAKPFT010000025.1 GCA_029551285.1 bacterium | reverse complement strand
AATCCCCACCACCATATCTTGTTTGACCAAATCAAAGCAGGAACTTTATGTTTCCAGACCCATATATTCAGTCCCCAGATATTTTTCTTCCTGGGTTGGCCATTCAAAGAAGTGAAGGGGATCGCTAACTCCAAATCCCAGCCGTTCTGAATTATTGAAACACCCTTTTGGCATTGCGAAAGATATGTCTTCCCTTGCGGACTTTTGTCTGATTCTACATCATAATAGGCATCTCGCATATTCCCATATCTATCCACTGTAAATTCATAACATTGCTTCCTTGTTCGTCCGGGGTCAATAAGAACTTTGACCTTACTATAGACAAGGCCATCTCCAAGGATATCACCCTCATAACTGTTACTTTCCGTACCCGGCAAATCCGGATCGTAATTTCTTATCCCTATGTAAAGATTTTTGTCGTCATAACAAACGCTGAAAACACTCTGTCTTTCAGGTGTCACTAATTTACCATTGTGAGCAGTGCAAAAACCAGAGAATTTAGGAATTTCGTCCCAGATTCTTTCGGTTAGTTTTCCATCTATCACAGGTGGCTGAGATATTCTTACTGCTCTGGCAAATTTAAAGGTGTTCTCCAGGTATTTATCATCTATTCCCTCAAAAACACCTTTATTCTCAGACCTCAAATGAGAAATTATTTCATAAGCATAACCTTTGGGAACATTGGTTGCCTCCTTTGTATATATTGCACCAATGGTGAGCGGCAAGTTCCCTGTTGCAAGTCCACCTTTGGAAACAACTTCTCCCTCTAATTTTCCATCAACAAAAAGTTTCATTCTTTCTCCATCAAAACTTGCGCTGAGAAAATGCCATTTATCATCTGTGATTTTTGTTTTCCCTTCTACTCCAGGTACGGGAAAACAGTCAACATACGCAATCCCCGTGTCCCTGGAAACTATCAGCGAATAACTTCTTTTCCCATCTGTGGCAAATTTATGCAAGATTGCCTGATAGTCCATAGTTTCTTTCAGTTTAACCCAGCAACTAATCGTGAAGGCATTGAGGGAAAGTGAAGCATCGTATGGTATTTCAATGAAGGTGTTACTACCCGGTAAACAGATTCCTTTTCCAAACTTACCTTGTGTCCATTTGATTCCGGCTCCCTTTATAATGCCTGCTTTCTGTTTTTGAGAGTAATCCTCTACTTTACCTTCCTCGTCAAAAAGCCATGTTCCAATAACATTCTCCATTGGAATAATTTTCTCTTCACAAGATTTTTTAAGCCCGAGCGTCCGAATGCTCTCCATTTCTTGCTGTGTAAGAGCCCGGCTAAACAATCCTATATCGTCTACGACTCCATTGACAACGTGCTTACCAAAAATTTGTTGAACAACAGGTAATTTAACCCTGCCTTTTATTTCCTCCTCTTTCAGTTCTTTCATTAATTTCTCCAACTCTGCTGTGCCCTTTTTCCACTTACTTACAGCTTCTTCTTGCGAAGAATAGAACAGGGGAAGCCGCCCTTCAGACAGATGCACGGTTTGAAATAGTTTGGTCCATCCTTTTAAACCAGCTATTTCTCTGCAGGCAAGCATTAGACTTCTTTCTTCCGAGTATCCTTCCGGATTCCATGCCCAATCTAACCTTGTTATACGAGTAGTAGCACTTCCAGTCTCCGGTGAAACACCAAGAATTTGCTCCTTCAGTTTTGAAGGCCTTTCATCAATAGCTTTAAAACAGTTTGAACGCAGATAATTGTCATATATAAGAGCTTTTGTTTGTGTAAGACCAAATGCTTTTCTGTATTCGGTGATAACATCCCACGGGATAGCATCACTGGTAACTTCCGGACCGCATAGCATAAGTCCCATATCACCAGGTAGCCCCCCGGAATTCTTCATCTGTGAAGCATACTTATCATATTTTGTGTTGGTCCAGTAAGGTTGAGGGATGAAAAAAACTTTTGCGTCTTTGGCATATTTTTTTACAATATTACACAAGCGGTTTAGAAGGAAACATACTGCCGCTTCGTAGCTTCCCTGAAATTTTTTATCTGTTTCTTCCGTCAACTTCATTGGTTGGTCATCAACATGAAAACAGAATCCTGTCGCTCCTCTATTCACATACTCCATTATTAGTCGTTCAAAACTCTCCACGCTTTTTTCAGAGCAATCTAATTCCTTCCCAAGAAGAACATCCGGCATCCATTCATTCATAAAATGTTCTTCAAATCCTTTTTTACTAATGTCGGCGGAAGGATTTTCCAGTCCTCCATTAGTTGAATATCTGAAATTTGATTTGAAAGCATGCTCCCAAACCTGTGCTCTCTTGCTTCCCCTGAGTTTAAATGTAGGCCAGTCAAGTAGTTTTACCCTCCTTACATATATTTCACCCTTCTCATTTTGGTAGGTAATTTGTTTTAAGGTTTGAATTCCCCAGAATTGTGATTGAAAAGTACTTCCACATATGAGAATCACATTTCTTTTTTCTGCCGGCAGGTAGTCAACTATGAGAATGTATCCTTCCTCGTTTTTTGAAACCTTGCTTCTTTTTTCTAACGGGATATTAAACTTTGCTAAATATTTCTGGATGGTGTGTTCCTCAAAGCTGCCTATCATCACCCATGTTGTAAAAAATTGTTTATCAGGAAGGCTTTTATATGCCATCACATTTCTTGACCCGCCTAGAAGAGAGATTATTTGTTCCTTCCCTGCTTTGAGACTTTCCAGATCCGAACACACTAATGCAACTTCCCGGTCAATTTTTATCATATCCTTCTGATAGTTGACTTCCTTAGGTGCTGGGATAATTGCAAGTTCCAGATCTTCTGGCATCGTATCCGGGACTACTTCCTCCATTGCATAGAAGACTTTGCTTTCGCCTGAAAGCGAAAAAAAGAAGGCAAAAAAGCAAATTGTCAACATCAAGATTTTAAGCATCTTCATCTCTGACCATTCTTGCAAGGAGACCGTTCTATCCCTCTTGCAAACCAGTAAGGACTCGCGCTTATGGAACATTTGCAGGTTATCCACCTTCAAACGTTCTTCTCTCAGCTCTCCGGGTAAAATGATTTTCAGCAAAAACTACATCAGTGTCCGCTGAACGTGCGGGGAAAAACCAAGGTCATTGAGAGGAGAACTTCTATTTCCAATCTTGACCACCCTATCCTCCGCCGGATCTCTGAGGACATGTTCGTCTTGTCAGCTGTCATGATAAAATTTAACTTTGCACGTTGCACGGAAAAATCCAGAATTATATGGCCGCCGACATAAAACGCCAAATTACGGTGCCTTTTCCAGTGGTTACATTAGTAAGATCACGCGAACTACCAGTTAAAGTGTCCGAACATATCACCGTTATTTTTCCTTAAGTCGTCGTACAAAATCCATTCCACGTGGCCATCAACAAAGCACACATTCGCTCCGCGGTTGTGTCTGGCAGCCGCTCTGAACGTGTAGTTAGCTCCGGTCGTACTCCACGTCGGCCAGGTCACACAGAGCGGACAGTTTATGGCCGGTTCAGTGTAGTCAGCACCCACCCAGCCTGACGCGCCTGACCTCCCGGCATCGGCAATGAGCAACAGTTTGTCTGGTCTCTTAACCCGGGACAGCTTCGGCGGCAAGTAACTGTAAATGCCGGTTGTAGGATTCGTGAAGCCAAAACCCCAGTGTGCATCTCTACCGCTCAGGTTGGACTTATAAACAATACCGTATCCGCCACCCCAATCCATCAGCCGGGCGGAGGGACACTTGAAAACACCCTGCCTGATGTCCCCCACCGACGGGTTGTAAAATTTGCCCTTGATGTAACCGCCCAGTACGAGCTTGGCTGTCCAGTAGTACTGCCCGGTGGCGTTGGTGTCGCAGTATGGCGGTAAAAAATCCCCGAAGTCTTGTGCATACATGTGAAAAGCAAGCCCGAGCTGTTTGAGATTGCTGGTGCAGAGAGATGCCCGCGCCTTCTCGCGGGCCTGCGTCAGCACCGGTAACAGCATCGCCGCCAGGATAGCAATGATAGCAATAACCACCAGCAGTTCTATCAGCGTGAAACCTGCCGTTTTCTGCTTTTCCATAATCCCTCCAGTTTGTATACATATTATCACAACCGCTTCGGTACTGTCAAGTCGCTTACCGGTCAATTATCTTCTTACCAGCGGTGACGGCCTTGATAATCTTTTCCACATTCTCCACCGAGCTGTCGTAAAGCGTCATCGGGTCATTACTGATATTTTCCACCACATACTTTCTGATTTCTTCCAGGCGGCTTTTTTCCACAGTTGTGGCCGCATTCAGTTCTATCAGATACTCGGTCAGCCGGAATGTCCTTGAAAATAAGTCAACCCTCTTCTTCTGTTCTTCGGTCACCGCCAGGGCTATCGCCTTATCCAGCAGACCCCGGCAGGCTTTGATTTCCGCCCGGTCTTCCTCATCTGTCAGAAGTTGCCGGCTCCACTGGAAAAGTTTTCTTTCCGGTCCCTTCTTATTGTCCAGAACCACCCACAGATGCTCCAGCCGGGTGAAGTATTCTTCCATCGGGGCTGCCGCCGGACCAAACATATCTTCGCAGAATTGTTTCAGCAGGACTTTCACATTTAGAGAAGGCTGTTGCCACAGCCGCGCCAGAATGTACCCCTTGGGTCCATCCAGACCCCAGTTGGGATAAAGTTCCGCATGCATAAAAACATTCTTCGCTTTTTTCTGTAAGGCTGTAAGAAACTGCGACCAGTAACCGGAATAAATTCGTGGCAGAACAAAACCGTTCCCATGGTACCAGTCATGATTGCCAAAGTTGCTGGCCAGGTTCAGCCAGCGGTCCAGTGGAGAAAGACCATCTTCGCCTGGTTTCAAAATACCGTCGGCTTCCAGTTCCGCCACGTGGAAATTGGCAAAAACAATGATGTTGGGTCTCAACCGGAAAGGTGGTGGAAAACGAGTGACTCCGTAAGCCAGCCCGATGAGGTACTTCCCCGGCAGTTCTTTTTCCATCCATTCAGCCAGGTTGTTCATGAACTTCCAGTAAAGATAGGAATGTGCCTCTTCTCTTGAACTGGCCTGGTTCTTTTTCCCGAAATCTTCGTAAAAAGCCGTGCACTTCGGACATTCGCAGATGCGGTGGCTGTCCATCACGCTGAAGGCCAGATAGGCGTCTCCTGGATTGGTCCGAAAGTAACGTTGCACGGTTTCCCTGGCTGCCTGCAGCGTCTTTGGTTCCGAAAAACAGGGCTGCCAGCCCTGGTCTTGACTGTTCCCTGGGATATACCGCTGACCGCCAATGACCGGGTAAACCTCCGGATACTTCTCCGCATACCGGTCCGGCGGAAAAACCTGGTACATGCTGTGCTGATGGGTTCCACCCACCCGACGGGAACCACCAACTTTTTCCAGCCAGCCACTGTCCCCGGGGATGGCTTTGACACCACTTAAATAAGCCGAACGGGCGAAAGGTTCCTCCCGCCAATTGAGTTCACCAACGGTAATCCGGCTGCTCTCCGGCAGAGAGGTGAAAAGGTCGGTCGGCAGGTAAAAACGAACTCCCGCCACCTGGTCCAGAAAACGGACGGCTCCAAGATAGGTTCCCCGCGACTGACCGCCAGCAATGATGATAACCATGGCCTTGCGCCTGATGAGAAAACCGTCCCGCCACAAATCTCTTACTTCCTCAGGTTCCACCCACCGGCTCAATCCAAGGGCGATGATGGTTTTTCCTTCTGTTTCGCTGATTTTCTCCTCGGAAAGAATTTCAAATCCGGAATTCACCCGGCAGGCGCGGCGTAACCAGGTTTGCAGGAGCGCTGCTGCCTGATTCGTCCCTGACTCCACCACGCCGGAGTGGAGAGCAATCACGGTCTCAGTAGGCTTCAAAACCAGAGGCGTTTTGGATAAGGCAGGATCGTAGCTGAAAGGTTTTCTCTCCGGTTGGCCGGCCACGGCCTCAGCCGGCAACGGCTCTCTCACCACATAGTCTGGCCGGACAGTATTGGAAATTCTCACTTCATCAATCAGACCGCGGTAACCTTCTTTTCCAATGTACCAGGGGGCAATGGCACCAAGCACCAGCCCCATGGTTTCCGATTCATAGATAATCGGCCCGCAAAAAGCCACTTTACTCTGGTCCACCCGGCGGCCGTCAAGATAGAGCCTGACCTCGCCCTGCCGGCTGCGATCCAGCACCGCAGCCAGGTGATGCCAGTTGCCATCAAAAAGAAGACCGGATACATCTCCCGTTGAGACCACCGCCATTTTCTTTCCGTCACCAAACCCGGCCACCAGATACTTGCCTTCACTGATTCTCACCCAGTAGAGTCTTTCATTGGACCAGCCGCCGGAGATAATCACGGCATGGGTTGGCTGCTCTTTCTCCGGCTTGATCCAGACTTCAATGTTCCAGCTGTTTTTTCCCACGTGGAGAGAACCGCTGGAGCGAAAAGTTATGCCAGCCTTTCCATCAAAAAACCCTGCCTGACCGAACCGGCCGGCAACCCAGGTAACCCCTTTCTCCGTACCATCATTTTCAGCACCGCCGCTGTCCCGACAGTTCCCATCCAGGTGCAGCAGTACTACCGTGTGTTCATCACCGGTGTAAGGCTCAGATGGCAAAGCCTGCAGCGACAGCGCTCCTGCTGCCAGCATGACGGTTAGTGTTAGAAGAAACCTCATTCCGCCCTCTCTTCTCCTTTTCCCCCGCTCTTCAGGCTGAAACTAACCGGATAATTTCCCCAGCGATTTGTATACATGTTACCACAATTATTTCATCTGTCAAGTTTCTTCAAAAGGCGAACTTCAAATGCCGGAAGAACCAGTTGCTTAACCTTCTGGCCGCTCACGGCCTCCTGAAGTTTACCCGCAAAAACTACTTTTTTCCTCTGGCTGCTCGGATTGTTTACAAAGTAATAACGCTGAGTTCCTTTCCGCCATTCAGTAACATAAACGCCTTCTGGCGAGAGAAGCGGCGGCTTCAAACCAGCAAGCCTGGCCACCTTCCGGTAGAAACCTAAATAGCCAGTCTCATCCAGAACTCCCCCGAAATAAAGAGCCTGGCCCCGGCCATGGTTGTTTCTGGTGAGCGCCGGAATTCTGCCGTAGAATTTGTTCTGGAAGTAAGCCAGGGTCTCTACCTGCTGACCAGTAATTTCCAGTTCCTCCAGCCAGAGAACTTTGCCCGGGCAGCTTTTCCCTTTCCGGAAAAGCATGGTCACCGGTCCAGTAACTTCCGGGAGAACCTCTCCGTAGTCTCTTACCTCCACACCAAACACCTCGGTGAGATGGGCTGGCAGGGGCACCGACCAGATTTTTCCATTCTCGTCAGCCTGGGCAGAATAGCCTGTCATCAGAAGGATTCCTCCTTCCTTAACGTAATCAGTTAGTTTTTCCGCCAGGCTTTTCGGCAGAATGAAACTGCCAGCGACCACCAGCAGCCGGTATCTGCTCCAGTCAGCACCGGGATGAACGATGTCTACCCGCAGGTTCTGTCCTACCAGGCCGGCAAAATGTCTGTCCAGATGCAGCGCATAGCCGTTGCCCATCGGACCGGCAAAGAATTCTGGATGGTGGTTTCTGGCAAATTCACAGTGGTTCTCATGGCTGAAAAGTAGAGCCACCTCGGCTGGCCCGGGGCTGGCGCCTTTCAGTTTCTCCCTCAAAACATTAAGCTCTCTGTTAAGCTGGCTGACTTCCTGATAGATACGGCCGGTCTTGAGAGAGACTTCTACCAGGCCACCCCAGTTTCTCTCCTGGCCAGAAGGACAGGTGTCAAAGCGGAAAAAACTGATGAATTCTGTACCCAATGAAGCCTGGGTGAGGACCGCCCACCGAACCCGTCCAGGCGCCGGCAAACCAGCCCCCCGGCCCCACTGAAACTCAAGAAACCAGGGAGGCTGACCGCCTTTGATACCCCGGAGAAAAGAATGGACAAAGGACTGGTCCACAAAAGCGTCCCCGCCGATAGCAAAAAGTGACCTTCGGCCAAGCCCATAGTGGTCGCCGGCAATCACGTCCAGAGAGCGTCCGAAGACCTCGTGGTTGTACCCATGCCAGGTAAGCATCATATTGGTGGTAATGGGTACTTTGACTCCTTCCTGTCTCAGAGTTTCCACCTGAAGACGAAAACAGTCAATGGTAATCTCTGAAAAAAACCGGTGATAAGCCTGCCACAGCCCTGGATGGTGTGAACTGTTGGGGAAATTAATCTGCTCAAAACTTTTGAGAGTCTGCCCCCAGAAACTCAAGACCATGGCCTCGTTGAAGGCTTCAATGGTTCCGAACTGTTTCTGGCACCATTGACGGAAGGATTTCAAGCATCTGGAGCAGAAACAGAACGGATGCCCCAGTTCATTATCTATCTGCCAGGCGAAAACCTGGCTATTCTGGCCAAAATGCCTGGCCATCGCGGTCACGATATTGCGGCAGAGGCGACGGTACTCCGGGGAACTGGGGCAGGTGTAACGCCTGACGCCAAAGCCGAAGGTTCGACCATCTTCCAGTACCGGAAAGATTTCCGGATACCGCTGGCAGGCCCAGATAGGTGGTACCGCGGTCGGAGTACATAAAACCACCTGGATATTTTCTTCGGCCAGCAAGCGGAAAACTTTATCCAGCCAGGCAAAATCGTACTGGCCTTCCACCGGTTCCATCCTGTCCCAGGCAAACTCACCGATTCTGACAGCCTTCAAGCCAGCCTGGCCGGCCAGACGAACCAGGGCTGGCCAGGTTTCCTCCGGGTGATGTTCCGGATAAAAGGCTCCGCCCAGACCAATGAGAAAATTACCTTTTTCTTCTCCGTTTCTCTCCATATCTGCCCCCTTGAGTGGTGTTTTTCAGGCTTTTCTTGAGAAGATACACTTGGCCTTGCGGCTCAGGCCACCAGCACCCTGTCCCGTCCTTCTTTCTTGGCCCGGTAGAGAGCCGCATCGGCCAGCCGAATAAGTTCGTCTGCCGTCGTGCCGTGTTCAGGATACACCGCGATACCCAGGGAAAGGGTGATAGAGCCCAGAAGTTGTCCCTGATAATGAACCCGCAGGTCTTTAACGGCCACCCGCAGTTCCTCAGCCCGGCGCACCACATCTCTTAGAGAAGCATCCGGCATCACCAGGGTAAACTCCTCTCCGCCGTACCGGCAGGCAATATCGCTGCCGCGAATGTGGGTTCTGAAGAAATGGCCTAACTGCGCTAACAGTTCATCGCCGGCCCCGTGTCCGTACAGGTCATTAAACTGTTTGAAATGGTCAATATCAATCATGACCACACCTAAGGTGGAATGCCGTCTGGCGGCCCGGAGAATTTCTCTGGCCATTGTTTCTTCCAGATACCTTCGGTTGTAGAGACCGGTGAGTATGTCCCTGATGGACTGCATCCGCAGGCTCTCCCTCAACTTGATGTTGGCAATAGCCAGCGCCAGGTACTCGCCGATGGTCACCGCTATTTCCCGCATTTCCATAAAGCAGCCGTGTTTCACCTCGGCTGGGCAGCCCAGATGAAAAAGCCCCAGAACCTCCCCTTTGGCAATCAGCGGCAGGCACACATAGCCATTCACCCGGAGGTCACGCAGATGGGCGCAGACGAGGCCATCCTTCTCCTTTTCTTTCTCCAGAACATAAATCTGTCCCCGGCGTAACGCCCAGCATTCGTCCGGAGTGAAAAGGTTGTATTCTACAGCCTCAGGGAACCCGCCCCAGCGGGCTATGGACTCCAGGTCATTACGCGAAGGACTGAAAAGAAAAAGCGCACCCTGGGCTTGTGGTAAAAGTTTTTCCATGGAAGCCACAATCACCGGCGAAGTCTCCGCGACATTAGAACAGGCCTGGAGCAGGTCCCGCATCTCGCTCAAGACAGCGTTCTGCCGACTTCGATTTTCCAGTTGTTGCACCAGTTCGGTCAGCCGGCTATTGGTCTTCTCCAGTTCTTCTTCAGCCTTCAGTCTCTGTTTTTCCACGGCGGAAAGATTACTGGCATTCCACCAGGTGAGCCAGCAAAAGACTGCAATAACACTGACCGCCATCAATGTCAGGGCTTCTTCCCCGGAAATCACTCCAGCACCTTTTCCCGCGGTTACCACCCAGCGCAGGATGAACGGCACGATGATGGCTACCGGCAATAACCTTCTGGTTAATGTCCCGGCCAGACCTGACCGGGAAACAATGGACATTACTCCCTTTTCGGGCTGGACAAATAGGGTGCCAAAGCCAAGAATAACAAAAGCCGAGGTGATTAACAGGTCAGGCTGGGTCTGGGAAAGAAAAGTGTTGCCGCTTTTGCCGGCAGAGTATCCCAGAAAATTGGTCAGTGCCACCAGGACTGATAACCAGGCTAACACCTGGCCGGTTCCGACCCACCGCTCACTCCTGGTGAGAAAAAGAGAAAGACCCAGCAGAAGAATATAGGTAGCCGTCACCAGAGCCATTCTTTCCGCCCTGGCCGCCTCACCAAAAATTGTTGATAGATTCAGCATCAGACGATTAAGCAGATTAACCTGCCCGGTGGCTTCCAGAAGCGGCAAGAGACCGGTAAGGATAACCCCGGCAGCGCCAACTAAAATCACGCCGTTCCTGACCCGGTCAGTACCGGGACGGTTCAAAAACCAGAGACTTCCTCCAGCCAGAACCAGCGCCAGGGCAGTGTCAGCCCGAATCAATTCTAAGTAACGGAGGCTATGCTGAAGAGTAGCGAAAGGATAGGACCAGCCCACCAGGATTACACCGCCCAGAATAATACCGACCACGCTGGCTGTTCGCGAAAAAGAACGCATGGAAACAGAGACCAGGTTTTCCGGGCCTGGTTTAAGAGCCTTGTCCGCCTCTATCAGTCCCATTTTTACCAGCATATTTTACCTTGTTACCGCAAGAAGACAAAAAAAAGAGTGGCTGCTGAAACTGGAACAGATGTGTCTAACTTCGGAAGGATTTCCGGCACACGCCCTTAAATCTACCCTGTTTACACCATGGCTCTTGTGTCGGATTTCAGGGCGATTGGACAGGGATGGACGCAGGGCAGGCTTTCTGGTAGACTAAAAAATAGAAAAGAGGAAAACCATGACCAGCCGGGAAAGAATTCTCACTGCTTTGAATCACCGGAAGCCTGACCGCATCCCCATAGACTTAGGGGGGATGGATTCTACCGGGATTACAGGCATCGCTTACCGCAACCTGAAAAAATACCTCGGTTTTTCTGACACGGGTGTCTACATCTGGGAGCCGTCCCAGCAACTGGCTAAAGTGGAAGTCGCTGTTTTAGAAAAAGTCAGGGGTGACGTGTTACCTGTTTTCCCGGAAACACTCCACTGGAGAGAAAGTTTCCTGCCAGACGGTTCGGCCTGTCTGGTCCCAGAACGCTGGCAGCCCCGGAGTGCTCCTGACGGTTCTGAAGTTATCCTGGATGAAGCCGGGAAAGTTCGCTGGCGCCGCGTCGCCAGCGGCCACTACTTTGAGGTGGCCAGTTTTCCCCTGAGAGAGGCTGAAACCGTGGCCGACATTGAAAAAAACAGGCATCTTCTGCAATCGTTTGATCTTTTCACCCTGGCCGACGAAAGTTACCAGGCCATGGGAGAGCGAACCGGCCGGCTCTACCGCACCACAGAATATGGCCTGATGGGTAATTTTTCCGTTCATCTTTTTGCCGCTGGCCAGTTGTTGCGGGGTTTTGACCAGTTTCTGATGGACCTGGCCACTGATTCTGCTCTGGCGCACTGCCTTCTGGACAATCTGGTCAACATTTATCAGGAGCGGTTTGATCGGTTTCAGGCAGCTGTTGGTCCTTATGTGCAGGTGATTAATGTAAACGACGATTTAGGCATGCAGGATGGCCCCATGCTTTCCCCGGCCCTTTACCGGCGCACTGTGAAACCTTATCAGCAGAGGCTTTACCAGTACATCCGGAAGAACTCCACGGCCAGACTTTTTTTGCACACCGATGGCTCTGTTTATCAGATTATTCCTGACCTGATTGAAATCGGAGTCCAGATTCTCAATCCGGTGCAGTTTTCCTGCCGGGACATGGAGTTGAAAAAACTGAAAAAAGAGTTCGGCCGGGACCTGGTCTTCTGGGGTGGCGGTTGCGACACCCAGAAAATTCTACCTTTCGGCACGCCGGAGCAAATCCGCGAACATGTCAGGCAGTGCCTTTCTGACCTGGCTCCGGAAGGCGGCTTCGTTTTCTGCCAGGTTCACAACATCCAGCCGGATGTCCCCCCCCAGAATATCATGGCGATGTACGAGGCTGTCTGGGACTGGAAATACTGAAAAGAGTTTCACGATCGCAGGGCTCTTTTCCAGATTTTTCCGCTGGGCGTCCTGGGAAGTTCCGACACAAATTCAACCACGACCGGTACCTCATGCCGACCCAGGTGCTGTCGGCAGAAACGAATTATTTGTTGACTAACGATAGGTTTTATGATATAATAGGGCGTATGGAAATAAAGATTCACAAGAAAGCCAGAACAACAATAGCCGTAAGGGAAGAGATTAAGAATTCTAATCTATCTTGCTATGCATTGGCCAAAAAGTATCATCTCTCTTGGAATACAGTCAAAAGATGGAAGAATGCAGAGAGCCTTGAAGATAAATCCTCCCGTCCCCATCGACTCAATACCA
>JAKPFT010000005.1 GCA_029551285.1 bacterium | reverse complement strand
AATCCGTAGAAAAAGCAAGCGGCCAGGTAGAAACAAGCGGCGAAAATCGCGCACCGCTGAGCGATGTAAGTGACCGCAGCTGTCTGCAGGGGATGAAGTGCGAAGACCATAGCAGCTACCCAGGCTACTGGTATGCATTCGGAACTCTCCTGCGTATGACACCAGTTGACTTCCTCAGAATCAGCCCTCGTACTCTGTCTCAGCAAAAGGTCGGCCAGAAGCCAGACAGTTATTGCTGTCGTGAAATGAAAAAGGAGATTCACAATATGGTACTGCCTGGTATTTAACCGGGCGCATTGATAATCCAGAGCGTAGGAGAAATTGGTAAGAAAGCGTGTCCGGCTAAAACGCCAGAGATTATTGAGATGACGCAGCGAACGAATGGCCGAGTTCTCCTGGATGAGGGCAACGTCGTCTAACACGAACGGCACCCTCATCGCATTCCAGTAAACAGATGCAAGGCCAAGAACAAGCAAGGCCGCGAGCCCCAATTTCTGCAGAAGAAAAAACCTGCTGATTTTCACTTTTCAGCTCACGCCGCCAGATGCCAGAACGACTGCCTTCGCGGTTTTCTGCCAACAACCAGCCAATGACTGGCCTAGGTTATTTCTTGTTCATGGAGGAGTATTCCGACCTCCAGAATAACGAAAAAACGGCTCCCTCAGCGGCTTAACGGCTCAACCTTTGCAGAAGTCCCTTCGTCCAGAACGGGTGTCGGTACATTCTGTTTTCTCTGCCCCTTAGACCGGACCTTACCCCACTTTCTTGGACCAGACCTCAATAAAGTTCCTTAAAGAGCGGTCGTAGGTTCGTTCTGCCTCAGGCGGAAAGAGACATCCGGGCAACTGCTTCTGAGACCAGTGATAGTGGAGGCACTCGCAGCAAACACCCTGCCGGGAACATCCGGAGTAACTGCAGGTACACTTCCTCAGGTTGTTGTTTTTATTCCGGCACTCAGCCATGGAAACCTCCTGTTATGGTTTTTCCCTTCTGAGCAATTCCGCTACCGAAACCGGGTCCAGTCCCTGGGCAACAAAGAGAGCCTCAGGCGTTCCAGAACTGCCGTAGTGGCTGATGCCCAGCCGGAAGAATTTTCCGGTGTAGCCACGTTCAGCAAGGAAAAGGGCCACCGTAGCTCCCAGACCGGTATCCCGATGGTGGTCTTCGTAGGTCACCAGCAGTCCGGTCGCCATCGCTCTTTCCATCAGCGCTGTATCTACCAGCAAGGGACAGGCCATATTGACCACCATAATTTTTTTCCCTTCCTTCTTCAGCATTTCCCACACCTGAAGCGCCCGGGGCACCATGGCGCCCATGGTGACCAAACAGGCCCAGTCTCCGTCTCGCAGCAGGTCAGCCCGGCCATACTCAAAACGGTATTTTTCTCCAAAGAATGGTTCGCCCTTTTCGTCCGCAACCACCGGAACCTTTGACCGGCCCATGCCCACAAAAAAGTTCCCCGGATGAGAAGCAATGTAGCGAATGGCCGCATCAGTCTGATTCGGGTCAGCCGGGATAATAATCTTAAAGCCAAAAAGGTTCCGCAGCAGACCTAAGTAGTCAATGCACTGATGAGTTTTTCCGTCCTCACCCACATCCAGACCCAGATGGGTGCAGACCAGTTTCAAATTGGTGCCGTTGGCATCGTTCAGACGCTGCTGGTTGAAGGTCTCATCAACACCGAAGACACCAAAATCGGAAAAGAAACAGACCAGGTCCTCAATGGAAAGCACCCCGGATAAGGTAGCGGCGTGGTGCTCCTGAACGCCGGCCTGATAGAACTGTCCGGGAAATTCCTTCTCAAAAAGGTCGGTCTTCACTGAAGAGGCCAGGTCACAATCCACCACCACTACAGGTACCCCGGCCTTCTCCCGGTTGGCTTTAGCCAGCGCCAGCAGCGCCTGCCCGTAGGCTGTCCGGTTGTCTGTTTTCTCCTGAAGAGAATAAACGAGCCGCTCTCCGGCTGGCAACGTTGCTTTTCCTGGAAAAGTGCGCTCGGGAAAAGACCACTTCCTGTTGCGTAACTGGCGGTATTTTTCTAACGACGGTTCCAACTTCAGTTCCTCCATGGCCTTTTGATATTCCTGTTCACTCAGAGGTTTGCCGTGGTACTGATGCTTGTTCTCCATAAAGGAAACGCCGTGGCCGATAATTGTCCGGGCGACGATGCACACCGGCTTTGGCCGCTCCAATGAAGAGCGTAACGCGCGGTATAACGCGGCCAGGTCATGACCATCCACCTGCATAACTTCCCAGCCGTCAGCCTCGTAATTGGCACAGATAGAGCAGGGCATCACCTTCTCCGTCAGACCACTGATTTGAATGCCATTATAGTCAACCACCACCGTGATATTGTTCAGCCCGTATTTCACCGCAAATCTTCTGGCTTCACCCACCTGGCCCTTAGTCTGTTCCCCGTCGCTCATTAAGACAAAGGTGTAACTGTCCCGATTGTGAATTCTGGCGGAAAGGGCAAATCCGCAGCCAGCGGAAAGACCCTGGCCCAAATTTCCCGTACCCCATTCCACTCCTGGTACCTTACGGACAACATGGCCGTCAAAAATAGAGCCTGCCTGTCTGAAGGTGGCTACAGCCGCATCCAGGGGAAAGAAACCCAGCCGGCCTAACACCGAATAAACTCCGGGCGAAGTGTGACCATGACTGACCACAATCCGGTCGCGGGTCGGGTCATCCACCAGAGACGGTGCTATCCTGGCATAGGAGTATACCGCCAGGTAGATATCCAGCGAAGACATGGAACCTCCGGGATGGCCTGAGCCTGCCAGCGTAGTCATAGTCAGGATGTCACCCTTACAGAGCCGGCTTAACTCGTTCAACCTGTTAAGTTCTTCTTCCGGTAATTCCTTCCAGGGAAATCTTTCCATCTTGACTCCTTTTTGTTGTCATTTGAGAGTTTTTCCGGGCAGAGAAAATTATACCTGTCCGGGCTGGTTCAGGCAAAAACTGTCAGGCTTCTGAAATTCCGACATAAGAAAGGTTGTCCAGAAGTATGTCTAACTTCGACACCCCGGCCTTATGACGGAATATCTGGAAAACCTTCGGGTTGTTGACAGGCTATGCCACAAGACTTTAAAATATGTCTAAAAAGATACGGAAGGAAGCGTCCCGGTAGTCTAACCTGGGTTGAGACAGGGAAAGAAGCAGCGAAAATCAGGGTGATACCAAGGAAGGCATGAGCAGGAAAAGTGCGATACTGGGTCTGGTCATCATTTTCCTTGGCGCCGCTGTCACCTCAATGGCGGCCAGGGCTAATTACCTCTGCTATGTTTCCACGGCCGGCAATGTCAGCAATCTTAACCTCTGCGACCTCACCACCGGGGAGACCAGAACCATAACATTTTTTTTAGATGCCGGAGCCATCAGCAGTATTTCTGTTTCCGAGGCTGGCTGGCCGGTCTACTTTACCCGGCCTTCACCTGATTATGGACGGGCTAATCCCACCATCTGGTCGGTGAATCTTGACGGGAGCGGATTAACCAACCTTACTTCCATCGCGCCGGACGCCAGTGTTAGTTACACCCACGTGGCGGTTTCACCAGACGGCACCAGAATTGCCTATGTCGCCAACTCCCTGGCTGCCCCTGACCACTATCACCTTTTTGTCTGCTCTACCAACGGCAGCAATCGTCGCCAACTTACCTTTGCGCCGGGTGAAGTCTGCTCCTATCCAGTTTTCCTGGATAACACCACCATCCTTTTCAAAACAGCCCAGGGTTTTCTGGAAAACTACTACCTGATTAATGCGGATGGTTCTGGCCTGACCAGCCTTACCAATAACGAAGTTAGTTCACCTTACTTTCCCAGACTTGGCCGGCCGATGCTGGACCAGAGCCGTTCCCGGATTATCTTTGCCCAACAAATTCAGGAGATATGGGGTTACCGAAAGTGGTCTATCTTTACCCTTAACTTAGCGACCGGTTCCCTCCAGGAGCAGACCCCGGATGTCCCGCCCTGGTGGGGTCTTTACTACGACTTTCAACCTGATCCCTTGCTCCAACCAGAACCCTATCCTGCCTTTGTCACAGACAGTCAGGTAGCCCTGGTCGGCAGCCAGAACCACAGCGCCACTGCCAGTGACTTAAATCTTTACCTGACTAACTTTCCGATCGGCAACCCTTACCAGTGGCTGTTAACCTCAGGCGGCAATTTCAGCCTGCCGTATTATCTGGTGCCGGCTCTTCCACCTACCCAGATTGTGTATCAAAGCCAGGGCCGTCTTTTCCATGTGAACAGTAAAAATCAGGTAACCCAGATTACCTGGGGTTCCAGCGCCAGCCAGCCCTGTCTGGACCCCAGAGGCGTCAGGATTGCTTACGCTGACCGCGGCTTGTGGATGATGAAGACCAGCGGAGCGGATTTAACCTGCGTGGAGTCAGACCTCAGCGCAGCCTATCCTGCCTTCTCTCCGGACGGCTCCTGGCTCGCCTATGTGAAGAATAGCGATATCTATGCCAGGCTAACTGACCTGACCACTTCGCCGGTGAAACTTACCGTCTCGCCCGATGTCCCCAAGGCTGATGTCACCTTCTCCCCTGACGGCCGCTGGATTCTCTTCACCGGAACCAGTGGTGGCCGGAGGCAGATTTACGCGCTGCCGATTCGCATCACCGAATCACCCCGTCTTCTCCTACCCACCGGCTCGCCGGTGAACCTCACCCCGTTGACCGCGGACAACTACCAGGGACGTTTCAGCCCTGATGGAGGAACCATCGCCTTCATTTCCACCAGGGCTCAGCTGCCTGAACTCTGGTTGATGGACACAGACGGCCGGCGACAGCGCCGGGTAACTTTCTCCGTTAATCCACCGGTTAATCCTTCCTGTGTCCAGTTTTCTCCTTACGACAGCAATCTGCTCGCCTATCTCTCGGGCACACCGGAAAAAATCTGGACCGCTGACATTTCCCGGCTGCCAACCAGCGGCAGCCTTCGCTTACCGGAGACCGTCGCTTCTCAGTTTTCCTGGGGAGCGTCTCCAGTTAATCTTGTCTGGGCTTATCGCACCTCGGTTTTCCAGACACTGGATAAGTCTTTGAAATTGAAGTATCGCCTCTGGCTTTTCGTTGATACTGTTTCTCCGCCGGCCAGTGTCGTCCTGACGGAAAACCTGCCTGCCGGGTGGGTGCTGACCGAGGTGAAAATCAACGGTGTCACTCCCTGGCCGATGACCAGCAATAACCAGACAACAGGAACTCTCAAGTGGAACTTCGGGCCAGCCGGAATTGCGCCCTTGAGAAACTCTCTCATAGAATTAACCGTTGACCTCAGCGCCGAAGCCGCTTCCGGTAACTGGCGCTACCTCACCGGCTGGGTGGAATTGACCAGCGGCCTCGTGGTTACCAGCGGGGACGCTGCCTTCAAGATTGCCGGACCAGCGCTGAGCGATTATCCCTGCCTGCCGGTGGATACTGATGGAAACTGGCAGATCTCTGACGAAGAATTGCTGCAAACAATTGACCTGTGGGTAACTGCCGGCCAGAAACATGGCTGGCCGGAGGTCACGGAATGGGATTACTGGCTGCTAACAGTAATCAATTTCTGGATCAGTCCTGCCGGATACATCTACGACCAGACCACCAGCCAGTTAACTGACGAACCAAGATGGACCACACCATGAAACACCCTAACAGGAAATTCGTGCTCTTTTTTCTAACCGGCCTTATCGTTTTCTCTTTCCTGCGACAGAGTGCCGGTCAGGACAGTTTCCTTTCCCTGACTTACTCCTTTCCGGCACCGGTGTTGACCGGTGGTCAACCCTGGACCGAAGTGCAGATGAAAGGCTGCCCGGTGCTGAACCAACCAGGGCTGCCACCGTTGCCTTTCCGTCTGGCGAAAATTCTGCTGCCGGCTGGCACGGTTTCAGGAAGGGTGGAGGTGGAAAGCGGAGATTTCTTGACCTTTACTGGTAGTTATCGCCTTCCCGAGGTGCCCCGATTTAAGAAACTGAAAGACCAGTCTGGCGGGGAATTTGCCGAATTTAACGGCTGCTGGCCCCGGCAGCCCTACCAGGTTCTTGGTGTTCAGAGAATCCGGGGTTATCGCGTCCTGTTAGTGCAACTTTTTCCGGTGAGGTTTGACAGCCAGAAAAAGCAACTTTCTTTCACCCCGGAGCTCAAACTGCGGATTGAGTTGAAGAAGAGCCAGGGGAAAAACACGGTGGAACAACCGGTGCGGACAGAACAGGACGAAAAAGAAATCAGAAATTGGGTTGATAATCCTGACGCCGTCGCTACCTACCCGGTGACCACGCTCAAAAACGGTAGTAGCCACCAGTACCTCATCATCACTTCCTCTTCTTTACTCTCTGCCTTCCAGCCTCTGGTCAATTATTATCAGGGCCGCGGGCTGAATCCCCTGGTGGTGACCACCCAGGAAATAACCGAGCAGCCTCTTTCACCTTATTATCAGACCGGTCGTGACCGGGCCGAACGCATCAGAAACCTGATTGTTTATGCTTACCGCAATCTGGGCACCAGATATGTTCTCCTGGGCGGCGACACCGATATCATACCGGCCCGGTACTTTGCCAATCCGGTGGAAGACGACCCTATCCCGGCTGATATGTATTACAGTAACTTAGACGGCGACTTTGATTATAACCGCAACAACATCTTCGGCGAACCCTACGTGGACGGACCTGACGGCGGGGATGTTGATTTCCTGGCTGAAGTTTTCGTTGGCCGGGTACCGGCCAGCACCGACCTGGAAGTAAGCCGCTGGGTGAGCAAAAACCTCAGTTACCTTCAGGGTACTACCGTCTCGCTGAAGAAAGCCACGATGATTGGCCAGCAACTGGATGAAATTAGCTGGGGCGGAGATGGCAAGGACGACATCGTCAACCGCTGTTTTCCCGCAAACTGGGAAATCACCCGGTTTTACGAACGGGACCGAACATACTCCAGGCAGGCGGTGATTAACCAGTTCAACTCCGGCACCCATCTGGCGAATAACTTTGCTCACGGTGACTGCGACAGCGCCTTCGGCCTTAATGCAGCCGATATCCTCTCCCTGACCAACACAACCTACTTTATCCTTTACTCTCAGGGTTGTTACGAGGCTGCTTTTGACAACCCTTACGGTTACGACAGCGTCACCGAATATTTCCTGACCGCACCGGCAGCTGCCGTGGCCGCCGTGGGCAACTCCCGGTTTGGCTGGTATTCGCCAGGCGCGGTCCGTTACGGACCATCCCAGGTTTTTGATCGGGAATTTTTCAATGTTTTGTTTAACCAGAACTTCACCAGTCTGGCCGAAGCCTTCTACCGGTCCAAGGCCAATCTAACCGCCGGCATCGGCGGTTACCAGCGTTATGTCTATTACGAGTTAAACCTTTTCGGGGACCCGGCTTTGCCGGTCGTGGAGCCATCTCAGGGCCCGCCTGAAGAGTTGCAGGGTCTGGTTTACTTCGTCAAAGACAACAACCTCTTTGTCAGTAATCTGGCCACCGAGCAAACGCAGCAACTGACCCATCTGGAGACTTCTCCCGGACCTGGCTCCCTGAGCAATCCCACCTTGAGCGATGATGGCACCAGAATTGTCTTTGCGTACCGAGAAAACACCTTCTCGGAAACCCAACTTTACCAGGTCAACAGCGACGGCAGCGGCCTGGAAAATCTCACCGTGAAATACAGTCTTAATACCCTGACCAAGAACCAGTCATCCGGCGTTTTAAGTCCCAACGGAGAACTCTTAGCCTTCGTTGCCCAGCCCCGTTCCGGCGGGGTCCCTGGCGGAGCCCAGCTCTGGCTGAAAGAACTCACCGGTGCCAGGCGTCTTTTTCAACTCACCTTTCTTAACGGCAACGTGTCCCACCCGCTGTTTATTGATACCAGTCGCCTTCTCTTTCTCTTCAGTTCTAACCTGGACACCTGCCAGGATTTCTATACCATTTCCACTACCGGGGCCAGCCTCACCAACCTGACAAATAACTCTTCTGCCTCGCCTTATTTCCCCAGGCTGGGCCGGCCCAGTCTGAATGCCAGCCGAACCCAGATTATTTACGGCAAGCAGCTTCAGAGTGCCGGGCTTTACTCTGATTGGCGCATCTACACGCGCAGCGTTTTGCCGGCTGCGGCTGAAACCGAAGTACTCTCCGGCCTTTACTTTGCAGAAACTCCGCTCCAGCAGCCAGACCCCCAGCCTGCTTTCGTCGGCGACTCTGCCATCGCTTTCACCGGAGAACGACCTTATACCAGCCAGTGTGAAATCTTCCTCACCACCTATAACAGTGCCGACCCTTATCTGCGTTCCTTACCTGAGAGTGAAAGAGGCTCCTTTCCGATTTATTTCCTGCCGCCGGAGAAGCCAACCCAGATTGCCTACCTAACTAACGGCCAGATAAGGGTAAGACGCAGTGACGGCAGCGATATCCAGTTGACTTCCACCGTCAACGAAAACCGTGACCCTTCTTTTTCCTTCAACGGCGAGTACCTGGCCTGCGCGGGCAATGGCATCTGGGTGATGAAAGCTGACGGCACTGACCCGGTCCAGGTGGACGAATATTTCTCCGCCAGACACCCGGCCTTCTCTCCAGACGGTAACTGGGTAATCTATGTGAAGAACAACGACATCTACGGCCGCAGAATTGACAGGAGTGTTCTGCCGGTGCGGCTGACCAGTACCAGTTCTGTTTTGAAAAGTGACCTGTCGTTTACCCCTGATGGCTCCCGAATTATCTACACCGGCTCCACCTCCTTTGGCAGCCAGATTTTCAGCCTGCCGGTAACCGTCTTTGAAACGACGATCAGGGTAGATGGCTCTCCGGTTAATCTGACCAACACGCCTGGCTGTGACAACTTCCAGCCAGCCGTTTCCCGGGACGGAAGCACCATTCTTTTCCTCTCTAAGAGACTCGGGGAACCGAAAATCTTTGCCATGAACGCCGATGGCACCAACCAGAGACTGCTGAGTTTTGACCCGGAACCGAACAACCCTGGCTTTCCCCAGTTTTCGCCTTACGGTGAAGCCAGGATAATGTATCTCTCCGGTACTGCGGTCTGGTCAGCCGATTTGAGCGAGTTCCGGGCCTACCAGATAAGTCCGGAGATTAACACCGATAAAAAATTTGCCTGGGGAATTTACCTTCCCACCAGGATTACTGTGGAGCGCCAGTGCTGTTTTAATCGGGTGGACCCCAACATCCATTTCCGTTATTCACTAACCATTAATTTCAACCGGTTCAGCCCGCCTGCCTCCATGATTATCACTGAAATTTTGCCTTCACCGGCAGATGGCACAGCCTCAGAAACCTGGGTGTTGGTTGACGCCACCTTCAATGACACCCCTCTTTCACCCTTAACCAGCAACGGCCGCACTACAGGGACATTGAAGTGGGTAATCAGCAACAACTTCCCTCTGGGCAAGCCAGTTTCCGGGACACTGAAATTGACCGTGCGGCTTGCCGGTGATGGACCAGCCGCCGCGATTAGATGCCTTAACGGCGGGATTAACGACGGCAGCAGTTATTCTGCCACCACCGGAGATGCTTACCTGACCCTGGCTGACCCGGCCAATCCTGCCTCCTGTCCGTTGCTACCTGTGGACAGCGATGGAGATTTTTTCATTTCTGACGAAGAGTTGCTGTCCACGATTGACCTGTGGGTTAGCCTGAGCCAGATTAAGGGCTGGCCAGCGGAGACCTCTCAGTGGGACTACTGGCTGTTAAAAATTATTGATTTCTGGGTCAACCCTTCCGGTTATGCCTATGACCCGGCATTAAGTCTTTCCGCGGATGAGCCAAGATGGAAAAAATCACCCTGAGGTGCTACTACCAATAACGAGAGGAGAGCATGAAAATTAACCTCAAAAGTATTTTTGGGCTGCTAACTATAGTTATCATGACCAGCCTGCCGGCTTTGAGCCAGCAAGTTACCGGCGCGCGGGACCTGCCTTCTTTTTACAACCCTGGCTCAACCATGACGGTGCTGATTAACCTTGCCGTGGATGAGACCAACCCGCCCGGCGGGCTGATTGTCGCGGAAACACCGCCTTCTGGCTGGGCTATTCTTTCCGCTACTCCGCCTTACGAGAGTGCCACCGGCGGCACCTACAGGTGGGTTTTTTACGGCGGCGAGGTAATTGACCGCACCATCACCTACACGGTGAATATTCCACCAACTTCAGGCGGCCAGCAAACTTTTTCCGGGAAAGTGGAATACTTAGACCCGGCTGGAGCACTTGTCTCCGAGGACATCTCCGGAGACACCACCACCATTTCTACCCCGCTTCCCCTCCTTTCTGTCAGTCCCGCGACCCTTGACTTTGGCACCAGCACTACTTTTTTGCCTTTCACCATCACCAATGTGGGTGGCGCTGACCTTGTCTGGCAGGCATCAGTCACCCAGGCCTGGCTGACTCTGACCAGAACCAGCGGCACCCTAACTTCAGGCCAGCACGAAGTGGTGACGGCCAATGTCAACAGAACTGGTCTGACTTCGGGTACTCACACCGCTAACATCAACTTTACCAGTAACGGCGGGAATTCTTCTGTGGCCGTGGTTTTAGTGGTCGGCAGCCCTTCCCCGGTAAGCAACCTTCAGGTGCTTTCCTCGCTGGCCGGGGTTGACCTTTACTGGAGCAATCCCGCCGGCTACACCGGAACCATCATCTTTCGCAAAGTGGGCCAGCCCATCACCGGTGGCCCCCAGAATGGTTCTTATTACGAGGTCGGAGAATCTGCCGGTGATGCCCTCTGCATCTTTAAAGACGTTGACGGTAATACGCACTACTACGACGGCTCCCTCACTCCCGGGACAACTTACTACTACCAGGTTTACAGTTTCAGCGATCTTAACTACTCCACACCTTCAAGCGGCTCGGCTTCCCCGGCCAGTGTGGCTGACTTCTGGTTAAACGTTGACCCGGCCACCGGCCTTGATGTTATCTCCCAGGCGCAAGGTCCGGTTAACGGCTTCGGGATTGATATTCCACCTGGTGCCTTACAGTCTCCAGCCAACCTTCAACTTGGTTCTGTCAGCCCGGACCAGGCTCCGGCTCACTCCAACCTTCTTCAAGGTTTTGCCAGCATTTACTTGCTGCTTTCTGATATTAATCTTCTCCCCGGCCAGGCTATTACTCTTAGAATTCCGGTCTATCAGCAGGACCTGAACGCGGCTGGTGTGCGTAAACTCTCAGAACTTAGGGTCTACCACTGGCCAGGACCGGGTAACCAGTGGGAAGAGCTAACAGTTACTTCCAGACAGACCCTGGAAATTGGAGATCTGAAAGGCTTTATTACGGTTTTGTGGAATAACATTACCGGACATGACTACTTCAGCCTGGGCAGCCTGGTACCTCAGGGAAGCAGCGGGGGAGGGTGTTTCATTGCCACAGCCGCCTTCGGCAGTTCTTTAGCCACTCAGATTAGTCTGCTGAGACTTTTCCGGGATGAAGTTTTGTTGAAGCACCGCCCTGGCCAGGCCTTTGTCGCCTGGTACTACCGCCACGGACCACAGGCAGCAAACTACCTTAACCGGCACACCTGTCTGAAACCTCTGGTGCGCTGGCTTCTTTATCCTGTGATTGGCTTTGCGTGGCTGGTACTGAAAGGTATCTTCTGGCCGCTGGTGCTTTTACTCTCAGTTGGCCTGTTGGCAATGATTATCCTGCAGAAAGGGAAAAACTATTTTCTTCGCTGATGGCTTTTAGCGTGGAGGGAAAATGAAACGGGTGGTCTTGCTGATTTGTTTTTTGAGCGTTCTGATTTTTACCGGTCAGGTTCAGGCCAAAATTACCCGGAACGAATTTATCTCTCAAGTTATGGCGGGACAGGGTATCCTGCCGAATACCCAATCCGTCACCCCTCTGGGCTATACCCGCCACCCGGTGGGCGATCCCAACTTAATCGGTAGCAACGCTTTTGATGAGGGCTACATCATCATCCTGAGCCACAACGTCGCCAGGGATACCGAACCTGTCCAGCGGTTAACCAGCGTTACCGTCACCGTCCCCCCTCCCGGAAACCTGGATGTGGAATCAACCTGCATCACTGACCGGCGCGGCACTATCCTGGGAGTGACGGCCGGAGTGGGCACCATCAACATCCCTGGTGGCGCACCTGTGCCGCGCGCTGACACTGACCCCTACGGTGGTTCCGGTTACTTTTTCATTGCTATTCGGACTACAGACTTCTGCCTGGACGGTTCTTCTTCCACCTTCAGCATCCCTGTGGGAGCAACGACCTTTCAACCTGCTCTCGTTGGGGATGTAGTTAACGCTCAGGTAACCACAGCCGCCATCACCTGCGAACTGCGGGTGGCAGACATCCTGCCGGAAGAAGCCGTGGCTACGGCCACATCCGCGCTTCAGTATCCGACTTACAACCAGTGGCAGCCAGGAGAGATGATTCGTCCCAGATATGACCGCACACCCCAGGGCTACGACTACGCGCCCATCGCCAGCACCAAACAACACCGGGTTCCGCAGGTCATCCCCTGGGAAACCCAGACCGCAGTTTTAGCCATTGCCTGCAGCCAGCGTAATGTCACCTGGAGCGGCACCAATGTTCCTTATGTGCCGGACCCCCCTGAATATCTCACCGCCATCACCCTTACCTGCACCGATGTCGGCAAGAACGATTTTGACCCCAACTTTTACTTCCGGGATACTACCGGCATTCGTCCAGGCATAACCCTGTGGCGGGATACCAACGACAACGGCATCTGGGAACCAGCCATTGATACCCAGGTAGCCATCACCTACCAGCAGGGTGGCGTCTGGCAACAAAAGCCCGGCCTCAGAGAATGGACCTTGACGATTACTCCAACAGCAGAATCAATTGAGCCGGAGCGCGACGGCCTTTACGACTACTTTGTCGTCGTGGAAATCAGAAGCGACCTGGCTTATCCCACGGACAATACCATGGGTTCTGACTGGAAACTCTGGATAGCCAGGGGCGATATCGTCTTCGGGCCGATTGCCTACCCGTACTATTATGCCGGCATTCTTCAAACCAAGACCATTTACAACAACATCTATCTGGATGACCTGGCGCCAGGTCGGGTTGACCCCTGCAACGTCAACGATACCCCCGATATGACGGATAACATCACGCCGGTCATCGGCCTGGACATCGCCGGTGGTCCTCAGAACCTTTTTCTTGACCTGACCCTGCAGAGCGTGCAGGTAAATCTTCTGGCCATTGACGATTTTGACCCGAATAGTGACCTGCTGCCGCTATCCAACGACAACCGTTCCGGCGTCAGTCTTTATCAGGATAACAAGACCAGTGGCAACATCGGCAGTTTTGATGTGGAAGATGTTTTTGTCCCCTGCAACTTCACCGGCTGGGTGTATGACGGCCAGGTCTACGATGCCAGTTTTGGCTGGGTTAACCAGTGGCATACCACGCTGACAACGCTGGCCCAGGCGCCAGGCAGCGCCCGCATCCTGCCGGAAGACGATGCTTACCACAATTCGGCTAACCGCGGGGATGACTTCTTTATCTGCCTGCGCATCAGAGATAACATTGGCTATGGCTCCCGTTTTGCAGTAAAAATTCCTGCCGCTGGAGTCTGGCTCACCCTGGGGAAATCAGCCACCAACAGCAACGAACGTACCAGCAGCGAAATCAAAGCCAACATCACCGCTACCCTGACTTCCCTGGTCAATCCAGGCAATCCCGGCATTGGCCCTTTTAGCGGGCCGGTACCGGTATTTAAGGTAGAACTGCAGGATAACAACTCCGGCAAAGGGCCAAGGCTGGAAGGCATGACTGTGGAATTCTATCCCCGGGGAGACTTCCACCTGACAGACCTGGCTTCCTTTGAACCTATTGTCCCGACATTCAACACCACCACCGGCTGGTGGGATGTCACCAATTTCAGTCCCACGGAGTTGGCCAGATGCGGACTGGTTATTTACCGCAGCAACGCTTCCGGAACAGGACCTGACTATAATCAGCCGCTGTTAATTTCTCGGTTTCGCCAGGTACCCTATCCCGGCGTGCCGATGGCTTATCAGTTGGAATTCCAGAATCCTCTGAGCCTGCCAGCCACGGTTTTCGTGGTCATCCGCACCTCCAGCACCTTTTCTCCAGGCGACTCCTTTGATGTGGGCATAGTCGGCTGGGGTGGAAATCAGGCTGCCTGGAACACCTGGGGCTCCAGAGCCCTGGCCATCATTGATAACTTTAGTGTGCGCACCGGCGCCTATGTCAGAATTCAAACCGGAACATTTAATCCGGCTGCGTCCGGAAACATCACCACCAGCACCACTGCTAACTATCAAAGCGTGACCATCACCTGGTCAAACATGTCCGGTATCTCTCCGGAAAGTTTCATCAACTATCAGGTTTATCGCGACGGTGCCCTCATTGCCACCATTACCGACTTCTACACCACCAGTTACACTGACTTCCTTGGTCCGGACGATGGCGCCGTCCATAACTACTCTGTTCGGATGAACTACTGGCAGGCTGGTGTGCCGGTCTTTCTTGATTCCAGCACCACGACTGGCCAGGCCTACGGCTTCCCGGACAACTTTGCGCCAAGCCTCCTTGACCTGGTGCCAGGAAAGACTTCTGTCTGGGTTTCCTTCCGGGACAATTCTCCTCACAACGAACCGCTCAATCCTTTTCGGGCCACCAGTTTTCTCATCCGGCGCACCAGACTTCTTGACGACACCTTTTTTGAAACCACCATCCAGGCCCACGCGGCTCTCTCTGACATTACCTATGCCTATACCGACAGCGGTCTTTTCCAGGGAAACTGGTACAAATACGAAATCTGGGCGCAACGGCCAGTCGCCGGTGGCACGGCTATTTCCAGACCGGTAACCCGCAGCACCCAGACCCTCTTAGAAGAAGGTACCGGTCCAGGCGGAGGAGGAGGCTGCTTCCTCGCCACCGCCGCTTACGGTTCCCCTTTAGCCAGCCAGGTGAAAATCCTGCGGCAGTTCCGGGACAGGTTTCTACTGAAGTCTGCTGCTGGCAGGCGCTTTGTTGCCTGGTATTATCACTGGAGCCCGCAGGCAGCCGTCAGGTTGAGGCAACACCCGGGATATTGCTTGCTGATGCGCCTGCTTCTTTATCCGCTGGTCGGGCTTGCCTGGCTGGCGGTGAAAAACCTTCTCTGGCTCGCAGTCGCTTCAATAATCCTGTTCTTTCAAGGACAGGCTTTAATCAAAGGCAGAGAATGATGGCGTTTGTCTGGCTCCTGTTTTTGATATTCGTCCCTGGCTTACCCGCCGGGCCAGTCGGCCACCAGCCGACCGCTGCGGCCTATGCTATTATCCTTAAAAAGAATGTTTTTACCGGCTCACTGCCGTCAGCCACGAAGTCTCCACCGGTGGCCAACCCGGTAACTCCCCTGAACGAGCCAGAGCCTCCTGACAAGGGCTTCGCCCTGCTGGGAACAGCCGTCTCCACCAGCCGTCCGGTAGAAAGCCTGGCTGTTTTCACCAACCTGAGAAGCAAGGAAGAACTTTTTTGCCGGGCCGGAGAAAAATTAGGAGAAACCACCATCGTCAGGATTGAAGAAAAAGGTGTCCTTCTGGAAAACGCACTGGGCGACCAGTACTTTTTTACCACCGCCGGCCTGCGTCCACTGAAAACTGTTCCCCGGACTTCCTTTTACCGCCTCAATCTGAAAGAGTGTCTGAAAAACCTCCAGGAGGATAAAGACCTGCTGACTTCGCTTTCCGTCACCCCAGAAGAGGAAGGTTTCAAAATCAGCGGCATCACCGCCGGTTGCCTCCTGGAAAGAGCCGGGCTGACCAGTAACGACCTCATTAAGCAGGTTAACCAGAAAAAACTTCGCTCCGCCGAAGAAGCGCTTAAAATCTACGAAGAAATCCTTAAGAGCGGTCAGAAAAAGGTTGTCATTGAAGGCCTGAGAGAAAAAAGACCCTTGAGGCTGGTTTATTATTTAGAGTGAAGGCAGAAAATCCATGAGGATATTGATTGTCCTGGCTGCTTTAACTGTTTTTCTGGCAGGCATGCTCTACTTTGTCAGGAAACCAGCGGTTCCGCAGTTAACCGCAGTCAGACCGGAAAAGAGTGAGAAAACTATCCTGCCGGCCCGCGAAAAGAGCCAGGCTCCTGCTTCCTCTTTCAGCTTCCGCCAGCCGGAAGAGACCGCCGGCAGCGAACCGGCCTGGCTGAAAACAGCCCTGGCGCTTTATGAAAAGTATGAGAACCAGTGGCAGAAAATGAAACCGGCCCCTGAAACTTCTGCTTTAGAGGTGAAAGTGCCTTCTTCCCCTCCTCCGGAAAGTGAAGTTACACCTGCTGCGCCAGCCGTACCGGAAAAGCGAGCTGAAGTAGTCAGGGTGCCGGCCACGGCTACTCCACCGGCAAGCGCAGCGCCTGTATCCACAGTCGCCAGCAGCCCAGCGGAAACACCGGTTTTCTCCGGAGGAAGTTCAGTAAGAACCACGCCAGCCGCAGACAGCGGGAAAGAAAGCAGCGATGCCGGAAACGACACCACCACCCCTGAGCAGCTCGCTCCGATTTTCATCACCCGCACCATCAGACCCTTTGGCGGCGGCGCCCAGGTAACTTTGAACATCACCGTCGGCGAGGCCATCAGCGGCCTCATTGTTACCGAGCAGCTCCCGGAAGGCTACGCTGTTTATTCAGCCTCACCCAATTATGCCAAGAAGGTTGGCAATGCCTATAAGTGGCTCTTCTATGGTTCCACCATCTCCAGCCAGCAGGTGATTTACGAAATCAGAGGTAAGGGCACCGGCAGTCTCAGCGGGTATTTCAACTCCAGCCGGGGCCAGGGTATAATAACTGGAGACTCAAAGGTCGGAGGCTAACTTGAAGCAGCCTGTGATATTGATAAGGCTGGCGGCATCACTTGTGTTTCTCAGTTTTACCCGGGGCCAGTGCTTAACCGCCATCAGAAAGTTACCCCCTGACTTCAAACCAGGCCAGCGAGTTACTGTCAGGCTGCACATCACTCCTGCCAGAGCCCCTGGCGAGATAACCATCAAAGAAATCGTTCCGGAAGGCTGGCGGGTGATAGCCTCAGCGCCAGCCTGGAAAAAGGAAGAGGAACGGCTCATTGAAAATGTCTATACCTGGCGTTTTTCTCTCGGGAAACCCACTGGCTACAGCGTGACCTACATCCTTGAAGTGCCCCGGGGGGTAAAACTTCCCAAAGAATTCCACGGCTATATCAGCGCCGATGGCGCTGGCCGAACTTTCATTGAAGGTGACCAAAAAATTTCTATCAAGGAAGAGCCTTGACAGAAGAAGGAGGGGCCATGAAAGGCAGGAAAAGGGCAGGGTGGCTGAACTGGAAAATGGTTCTGGTGGTGGCGCTTGTTTCTCTTCTCAGTTCAAACTGGCTCTCAGCCGCAGAAGCGCAATTAGCGCCGCTTAATCCAGATTTTCTTCGCTATCAGACCATCGCCGGCGGTCAACTCACCGGCGCCACAGTAGCCGGGCACGGGCTGGGCTTTGTCCCGCCAACTGTGGATTTTTCTCACCTGGCCAGAGGTAAACCAGCCAGCACCGGTCCAGGGCTGGCCGCACCCAGCAAGTACGACCTTCGCTCCCTGAACAAAGTGACCGGTATCCGCGACCAGGGTTCAGCCGGTTCCTGCTGGGCGCACGCTAGTTATGCTTCCCTGGAATCATGCCATTTGCCCGGTGAGACCTGGGACTTTTCTGAAAACCACATGAAAAACCTGCTCAGTTCTGCCTATCCCGAAGGTTTTGACCGCGGCCACGCTGACGGCGGCAACCATCTGATGTCCACGGCTTACTTAGCCCGCTGGACCGGCCCGGTGAAGGAAAGTGAAGACCCCTACAATGCCTCCTCTGGCTCCTCGCCCACCAATCTTTCGCCTTCCAAGCATGTCCAGACAGTGTTGTTTCTGCCGGACCGCACCGGTCCCACTGACAACAACATCATCAAGAATGCCATCCAGAGTTACGGTGCGGTTTATACCAGCATGTGTTTTGCTTCCGCCTACTATGTCAGCAAAAACTATGCCTATTACTACAAAGGTTCCAATTCCAGCAACCACGCCGTGGCTCTGGTAGGCTGGGACGACAATTTTGACCGGAACAAGTTTAGTGGCTCTGCTTCCGGAATACCGGACGGCAACGGCGCCTTCATCGTCAAGAACAGCTGGGGCTCTTACTGGGGGGATAAAGGCTACTTTTATGTCTCCTACTATGACAGCCGTATCGGCGCTTACAACGCTGTTTTCCCGGCCGCCAGGCCGGTGACCGAGTCCACCTACATCTACCAGTATGACCCGCTGGGCTGGGTTGTAAGTTATGGCTTTGGCAGTAAGACTGCCTGGGCCGCCAACATCTTCACCGCCGTGTCTGCCGGCAACAGTCTTAACGGCGTCAGTTTTTATGTCACCGATACTTCTGCCTCCTACCAGGTCAAAATCTACACCGGAGTGAGCGAAGGACCGACCAGCGGCACCTTAGCCCGCACCCTTTCCGGGACGGTTACTTCCTCAGGTTATCACACCGTTTCTGTCAGTCCAGCCATATCCTTAACCCCGGCCGAGAAATTTTCGGTGGTGCTCAAGCTGACCAACAGCAACTATCTCTATCCTTTGGCCGTGGAAGGTCCTTTTGGATACGCCAGCAAAGCCACGGCCAGCGCCGGCCAGAGTTATGTCAGCGCCGATGGTGCCACCTGGACGGACCTGACCACCAAGTACGCTAACACCAATGTCTGCTTGAAAGCCCTGGCCACCGGCGTTTCCCAGCCCTATCTCCATCACTTCACCATCTCCACCATCTCTTCTCCACAGCAGGTCAGCGTCCCCTTCTCCATAACCGTCACCGCCAGAGATAATGAAGAGAAAACATACACCGCCTTCACCGGCACGGCTTCTCTAACTGACACCACCGGCACCATCGCACCTACCACCACCGGAAACTTCACCGCCGGCGTCTGGACCGGCAATGTCACAGTTTCCCAGGCGACCGAAGCCGACACTATCCTGGTTCAGGCTGAAGGGAAAAAGGGCACCAGCAATGTCTTCCGGGTGGAACAGTCAGAAAAAGTCCACATTATCACCACTTCCCTCGCTGACGGCACCGTCGGCACACCCTACAACCAGACCCTTCAGGCCGCCGGCGGGAAAACTCCTTACACCTGGAGTATCGTTTCCGGTTCTCTGCCTCCTGGACTGAGTTTGACCGCAGCCACCGGCGTCATCAGTGGAACTCCTACTACTGCCGGGTCCTCCACCTTCAGGGTCCGGGTGGCTGACGCTACCACGCCAACTCCAGGGGTTGACTACCGGGAGTTCACCATCAAGATTACCACGCAGTTTGCCTTGATTACTGTGGTTTCGCCTAACGGTGGCGAAATCTGGGAACAGGGCAAGACCTACCAGGTTACCTGGAAGTTTGGCGGCGCAGCTGGTCCTTTTGTCAAAGCGGAACTACTTGACGGCAGCACTGTGGTCGCTACCATCGCCAGCAGAAAGGAGATTGGCACTGACGGCTCTGGCTCCTGTTATTGGACAATCCCGGATAGTATTCCTTCAGGCAGCAACTACCGGGTAAGAGTTACCAGCACCACCAACCCCGAAGCCAGCGACACCAGTGACGGACCATTCCAGATTTCCGGAAAAGGCATCACCGTGACCGTTCCGGCTGGCGGCGAGACCTGGTATGTCGGCACCCAGGAAAATGTCAGATGGACCTATACCGGAAATCCTGGAAGCACCGTCCGGGTGGACTTACTGAAGGGTAGCCGCGTGGTAGGTACCATCACGCCCAACCGCTGGCTGGGC
>JAKPFT010000003.1 GCA_029551285.1 bacterium | reverse complement strand
TTTCTTCCTGACCTGGTGGTGGAAAACGGTAAGAATGGCCAGATTGAAGGCCAGAATCTGTAACACCGAAGGATTTTTAAAAGGGAAAGCCGCCAGAGAATTAATCAGGATGCCAGCGCAGGAAGAAAGTGCCGCTACGGTAAAAAACTGCTGCTGCCTGTTTCCTTTCTTTCTGACTTCCAACCCGGTGTTAATGAGAACGAATATCAACCAGAAAAGTGCGGCCAGGCCTAAAACTCCTTGTTCCGCCGCCACTTCCAGGTAGTCGTTGTGAGCGTTAGCCACCCTTTCAGCCACCGGTAAGAGCCCCTTTGCCTTTTTAGCATAGGGCAGATAGACGAATTCAAAATTGTTAGCGCCAACGCCGGTGAGCGGCTTTTCCTTCACCATAGCCAGCGCCGCCTTCCAGATGAGCAGCCGGCTTTTCACGCTGGTCGGGTCAAAACCCATCGGTTGACCGGCCGCCAGGCCTGACCGGAAAAAAACAACCACGGCCAGCAGTATGAAAGTTTTCTGGAAGGCCACCTTGCCCCGGAAAAGAAAGGCAGCCGCCACGAGAAAACTGGCAAAAAATCCAAGGTAACTGGCCCGGGTGAAGGAAAGAAAAAGTGTCACCACCCCTGAAGAAAAAGATATCCCGGCCAGAATTTTTTCTTTTCTGCAGTCACTTCTTGTCCAGAGAAAGAAAATTAAAGGCACCACCGCCACCAGGTATTCCGCGGTGAAGTTTCTCCGGCCTAAAGTGGAAAGGGTGCTGCGGCCAGAGCCAGCCGGAACTTCCCAGGTGAAAAAATCAAGCCCGGCCAGCTGGAAAAGGCCGTAAAGACAGACCAGAAGAGAAACTGAGGCCAGCGCTAACAGCACCTTGGTCTGGTTTTTCTCATCCTGAAGAAACTCAGTCAGGCTGAGTACTAAAATCAGGAAGGAAAAAGCCTCAGCGATTGAGTAAAGCGTGGCGTGTTTGTTGACCGCAGCCGTTAAAGAAAAAATTCTGGTCAGCACTATAGCCGTCAGCGGCCAGAAAAATGGCTCCAAGAGAAGGTTGTAGTTTCTTCCTCTGAGTCGCTGCAGCAGGCAGACAAAAAGGATTACCGCACCGCCAGAAAGAAGTACCTGTTTGGGCAGAAGGAAGACATCATTCAGAAGGCGGCAGAAAATTAGCGGAACAGAGACGAACCAGAAGACGAGAAAATTATCCACAGAGCCTGTTCCTGGAAAAAAGAGAACCCCTCGCGGGGAGGGGTTCTCTTTCTTTTGTTCTCGCTCTTAGATTACGGGTTGATGAGTTTTCCGACGGCCCCGGTTCCACCGTTAGCCTTGTTCGGAATCATCTCCGCAATCTTACCCACTGGCACCCATTTCACATGGCCACCTACATAGCAGGCGTTGACACCATCACCCTTGTGGTTGACGGTATTAATCGTACCGCCGGTCATACCCCTGGCAGCTTCAGTCGCCAGGTTCTGGTTCCAGGCACTGCCCGGGTCACCGGACTTATCCACCACGATGACGGTATCCACATCTATTTCCTCGTTCATGTACTGGCCATAGGCATAAGAAAGACCGACATCAGCCGTGCCGCCGGAAGCATCGTACAGGGGGTTCGGGCTGTACGGTGTAGTGGAGACCGAATCATCGTTAGTGGTTCTGTGCCCAAGGTCAGAAGGGCAGATGAAGGTCTTCTGCGCCGAAACATACTGCGGGTAAAGAAGCGCCAGAGGTACAGCGGCCGACGTTTCATCCGCGCTGCCCATCGTTCCCCAGATGGGGAAGTACTCGCGATAGTCCTGGCTGTACATCTTCAGCGCCAGGCCAATCTGCTTTAAGTTAGACACGCAGACGCTCCGTCTGGCCTGCTCTCTTGCCCGCGCGAGTGCCGGCAGTAACATCGCTGCCAGAATCGCGATGATAGCGATGACCACCAGCAACTCAATGAGGGTAAATCCTTTCTTCATTTTCTTTCACCTCCTTTCTTCCAATTTTTTGGTCTTCTCTTCATTTGAGACTTCCTTCTACGGATTGAAGACATTCATGTAGTTGGGGATGCCGTTGTAGCCGCCTTCGGTTGGAATGGAAAGAGTTTGTTTATTCACGGCCAGCCACTTGGCGGCCCCACCTACAAAAAGAACATTGACACCGTCTGTGCTGTGGTTGCAGTCTGTAGTTAAGACAGTGCCAGTCCAGGGTGAGGCTGCGGCATCATTTTTCCTCTTGTCCACCACGATGGCAGTGTCATCAGCCACCTGTTCGTGCAAGGGGGCGATGACGACGCCAGTGTTAGTGTTGACCGAGTAAGCGTAAGCATAGGAGCAGGTGGTAGCACTAAGGTCTCCGCTTGACGCTTTGGTGTCATACTTCTGGCTGGGGCAGAGGAAAACACCCGGGTCCTTGACGTAGGTAACATTGGTGCCTTTGAAGCCGGTTAACTTCTCAAAGGCAGTTAATGTCTCATTGGCGAGGTCGCCTGAAGCGCTGCTATTGTCCGGGAAGTTTTCTTCGTAGTCCTGGCTGTACATCTTCAGCGCCAGGCCAATCTGCTTCAGGTTGGAAATACAGACACCTCTGCGGGCTGATTCTCTGGCTCTGGCGAGTGCCGGCAGTAACATCGCTGCCAGAATCGCGATGATAGCGATGACTACCAGCAATTCTATCAGAGTAAAACCTTTTTTGTTCATCCTTGTCTCACCTCCTTCCTCAAATTTCTCCTTACCGGCAGGAGAAACATTTTAGTAGCCCAGTGGTTTCCACGGCGTTGAAGCATAACCAGTACCTTTGCCAACATTGGGCATCGCTGTTCCGTCCAGCAAACCGTAAGTTGTCGTGCCGCTGGTGTATTTCCGGGCGGCCAGCCACTTCACATTTCCACCCAGGTAAAGCGCATTCACACCGTCAATTCCGTGGTTGTCAGCCGTCTGAAGGATTGACCAGTTCGGCTGTGATGCGGTCAAGTTGGTATCCAAGTTGGTATCGTCGTAAGCCAGGGTCTTGGTGTCCACGGCTACCACGGTGTCCTGTCCGCTCTGTTCGTGAAGGTAGGTGGCATAGGCATAGGAGCATTTGCCTACTCCGGCAAAGCCTGTCTCTGACTTGGTGTCCGCGGAACTGGGACAAACAAAAAGTCCGGCATCCTTCAGGTAAACAGGTTGCGACGGCGCTGTCTCATTCTGCACATCCATCCAGCCACACAGAAGGGACAATGACCGGCTGCAAGAATATGCCGCCGTTTCTGTCACGGTCGGGTAGCGCTCGTTCCAGTCCTGGCTGTACATCTTCAGCGCCAGGCCAATCTGCTTCAGGTTGGAGATACACACGCCCCTTCTGGCCTGTTCCCGGGCTCTGGCAAGTGCCGGCAGTAACATCGCTGCCAAAATCGCGATGATAGCGATGACTACCAGCAACTCAATGAGGGTAAACCCTTTCCTTTTCATACTCTCTTTCACCTCCTTTCAGAGTTCCCTTTTAACTCTGTCAGGCCAGGCAGCAGCCTGACAATTTTCACTCTTACCGCCAGTGTAACATACAGGGAAAAGTTTGTCAAGAGGGGTATCTTTCTCAAGGCAAGACCCTAACACTTCGTAAGGATAACGAGAGCAGTTCCACCATTTACCCATTTTCAACCATATTATACCAGACTACTTAGCCGGCTGTCAAGAGCCACCCCTTACTACCTTTCCACCGGCAGAATTTTAACTTCCACCCCTTTGACCAGCCGCTGAAACTCTGCCGCTGACTGGCCTGTGCCAACGATGTCGCCGTAATGGTACGGGATAGCCACTTTCGGTTTCATGATACTTACGGCTCTGGCTGCTTCCGCGGCATCCATGGTATAGGTGCCTCCGACCGGCAACACGGCGATGTCTGGGTTAAGTTTCTCCATCTCCGGGAGGCAGTCGGTATCGCCAGCCACATAGAGAGACTTATCCTGCCAGCGTAAAAGATAACCCAGATCTCCCCGGTTTTTCGGATGGAAGTCTTTTTTCAGGTTGTAGGCCGGCCGTGCTTCCACCAGCAGCCAGCTGAAGTCATGTTTTTCACCTGGCTTCAGGATGAGGCGCTGACCCACCTTAATTTTTTTTAGAGCACCTTCTGGACCGACAATCGGCGTTTCTGGACCAGCCACCTTCTCAATGTCTTCCGGGCTGCAGTGGTCAAAATGCTCATGCGTCACCAGCACCAGTGAGGCTGGCTGAGCCTCCCGTAGCTTCCACGGGTCAACATAAACCCTCTTTTCTCCAACCATAATCAGCAACGAAGCGTGGCCTAACCAGTGAATCATCTCCACCATTTTCCCTCACCTCCCCCGGGATAGTCTCTGTTTCGCTGCTTTAACATATTTTACGGGAGAAGGACTTCCAGGGCAAGAGTTCTGTCTAACGCCGGCCAGTTCAGCCTCTAAGATTGCGCTGTAAGGCTCCGGGTGTCAACGAGGGAAGATTTCAAGGCACGCTATCCCGATGGCGCAGTTACAAGAAAGCAGGCAAAGCGGCAGCGTTCGGTAAGCGTCCCGAAAAAGATAATCCGGGACGCAATACCTTACCCGGCGGTGTCTCCAGTTCGCCACCTGGCGAATGAGTTCGCTCCCGCGACCGATTGGGTGTGTAGTCTTGTCTGCGAGGAAAGCCTGTGGCCAGAAATCTTCCCGAAGTCACACATTCCTGCAGCACTCCCCTTATCTCGGATTCTTAGCGTCGTAGTGCTTGTTTTCTGCCGGAGCGATTGAGTGAGGCCGTGCTCGCCACGTTGTTGTTTGTCTTTTGCCTTAATTTTTCTCCGCTGACACCCCAGAAGGAAAGGGGAGTGCGGACCGAACGAATGCGGAGGCAGAAACTACAAGACAAGACGAAAAGCGGTAGCGGTCGGTACCTGTCACGGGCAAAGTGGTTGTTAATCAATCGGGACAGGCTACCTTACTCGCCGGTGTCTGAGCCCACGGATAGTGGGCGAGTTCGGCGAGCAACCGATTTCGTCGTAGTTCTTGTTTTCTGCCGGAGCGACTGAGTGAGGCCGTGCTCCCCTTTCCTTCC
>JAKPFT010000099.1 GCA_029551285.1 bacterium | reverse complement strand
CGAAGGCACAGTTACAAGACAAGACGAAAAGCGGCAGCGTTCGGTAAGCGGACCGGGCAATTCCATCCGGGACGCAATACCTTACTCGGCGGTGTCTGAGCTCGCCAGATGGCGAGCGAGTTCGCCGAGCAACCGATTTCGACGTAGTCCTTGTCTGTGCCGGAGCACCCTGAGTGAGCCAGTCTGTTCCCTTTCTTTTCATTACTCTTTTATTCCTTTTTTGACACCTCCTAACCTGCTTTTCCCAATTTCTGTTCCAGCCGCCGCCTTTCGCCTGCAGGAAGTCTCATCCTTCTCACCACTTCCCGGAAAAAAGCGATTGACTGGTCATATGTCACCCGGTCCACCGGATAGGGTGTACCGTCCTTGCCGCCGTGAGCAAAAGAATATCGTGCCGGGTCGCGATAGGAAGGTGCGGCACCGTAGAGCACCTCAGCCACCAGACTCAAGGCCCGAACTGTTCTGGGACCAACCCCGGGCAGGGCGACTAACTGCTCATAACTGCCTGGTTTGACCTGACACAGTTCCCAGAGAATTTTTTTTAGATAGCGGCTGTGAGCAAAATCTTCTTCCATAACTGGATGCTGGGTGAACTCTACTGGAAAGAGTTCCAGAGCCACCGTCTCCGCTTTTTCCGAACCGACCGCCACCATCCTGGACACAGGCCCGGTATGTCGGCGCAGTATCCTGAGGTCCTTCATTAAACCCTGATAGCTGGCTCTGACCAGTTCCGTGCTGAGAGCCCGCGTTCTTTCACTTTCTCTGGCGGTCAAGTTGAGACAGACACGATTGGTTCCCTGGGAGATGATGCCGGCATGGGGTTCACAGACCAGGTCCGTCACTTTTGCTGAAAACCAGTGGTAGCGTCTGGCCCGCTGGCTGGATTGATTCATGCCCTGCTGCACCACCGTCCAGGCACCACTTCTGGTAAAGAAAAAAGCGTGGTGGTAAATCTGAAAACCGTCCTGAACCAGAGCGCTATCCACTTTGGCGGCCATCCGGGAATGGTAAATCAGTCCGCTCACCTGACTTTCAGGAAGTCCTTCTACTGCTCCCCAGGTAGCAATCTCTTCCGGGGTCTTGCGGGAAGTGCGGCCCTTCCCTCCGCAGATAAAAATTCCCCAGTTCTTCTCCTGACCCCGCACCGCCTCCTTGAGTGCCGCGGTCAGAGTGGTGGTCAATCCGGAAGCATTCCAGTCAAAAGCCAGGACCGTTCCCAGTGATTGAAACCAGACCGGATCAGCCAGCCGCCTGACAAATTCGTCCGGACCAAATTCTTCCACAACTACTTCTATCAGCGAACGGGCCAGCCGTCTCATCCGCTCAAAAAGCCACCGGGGACAGACACCGGTGTCCAGTGTAAAGGTGGCAATGCCTCTTTTAAGTTGCACCTTTTTTCCCCTTTCTGGCCTTGCCGTCAATAACAATCAAAGCGTGAAAGTCCTGATAGAGCCCGTAATTGCGGGGTAGCCTTTCCTGAAAGTAGTTCTGCAGAGCCTGATAGGAGAAACCACAGGGAAAATTCAGTAACTTAGCCAGCCTCCGGGTATACTCGTCCACGACAAAAACAGGCCTGTCCAGGGCGTAGAGAAGAATATCATCGGCTGTCTCCGGACCAACACCTGACACCTGAAGCAGCAGCCGCCTGATGCCTTCCGCCGACTGCTCTTTCAGCCGAAGCAACCCGCCACAATTTTGCTCAATTAAATCCGCCAGGGCGAGCAACCGTCTGGCTTTCTGCCGATAAAAACCTGAGGGTACGATGAGACCTCCCAGTTGCTCCACCGGTATGCGGAGTAGACCTGGCAGAGAAAGGCAGCCAGCCGCTTTCAGGTTTTCCACGGCCTGTTCCACATTTCGCCAGTTGGCTCGCTGCGTTAAGATGGACTCAATCACCACCTGTTCTCTTTCCCGGAGAGTTTTGGGCCGTTTACACCAGAGTTTCCACTGACCAGCCGGCCGACCGTACTTCAATTTCAGTTTCCGGTAAAGTGGCAGCAGACTTTCCGGCATCTAAAGTTCCTCTCCGGCGCTGGCCCGAACCAACGTGCCAAACTTAACCCCCTTAACTCCCTGAAGAAGGCAGGCCAGTTCTTCCACTTCACCGGACTGCCCTCTAGCCACAATAATTTCCAGGCAATGGTTCTGGTCCAGATGAACATGCTGGCTGGAGATAATCAAGTCGTGATGATGATGCTGGATATCCATCAATCGGCTGACCAGTTCCCGGCGATGATGCTCATAGACCAGAGCAATAATTCCGGTAACAGTTCTGTCACTCTGCCATTGCTGGTTCACCAGTTCCTTCCGGATTAAATCTCCGATCGCCTTGGAACGGGTGGGATAATGACGGGTCCGCAACAACCGGTCAAATTCCTCCAGGATTTTTTTCTCCAGAGCCACCCCGAAACGGACCAGGCCGGACATGACTCCTCCTTATAGTCTTTTGGTGTTTTTATCTTACACCAGATTAAGAAAGGGGTAAATGTCTGGCCGGGGCAGGGACTTACTGACCACGTCTGGCCGCCACCAGGTAGAAATCAGGCTCATCCACCAGGCAATAGGGCACAAAACCCAACTTTTCCAGAATTCCGCCGAGAACCTCTGCCGGAAAAACCACGTCTTCAGCCACCGCGGCCATCTTCCGGTGGTGCTGGTTTACCCAGGTGCGGCCAGCCGGATGAGCAATTACCAGACCGCCGCCCGGCTTGAGAATCCGCCGCATTTCTTCCAGGGCCCGCGTCCGGTTAGTAAAATGAGGGAAAGAGGCATTGGCCACTACAAAATCAAAAAAAGCCTCAGGGAAATCTGTCCGGTGAATATCTTTCAGGACCGGGATGACATTCTCCGGAAAACTTTTCTTCTTGATTTCTTCCACCATCCCCACGGCGAAATCAAGCGCATAGATACAGCCCTCTGGTCCCACTGCCTCAAGAAGAAAAGGTATCAGCACGCCGGTACCGGCTCCCGCATCCAGAACGGTTTGACCCCTGAAAATGCCTGTTTCCCTGACCACCCGTCGCAGTTTGTCAGCATCCGGCCCTGGTTTTTTCTCCCAGGTGGGCGCCAGCCGTTCAAAAAAGTCCCTTTTCTCCGACATAGTTTTTTCCCCTTCTTTTTTTAGGGCAGACCGCCAGGGCAACAAAGAAGATGAAACTGGAAACCAGCACCACACAGGCTCCGGCTGGCCAGTTGGCCAGGCTGGCTATCACCAGGCCGGCCACTCCGGAAAGAATCGCCAGCAGGCAGGATAACGCGTACATCTTCTTCAGATTATAGGTAATCTGGTAGGCCGCGGCCGCCGGGTTAAGAATCAGAGAGAACACCAGAAGTCCACCGATAGATTTAAGACAGGCTGTCACGACGGCGCCGCTGAGGAAAAGAATCAGAAAGAAAAAAACACCGGCGGCAATGCCTGAGGCTCTGGCCAGTTCCCGGCTGAAAATCACCGCCTGAATTTCCTTAAAACAGGCCAGAACCAGTCCGGCGGTGACCAGGGTGGTACCTGCCAGAACGAAAAGGTCCATCTTTTCCACGGTAAGTAAACTTCCCCAGAGAAGGCTTAACCCCTGAGTTCGCGCCTCTGGAACCACGCCCATCACAAGAAAAACCACACCCAGGGCCGTAGCAAACATCACGCCGATGGAGCTTTCCGGATGAAGCCGGCCTCTTTCGGAAAGCGGCGCCAGAAGGCCAGCCGTAACCACGCTGAAAATCATGGCTACTGGCACCACCGGCCGGTGCCAGACAAGGGCTAACAGTCCGCCGGCCAGGGCCGCGTGGGAAATGGCCACAGTGATGAAAGAAATCTTCATCAGGAGAATCCAGACGCCGACAAGACCACAGCAAATACCGGTGAGAACTACTGCCACCAGAGCCCGCTGAAAAAAGTCATAGCCGATCAGTTCCAGCATTTTTTTCCTCTGTCCCTTCCCGAAGTTGGCCATCTTCCACCCGGATCAATCGGGTGCAGAGCGACCGCAGCAGTTCCGGTTCGTGGGAAACGACCACTGCCGTCAGTGATTTTTTCTGGACGACCTCCTTCCAGAAAGAAAACATCCTGGTCTTCATCTCTGTGTCCAGCCAGGAAAAAACTTCGTCCAGAAGAAGCAGACGCGCCTCCTGAGCCAGTGCCCTGGCCAGTAACACTCTGGTTCTCTGTCCGCCAGACAGTTGACCGAAAGGTGTCTCAAGAAGGTCCTCTATCTCCAACTGCTTCACCGCCTGCCGGACCGCCTTGAAATCCTCCTGACCCGGAGAACGAAAAATTCCCAGCCGTCCCCAGCGGCCCATCATCACCACCTCACCGGCCAGCACCGGAACCTGGGCCTCCACCTCTACCAGCTGGGGAACATAACCAATCTGCCGCCGCAGCCAGTTGCCCGTCTTCCAGGAAAATTCTCTGCCAAAGAGAACCCTTCTTCCCCTGGAGATATCCACCAGGCCGGCGACGGCTTTCAGCAGAGTGGTTTTGCCAGCACCGTTTGGTCCCCACAAACCAATCGTTTCACCGGCGGAAACTTTGAGACAGACTTTTTCCAGGACCACCCTGCCGTCATAAGCAATCGTCACCTGTTCAAGGTTGACCAGACATTCTGAAGACATGGAATAACTCTTTCAGGTTACGCTCTAACAGGGCCGGAAGGCTCTCTCCTTCCGGGAAGTTTGAAAAAACAAGATGCGCCGCCTTCAGTTCCTCAGCCAGACCCCTGCCTGTGTCCGGACCAGCCTGAAGGTTATCAATGACCATCCGGACACCAGCGGCCTGTCCTTTCCTTACCAGTTCCGCCATTAAAGAAGGGGTGAGCTCTTCCCTGGTTCCGTAACTTCCCACGACTCTTAAACCCAGAAAACCAAGCAAATCAGTTAGATGGACATTGCTGATGACCGCCACTCCCTGAAGCCCCTTTTCTCTGACCTGTTTGAGAACCCGCGTCTCAAAGGCCGAGAGAAAGGCGTCAAGTTTCTCCAGATTTTTCCTGAAAACTGTTCGTTTTTCCGGGAAATAGTCAGTCAGAACCTCGGCCACCAGCCTGGCGGCCTGCCGATGAACTGAGGGAATTTGCCAGTTCCCCTCAAGGATAATCAGCCGCTTCTTCTTTTCCATCTGGCGGACACTCTTTTCCAGCCGGCTCAGGTAGGGCTCAAAACCGTGGGCCAGAAAAAGGCTGCTTTTCTCCAGCAAAGCCATCTTCTCAATGCTGACATCAGCATGCCCCGGGCAGAGACCGGAGGCCACTAAAACGTCAACCGATAGTGTATTTTCCGCTATTTCTGTGACAACTGCCTTCAGGGAGGTGGTAGTCACCACGACCTGGCAGTTAGTCACGGCCGACCAGAGCAGGCAAAAAACAACGGAAAGAAAAAAGACCCTTTTCATTTTTCAGTAGGCAGAATCCCACCACTGCCGCCAGTCAGACGCCACAGCCGGGGAAGCCGGAATCGGGTTGCCGCTGCCGTCCACATCCTGGGTGTTGCTGTGGTAAGTTTCCGGTTTGAACCAGCCAGCGTGTCCGTCAGCAAAAAGAATGTTAGAGCCGCCGCCGTGGACCCGGCAGACAGCCCAGTAGGAGGTGGCACCGCCAGAGAAAAAACCATAAGGACCCACCGGCGGCCCGCAGTTACAGCCACCCTTGCCGTCACTGCCGCGACCCCATTCCACCACCAGTATTTTCTGAGACGCATTCCGCACCCGGCCGCCTTTTACGCCCTGAAAACCTGGATAATCAAAACCAGGTGTCGCCGGGTCGTCATAGCCGATGTTAAAACCCTGACCGTAGTACCAGTCATTGAGGGAAATGGTCTTGCCGTGGCGACTGGGACAGTAACAGACACGATTGCGCATTCCGGAAGAGACGTAGGTCCACAACCGGGTCTTCCAGTTGGGGTTGATGGGATAGTAATCGTCCCAGTCAGCCCGGTAAAGTTCAAAGGCCAGACCCAGCTGCTTGAAATTGGACAAGCAGGCCGTTTGCCTGGCTTTTTCTCTGGCCTTTCCCAATGCTGGAAGCAGCATACCGGCCAGGATAGTAACAATCGCCATTACCACTAACAACTCTATCAGCGTAAATCCTTCCTCCTTTTTTTCCCGCCTTTTTTCGCAGGTCATCTTTTCCCCCTTTCGGCCATTGGCCATTTTGGTAGCATGATTTTACAAAACGTGCTACCAGCTGTCAAGTCCACCTTTTCTGCGGTTGACCAGAACAAAGATTGACCCCTGCCTCCCCGGGGCATAAAATAAAGAACCAGGCATAGAACGGGAACAATATTTCTCCTGGAACGTCTAAAAGTAAAAGGCTGAAAATGGCCCGAAAAATTGCTCTTCTGTCTTTGACCGTACTGCTAGCTGGCACAGTTTTTAGCATTTTTCCAGAGGAAACCCCGGCCAGAACCAGCACAGAAGAGTTTGCCGCCGCTATCGCTACCGGAGAGCTGCCACTACCGCAGTTACCGGAAAACTGCTCTTCCGATGCCCTGGTCCTTGATGAAGATTTTTCCTTCATCCCCTTTGCCACCGGAACCTGGAAGATGGCTAAGGAGGTTCAAGAGAAATTGCGGCGGCTTGCCCGGCAATTAGACCGGCAACCGGGTTGGAAAATTCTCATCAGGGGTTACCCTGACAGAAACGACACCGGGGAGTATAACTTAGCCCTGGCCTGGCAGCGGGCACTTGCGGTGCGAAAAGCGTTGGTAATCTTAGGTGTATCGCCTCAGCGCCTTTATGCCTTAGCGGCAGAAGGCAACTTCAACGGTTGTGGCCTCTTCCTGGTGAAACCATGAAAAGAATTTTTTTCACCGTTTTCCTGGTCATTTCCCTCCTGGCCGGCTGTCGGCCGGTCCCGGAAAAGGAGCCAGTCCTTCCGGAAAAGCCGGCTGAAGAGAAAATGCCGGAGAAGGAACCAGCGGCAAGTGTACCGCCGCCTCAGATTGTTCTCCCCCAGCCTCTGGTGGAAGTTATTCCCTTGCCGCCTGAACCAGCTGCTTCTTCGGAACTAAAAAAGAGCCAGCAGGACTTAGAAAACAGGGTCAACTTTCTGGGCTTACAGATTGAAGACCTGAAGGGACAAATAGAGAGAGTGGGTAATAGTCTTTCCAGCACCGAACACCATCTCAAGGCAGACAGCACTGCCCTGACCGCTCACTTAGAACAAAAGTTACAGTCTCAGGAAACCAGACTTCAGCAGTTTCACACCCAACAGCAGCAGCTGCTTACCCTGGCTGACCAGTTAAATAAGACGGCTCTGACGCTTAACCAGCAGTTTGCCACCTTTCAACAGGATTTGAACAAACTGCAAACCTTTCAGGAAAAACTCCGGCTGGAAATGGAGAAGGAACTGGCTAACCAGCGAACCCTGGTCCAGCAGGATGTGGAACGAATAACTGGAAACAAACTTGGCTTGTTTCTTGAGGAACTGGCCCGGCTCGCCCAGCAGACTGCCCGGCAGCAGAGCAGTCTGGAAAGCATCACCCGCTCACTGGAAAACATAAGAAAGGACCAGGCGGAAATGGAAAAAACTCTGGCAGCCACACTCAAACAAAATTACCTGACCCTTACAGAAGAAATTGTGCGCCAGGAAAGCAGCCTGGACCAGTTAGAGAAAAGGTTACAGACAGTGGAAAAGTTAGCCCAGCCGGCCTCCCCTCTCAAAGATTCCAGGACGGCCCTGGAATTGTTGAGCAGTGCGGAGAAGTCTTCTCTGGAAAAAGAATACCAGCGGCAGATGGAAGAAAGGCTGCTTTTTTATGCCAGGTTGAAGGCTGTACTGGAAGACATCGTGGAACAGGAAAGCCGGCTGGCGCTGTTAAGAGCCAGCCTGGCCAAGCCTGGCGCTCCCCTTGAAGAAGTCAAAAAGGAAGCTTTTTTTTACTACCTGGTGAAAAAAGGTGACACTTTAAGCGGACTGGCCAGCCGCTATAACACTACCGTGGCTGTGTTAAAAAAGATGAATAACCTTTCTTCGGATTTGATTCTCGTCGGTCAGGCCCTGAAAGTTCCAGTAAAACCATGATAGGTTACTCTCTTTATCTTGACAGCCGCACCAGGCGCACCGGGCTGGCGCTCTCTTTTCTCTTGCACGGCCTGGCCATGGCCGTTCTTCTGGTGGCGGCGCGGCGGCCCTCCAGACATCTGCCTGACTTGCCTGTCTATGTCGTTCACCTGACAACAATACCCGAAATAATGAACCTGGCGTTGCCTGAGCCGGCCAAACTGGCTGAGCTTCCCGCACCAGTTAGGACAGTTCCTTCCAGACCAAAGTCTTTACCCGGGCCTCAACCACCCTCTTTTTCCGCTGAAGACTATCGTCAGAAACTTCTCAGGAAACTGAGCCGCTACCAGCCATTAACCCGGGAAGTAGAAACGGGTGAGCCGGTGCGAGAAACTTTCTCAGCCGAAGCCTACCGTCAATCACTGGAAGCGAAATTGGCTACGGCCAAACCGGAAATATCTCCCAGGCCCCAGGCGCAGCCGGCTCTGCCTGAAATCCCTAAATTAGCCGCCCGCGATGTTCCGGCCGTGTCTTTACCCCGTCTTTCCAGTAGCCAGGAAGAGATCCCGGACTGGTACGTGAACCTTTTGAAGAAGAAAATAGAAGAAAACTGGCGCCTGCTCAGGCCCTATTCCTTGAAGGAGGAGACAGCCCTTGTTTCCTTCCGAATAGAAAAAGACGGTAATGTTTCTCAGCCTGTGGTGGAGAGACCCTCCCGCCTTTTGGAGTTTAACCGTTCGGTAGTCGCGGCGGTGAAAAACAGCGCTCCTTTTCCTCCCCTGCCCCGGGAGATTAAGACCGGCTACTTAGATGTCACCGTGGAATTCTCAGCCAGAGGTATCAGATGAAGTCAGCCGTCTTTTGCCTCTTCCTTTTTTTAGCCTGCCGGTCAGTTCTGGCGGAATCGGGCAAGACTTTCTTAAGCATTTCCAAGGACTTTCCTCAGCGGCTCAAGGTTTTCCTGACCGGCACAGGGCAAAAAACGGAAGAAACTTCCCGGCTGCTTTTTGTCCTGAGCAGAGACCTTCAATATTCCGGTTACTTCACGGTTACCACCCGCGATTTTCAGCCACCGGGAGCGTCAAACTCCCGGAAACTGCAGGCAAAAGCTTACGATCTCTTCTGCCTTTTGCATGAGAGCGGCCCCCGAATATCAGTTTCTGTTCAGGAAACAGCAGGCTGGGAGACCCTTTTTCAAAAGGACTATGGCCGGCATGAGAAAGCCTACCGCCTGGCTCACCAGATTTGTGATGACCTTGTCCTGGCCCTCACCGGCAGGCCAGGCATCGCTTGCAGCCGGGTTTGCTTTATCGGTAATGTCAAGGGCATCAGGCAGGTGTATGTGGTGGACTACGACGGAGAAAATCTCACCCCGGTGACGGAGACTCCGGAAAACAAAACCTGTCCGCGATGGTTCCGCAGTGGGAGCGATATTACCTGTCTGGTAGGCACTCCTTCAGGCGAAAAACCGCTCAGACTGACTTTGCCAGAAAAACGCGCCCAGTTTCTGTCGGAGGTCTGCGCAGCTGGACCGCTGGTAGCCAACCCTGTCTATCAGGAACTGGTGGGCGTCTTTTGCCATCAGGGGAATGTGGAATTGTATCGCTTTGACTTAGCCTCCCAGTTGCTCCAGCGCCTCACCTTTTCTCGCTTCATTGAGACCTCGCCCTGCTTTTCTCCTGACGGCGAAGAGATCGTCTTTGTTTCTGACAGAACCGGCCAGGCCCAGCTCTATGTGATGAACCGCACCGGTGCAAATGTCAGACCATTGTACCTGTCTTCTTCCAACTGCTTTTCTCCAGACTGGTCACCTGACGGAACTATTCTCTGTTTTGTCCTGGAAAGTTCTGGCAAGAAAAACCTGGGTCTGTTTGACTTTGCCACCCGATCCGTCCAGGTGAAGCCAACTTCCGGAGAAGTGGAAAGTCCTTCCTGGGCGCCTGACAGCCGCCACCTTGTCTTCACCAGCAAGCAAAGTGGAAAAAGCAAACTGGTCGTTCTAAATATTATTTCCGGGGAGAGCCGCCTCCTGGTTCCGGAAAGTCTGGGTCCTTTCGGTGCGGCGTGGTCAAGGTAGCCGACTTTTGATTTGCCAGAAGCAGTTCCGGCAGTCCATAATAATACCCTGTCTTTTTCTCTAACTTGCGCAGGAGACGCCAATGAAAACATATCGGGAAGAATTGGTCTTCAATACTGAACAGCGGATTGCCCTGGTCAACATAACCCCGCTGGTCCAGAAGGCGGTGGAAAAAAGCAGGGTCAGGGAAGGTCTGTGCCTGGTGAATGCCATGCACATAACGGCCAGCGTCTTTATCAACGATGATGAAGCCGGGCTGCACCAGGATATCGTTGAATGGCTGGAAAAACTGGCTCCCCATCATCCAGTGAACCGTTACCGGCACAATGTCGGAGAAGAAAACGCTGACGCGCACTTAAAACGCTCGGTGATGGGCCGGGAAGTGGTAATCGCCGTCACTGAAGGTCGGCTTGATTTCGGCCCCTGGGAGCAGGTCTTCTACGGCGAATTTGACGGACAACGGCCCAAACGCGTGCTCATCAAGATTATTGGCGAGTGAGATGAAACAGGAAAAAATACCTGCTCTTTCCAGGATTTTCTTTGGAGAAACAGGTTGTCTGGTGAGCCGTCTCGGTTTTGGAGCAATGCGGCTGCCGACAAAAAAGGACGGCCATGTTGATTTTGACCGGGCTGCTCATCTGATTCAGTATGCCCTGCGCCGGGGCGTAAATTTTATTGACACCCACCATTTTTACCATAACGGGGAAAGCGAAGAGGCTGTTGGCCTGGCCATTAAAGGCTTTCCGCGAGAGAAACTTATCCTTCAGACGAAAATCGGAATGTACAATGACTATACCGAGAAGCAGTGCTGGCAGTTACTGGAAAAGGCGTTAAAAAAACTTGGCACTTCCTATATTGATTTCTATCTGACCCACAGTCTTTCCTGGCAGCACTATCTGCGTTTCAATCGTCTTTTTCTCAAGGTCACGGAAAAGGCTATGGCGAAGGGGTTGATTAAATACCGCGGGTTTTCCTCGCACGATAAACCCGAAAATGTGAAGAGGTTTATCCGCAGCGGCCATTTTTCCACCATGACCATCCAGTACAACCTCATAAATCAGGAGTACAGAGAAACCATTGACCTGGCCCAGGAAAAAGGGCTGGGCGTGGTAGTTATGGGCCCGGTGGCCGGAGGTATGCTGGGCTCTGTAGAACCAGGGCTCCTAAGATTACTCCCTGAAGGCATCAGTCACCCGGCCTCTTTAGCCCTGCGTTTCGTGCTCTCCAATCCCCATGTTCATGTGGCCCTCTCCGGAATGTCAACCATCAGCCAGGTGCGCGAAAATGTGGCCACTATTTCTTCTAACCAGGGACTTTCCCCGCAGGAAATCCACCAACTTCAAATTCTTCTGGAAAGAAGAAAAAAACTGGTGAACCTGCCCTGCACCGGTTGTGGCTATTGCCTGCCCTGTCCTCACAAGGTAAAGATTCCCTTTATTTTCAGACAGTACAACATCGCCCGCGTTTTCGGCATCCCTGAGAGAGCCAGGAAGACTTACTTACGTTTGCAGTTGGAGGAGAGAGCCAGCGCTTGTACCGGATGCCGTCGGTGCGAAAAAAAATGTCCCCAGAAGATAAGAATTCCGGAAAGGATGAAGGAAATCAGAAGCTACTTTGAATCCTGAAAAACCAAAATTCTTACCCTTCACGGGTTAGAGCCACACACTCAATTTCTACCAGAGCCTGTCTGGGCAGTGCGGAAACGACCACGGTTGCCCTGGCTGGCTTGCCGGTGAAGTAACGGCTGTACACACCATTCATCGCCGGAAAATCTTCCAGGCGTGCCAGATAAACCGTTGTCTTCACCACCCGGTCCAGGCTGCTGCCAGCCGCCTTTAGAATATTCTCCAGGTTTTTTATCGTCTGCTCAGTCTGGCCGGTAATTTCGGAAGAGGCCAGCTCGCCGTTAGCCGGGTCAAGACCGAGCTGCCCGGAGACAAAAAGAAAACCGCTGGCCTCCACTGCCTGTGAGTAAGGACCAATGGCCGCTGGGGCCTGCTCTGTGGTTATGTGCTTCATCCTTCCCCCCTGTTCAGTTGGCTAAACCTTCAATGGCCATCGCTGCCCCCCGGGGAGCAGTGGAATGACCCGTTTCTGCCTTCATCACTTCAGACTTCAAAATCCGGAAATTTCTGTCAAAATACACAATGGTCAAGTCCGCCACTACCGGCCCATAGCCCTGGTCAGTATTGGTGAAACTCACGCCATCAGGCAAATTCGGAAAAATCATCAGGGTATTTTTCATCTCCCCGGGTCTGGCTCCGGCAAAACCCTGGTTAGCCAGCTGCGGCCGACTGGCAATCAAAAGCCGGATATCGCCAAACTTTGCCTGAGGCCAATCCTTAAAGTTAACGTGGCTCAGACGCGGGGTCCCGGTTCCCGAACCTCTCCCGGAATTGGTCACCACCAACATCAACAGAGAAGCAAAAAAAACTATTACCCGATTCTTCATCATCCCCCCTGGTAAGAATTTTTGTTCTCTCAAAAACGTTGACTTGTTTTGGTCCTTTCTTTTGTCTGTCAATGGCTTTGTGACTCCTTATCTGTCTCCCCTCCCCCTACACTGTCAAAAAAGGAAGGGAATAACTGGCGAACGAATTGCGAAGGCACAGCTACAAGACAAGACGAAAAGCGGCAGCGTTCGGTAAGCGGACCGGAGAAGTTTATCCGGGACGCAATACCTTGCTCGGCGGTGTCTGAGCCCACGGGTAGTGGGCGAGTTCGCCGGGCAACCGATTTCGGCGTAGTCCTTGTCTGTGCCGGAGCACACTGAGTGAGCCAGTTTGTTCCCTTTCTTTTCCATCTTTCTGTCATTCATTTTTTGACACTACCAAAATTTCCTGCTTACATTATAATAGCCAATCCGCAAAAATGCACCTTCTGAAGCTGGCGTTGGAGCAAGTTTCAACTGAAAGGAACTCATGGATAGCCTGACGCTGGAGAAACTGCTTTCGCTAATGGAAGAAAGACGGGCTTCTGATATCCACCTTCAGGTTGGTTCGCCACCGATATTTCGCATCAAAGGTGAACTGCTCCGGCAGACTGACTTTCCGGCGCTCAATGACGAAATCTTAAAGCGGATGGTGGCCTCCCTTCTTACGGATAAAGAAGGCAAAATTCTGGAACAGACAGGCAATGTGGACCTGGGTCGGGGCTTCCCCGGGATTGGACGTTTCCGCATCAATGTTTTCCAGCAACGGGGAACGCTGGCCCTGGTGGGCCGTCGCATCAGCCAGAAAATTCCTGACTTTGAAACTCTTAATCTGCCGCCGGCGATGAGCCGGCTGGCTGACTTTCTGGACGGACTGGTCCTGGTGACCGGACCCACCGGTACCGGTAAATCCAGCACCCTGGCAGCGATTATCAACCGCATCAATCACAGCCGGCGCTGCCACATCCTCTGTATTGAAGACCCGATTGAGTTTCTTTATCACAATGACCAGGCCGTCATCAACCAGAGGGAGGTGGGCATAGACGTCAGTTCCTTTCAGGAGGCCCTGCGCTCCGCAGTCCGGGAAGACCCGGACGTAATTCTGGCCGGCGAGATTCGTGACCGGGAGACAGTGGAATTTGCCCTCCACGGAGCGGAAACCGGCCATTTGGTTTTCGGCACACTTCACAGTTCTAATGTGGTTCAGACAATCACCCGGCTGCTCAACTTTTTCCCCCAGAGTGAACAGCCCCAGGTAAGACGCGCTATCGCCATGCACTTGAGAGCGGTGGCTTCCCAGATACTGTTGCCTTCCTGCCGGGAAGGTGTGTCCATGGTTCCCGCCTGCGAAATCATGTTTGTCAATTCTATTATCCGCCGTCTCATTATTGAAGAACAGGAAGAAAAAATCATCAAGGCCGTGCAGGCTGGTCGCACTGAAGGAATGCAGGATTTTGAGGCTTCCCTGCTGGAATTAGTCAACAATAACTGGATTACTCAGGAAGTAGCCTTAGAAAACGCTGAAAATCCGCACAGCCTGGAAATGAAGCTGAAAGGAATCTTCCTCTCGGAGGAAGGCGGCATTATTACCTGAAGGTTTATCTTGGTGGCTGGTGGTGAATGGATATAACCTCAGCACCAGGAGCAAACAGTTCGGAACGGACGGCGTGGACCAGTCCCCACGCTACCGCCTCTTCCGGATTCAGCGTCGTCCGTTCCAGCATCGCCTGCGTGACGTCTTCAACCGCTTTTCCTGTATTGGCAGCAATCACCTTGGCGATATTTTCCAGGTCAATGCGGAGCATCTTCAATCTTTCTTCCAGTTGTTTCTCTTCCAGACGCTCGTTCTGGAAACCAGCCGCCACCCCGTGCAGCAGAAATCTTGCCTGAGGCACAGAATAGCGCCTGGCGCCACCACAGAAAAGCACTACCCCTATAGAATCAACACTGCCAAAGTTGTGGGTGGTAATCGTCACCGGCAAGCCCTTGAGGTAGTTGTACGCTGAAAGGCCGTGGAAGACGGAACCGCCTGGAGAGGAAATCAAAATGGTGAAAGCTTTTGCGCCCTGCTGCATCTTCCGGTCAATGGCTTCCATCAACGCATTGATGCTGCTGTCTATCACCGGCGCAAAGAACTTAATCACCACAGCCGGCGCCGCCATCATCCCTCCGCTATGGTTGACCCGAGGAAACTACATTCCGGCCAGCCCTTCAACGGCTTCTATCTCCTCCTTCAGCCAGCCTAACATAACTAATTTTTCCCGAATGTAATAGCGATAGTTATCGTAACTAACGTCCTGGTGGACCCGGTGGTCAACCCCGGGGATATAGCCACCGTCAGCCACCAATCCTTCCACCCTTTTAAGTTCCTTCAAAATCTCTCTTTTCCCCTGAGAGAGAGCCCGCTTGTTGATGCCACCCCGCAGCAGAATGTTGTGGCCATACCTTTTCCTCAGCTCTACCGGGTCGCTACCAGCGTGGACTTCTACGGGAAACATACAGTTGAGACCGCACTCCAGCCAGATGGGCACCAGGTCATTGATATTGCCATCGCAGTCCGTCCAGATAATGTCCACGCCGTGCTGCCGCAAAAGAGTGCAGACCCGCTTCACCCGTGGCGCCACCAGTTCCCGAAACATCGCTGGATTAATCATCGGCCCGCTGCGAAAGCAGATGTCCTCCCAGCCGCCAGCAAAGTCCACCTCCACTTCCCTTAAAGCCCTCCTTAAATTGGCTTCATACAAACAGGTTAGGGTCTCAATAATATCTTCCACCAGGCCGCGGTCATCGTAGAGCATCAGAGAAATCTGCTCAAACCCTATCCAGTTTCTCGGAATGCCAAAGAACGAACCCATACTGATGCCTACCGGAATACTGGCATGTCTGAACTCTTCATTCAGACGGCGGTAATCAAAACGTTTTCTTTCCGGGCTGTCCGGATGCAGTCTTTCTTTGAACCTTTTCCAGTCATCCCAACCGGCGATAGGCATCTTAATGTAATGAGGGATGGTCTTGATTCCTTTTGTCTTAACTTCCATGATGGTGCCATCCGGGTGCTGTTCTATCCTCTTACCTTCTTCTTCCTTCAGAACTTTTACCTCGCCGCTAAAAGGTGGCTGCAAGCCGTGGTCACACGGCACCCAGGTGTAAGGGTCAACGCCAAAATATTCCTCTATGGAGCCGCGGCCCTCATACCGCCGAAAACCTTCAGGCAAACCTTCCTTTTGCCATCTTTCCACCGTTTCTGTTAGATAACCAAATTCCCAGTGGACACCGCGGTCCACAGTCTGAAAATGCATAAGTCGCCTGAATCTTTCCCGGTGGGTAAGTCTTGGTTTGGTGGTATCAATAACGATCTGGTACACTTCGCCTCCTTTTTGAAAAGTACAGAGTCGGGGAGCCCGGATTTGAACCGGGGACCTTCTGGTCCCAAACCAGACGCGCTCAACCGGACTGCGCTACTCCCCGCAGAACAACTATTTTACTGCAACTTCTCTTTTTCCACAAAGAGTAACCGTTTAACGCAGTGATACCTTGCCGGTAGCCGGGTCGTAAGCAAACTGTGTCCCTTCAGGCGGCGCCGGCAGTTTGTCAATGATGCCCTGCTCCACCAGTTCATTGAGCGAAGAAGGGTAACGACCATTCTGCCTTTTGAAAAGATTAACCTTGTTGGTGAGATACAGCACCTGGTCTGAACCTTTTGATTTCTGAACAGCATGCTCCAGTTGTCCCCCGAGTTTCTTCAAACCTTCAGGCAGTTTGGTACCTGCTCCCTTCTTCTGACAGCCAACCGCTACCAGCATCACCATCAGAAGTACCACAACCCGCATGGCCACCCCCTTTTGACGGTTAAGTTTTCTGCACCATTATTTTACTTCTCTTCTGCCTGGCAAAGAAAGAGAAATATCTCAAGGTTTTCTGGCAGGTGACCATCTAAAACACATCCGGCGTCGTTTGTCTTTTTGATAAGTTGTTTACAGGCGATGTTTTCTGTAGGTATAATGCTAACAGAAGTTTCCTCACCAGGGAGGCGAAGATGGACAAAAAACACTGGCTGGTGGGCCTCTTCTACCTTTTCTTTTTTCCTTTCACTGTCCTGGCAGAGCATCCCTGGCCGATGTTTGCCCACGACAGACATCATACCGGTAGAGCCAGCGGTGAGGGGCCCAGAAACGGTGGCGAACTCGTCGTCAAGTGGGTTAGAAAAGCAGTCTCCCCGGCTGTGTCTTCCTGCGTACTGGCAGAAGAAAGCAGGTTATACCTAACTTCCGGCGGCTACCTTTTAGCCATAAATGCTGCCAACGGTCAGGAGTTGTGGAGATATCCTATAGGTAGCCAATCATCATCCGAAGATATTCTTTCCACTCCAGCCATTGGCGAAGACGGGACTATCTATGTTGGGTCTCGCGCTGGCCGGTTCTGCGCCGTTAACCCCAACGGCCAGGGAAAATGGGTTTACGAAAAAATTGGCCCAGTTGTTTCTTCACCGGTTATTGGCTCAGACGGAAGCGTCTATGTTACCGCCCACGAAGGCAGTGGAGAGAAGGCGGGTCTCTACGCCTTCACCCCTGACGGATTTAAGTGGAAGTATTCTGAGGAAAATTCTGCGATTATTTATAAACCCTGTTCTTCACCAGCCATGGACAGCGAGACCGGCCTCTATTTTGGGGAAGGCGGTCTTCAGGCTGACCTTTATGCCGTCAGTACCCAGGGCACAAAAATTTTCACTTTCCGCACTGGAAACTGGATTAACTCTTCGCCGTGCGTGGGCAAATATGTGGTTTTTGGCAGCAGCGACAGAAAACTTTACGCAATTTTCAGGACTGGCGAGATACGCAAAAAGTGGGAAATCCTTCTTGATGGCCCGGCCTGGTATTACAGTCCTTCCCTGGCCACAGCCGGAAAGATCTGGTTTGCCTGTCAGGAAAAACTCTACATCATTGATGAAGAAAGTGGAGAAAAGGTTCTTGTCTGCGATCTGAAAGAGGCAGACACACCGCCGGCCGACAGATTTGCCATCGCCCCATCTCTTGATAAAAGCGGGTATGTTTACATAGGTTGCAGTAACGGTCACATCCATGCGTTCAAACCTGATGGTTCACCTGCCTGGAAGTTCCCGGTTGAAGGTAGTCTCGGGGAGATTGTGGCTCCGATAGCCATAGGCAAAGACAGTACCCTGTATGTAGTTACAAAAAGTGGCGGGGAAGGTAAAGTTTATGCGATTTGCGAAAAGGGAACCGCCGGGGACATACTCGGGAAAATTAAGGTTGAATCTCCTCAAAGTAGAGCCACATGGGAACAGGGTAAAACCTATTCTCTAAACTGGACATATACCGGATTTGTAGGTCCAGAAGTGAAGATTGAACTGGTTGATGGTGAAACTGTGGTGACGACCATCGCGGAGAGAGTTAGTGTGGGTACAGAAGGCGTGGGCTCCACTTACTGGACAATACCAGCCGCTGTTCCTGGCGGAGACAACTACCGGGTGAAGATTGTCAGTTTGATGATACCGGCGATCTCCGCGCTGAGCGAATCGTTTACCATTTCCGGTAAGAACATCACCGTGACCGTTCCAGCTGGCGGCGAGACCTGGTATGTCGGCACCCAGGAAAATGTCAGATGGACCTATACCGGAAATCCTGGAAGCACCGTCCGGGTGGACTTACTGAAGGGTAGCCGCGTGGTAGGTACCATCACGCCCAACCGCTGGCTGGGC